>JAGFIR010000178.1 GCA_024103415.1 Acidimicrobiales bacterium
GATCCCTGGCCAACGCGGCCATGGAGGACGACCCGCGGGTGCCCGAGCTGGAGGCTTTCGCCCACCAGCACCTCGGCAAGCTGCGCTTCGAGGAAGGCAGGTACGACATCGCCCGCTTCCATTTCGAGCACGCCCTGGGTCTTCGCGAGAAGATCGGGGCGCCGGCCGACCAGATCGAGTCGACCCGTCAGGCGCTGACACGGGTGGAGGAACTCAGAGCCTGAAGCCCGCAGGCTCGGAATGCGCTAGCCGTCTCTACGCTTCGGGTCGTGCCGTCGTTCCACTACGAGCCGCTCAGCTACCTCGACGCTTCGTTCCTGGCTCTCGAGAGCCCGACGGCGCACATGCACGTGGCCGGTGTGGCCATCTTCGAGGCCGGTCCGCTGAAGGCGTCGCACGGTGGCATCGACATCGCCCGGATCAGGGCCCACGTCCACTCCAAGCTCCAGTACATCCCCCGATACCGCCAGCGACTCGAGTGGGTGCCCTATGACCGCCGGCCCGTCTGGGTGGACGACGACCATTTCGACTTCGACTACCACGTCCACCACATCTCCCTCCCCCGGCCGGGGCACGACGGGCAACTGAAGGACCTGGCAGGGCGGATCATGTCCACCAAGCTCGACCGCTCCCGCCCGCTCTGGGAGCTCTGGGTGGTGGAGGGGATCGAAGGCGACCGCTTCGCAATCATCGCCAAGATCCACCACTGCATGATCGACGGGCTCTCCGGAGTCGACCTGACCACCATCCTCCTCAACGTCATGCCGACCTCGGACATCGAGGATGCGCCCGATTGGACTCCGCGGCCGGCACCGACACCCACCCAGCTCGCGGTGGCGGAGGCGGCCAAGACCACCCGCCGCGTCCTCGATCGTGTCCGGAGCCTGGGCGACGACCTGAAGGAGGGCAAGGCTCTCGCCGAGAAGGCGAAGGGGCGCTCCGCAGCAGCCCTCAGCTCCCTGCGATCCGGCTGGCTGACCCCGGCGGCGCGCACCCCGCTCAACCCCGACCTCGGCCCCAACCGCCGCTTCGACTGGGTCGACATCGGGCTCGCCGACGTGAAGGCGATAAAGGACGGGCTGGGCGGATCGGTGAACGACGCGGTGCTCTCCATCACCGCGGGGGCCCTCCGCCGGTTCCTGATCGAAGAGCGCGACTACGACCCGTCAGGGCACCCGTTCCGGGTCATGAACCCCGTGTCCACCCGGTCGGCCAACGAGCGGGGAAAGCTCGGCAACCAGGTGGCGATGTGGCTTCTCGAACTGCCGATCGACGAGCCCGACCCGGTGGCCAGGCACGATCGGATCAAGATGAAGACCATGGAGCTGAAGCGGGAGAACCATGCCCTCGGGGCGGCCACGCTGGTCGAGCTGAGCTCCGGCACGCCCATCACCCTCCTGTCTTTGGCGAACCGGGTGGTCGGCCCCAGAATGCGGCCGTTCAACATGACCGTCACCAACATCCCCGGCCCGCAATTCCCCATGTACCTCCTCGAGGCGCCGATGCTGGCGAACTACCCGATGGTCCCCCTCTGGGCCCAGCACGGCGTGGGGATCGCCATCTTCTCCTACAACGGCTCGCTGCATTGGGGGATCCAGGCCGACTACGACACCCTCCCCGACTCTGCGAAGCTCGCCGACGCCATCCGCTCCGCTGCCGACGAACTGCTCCAACTGGCGGGGGCTTGACGTTGACCGTTGTTGCCGCCCTGGTCGGGGCGATCATCATCTCGTTTTCGGCGATCTTCTATTCGCTGTCCGGCGCCGATGCCATCACCGGTGGCTTCTTCCGGGTCGCCTTCGCCGTGCCGGTGCTGTTCGTCATCTGGTGGGCCCGCCGGGACAAGGATCAGCGCCCTCTGAAGCACCGGGTGATCGCCTTCGCAGCCGGCATCGCATTCGCGTTCGACATGATCGCCTGGCACAACGCCATCCATGACATCGGAGCGGGCCTCGCCACGCTGCTCGCCAACACCCAGGTGATCCTGGTGGCCATCGCCGCGTGGCTGTTCTTCGGCGACAAGCCGCGGCGAACCGTCGTGGCCGCCATCCCCGTGGTGCTGGCCGGCGTGGCACTCGTCTCAGGGATCGGCCAGGGCGACGCCTACGGGGAGAACCCCCTGCGGGGCACCCTGCTCGCCCTGGCGGCGGCGGTCTTCTACACGATGTTCATCCTCGTCATGAAGTTCGCCAACAGCGCCAGGGCACCCGCGGCCGGGCCACTCCTCGATGTCTCGACCGGCGCCGTCCTCACGCTGCTCGTGGTCGGTGCCCTCGGCTCCGGCATCGACTTCGCCTTCTCGTGGCCGAAGACGGGGTGGCTGCTTGCCCTCGCCATCGGGCCGCAGGTGATCGCCTGGATGATGATCGGGTACGCCCTGCCCAGGCTGCCGGCGTCGGAGACTGCCACCATCGTGCTGTTGCAGCCCGCCCTGACCCTGGTGTGGGGGGCGATGATCTTCTCCGAGCGACCGTCACCGCTCCAGATCGTGGGCGCGGTGGTGGTCCTGGTCGGCGTAGCCCTCGTGGCGGCGTCGTCTCAGCGTCGAGGGCGTCCACCCGTGCCGGAGAACGAGGGCGTCGTCAGCCCGAGGCTTGCTGCCAGGTCGCCCGCAGCGCGTGAGCGAGAGCGTCGACGGCCTGACGTGCCTCGCCGTCAGCATCCGCCCCGTTCGTGACCACCAGGATTGCGAAGTCGGCCTGTGGGTGGACCCAGACCACCGCCAGGTTGGCGTTGTTGGAGCCGGCGTGATACCAGCCGACGCCCCCGGCCACCCGCCCGGGTTGGTCAGTCCCCAGCCCATGGCGTAGTCGTACCCCGGCTGGACCCGTGTGATGGGAGTGAGCAGGGTCTGGCCGGTCTCGGGTGTGACGAGCTCCGACGTGCCCCTGGCCGCCTTCATCATCTCGGCGACGATCAGGCCCCAGTCCTGCAGGCTGGCGAACGCGCCACCCGAAGGCCTTCGGAAGGGGGTGTTCTCGTGGGCTTCCCGCACCGTCCACTCACCGCCGGCCGGCTTGTGGTGGGGCACCGGCTGATCCGACGCCCCGGCCTCGACGTGAGGCCCGTATCCGAATGTCGTGGCGCCGAGGGGTGCGGCGATGTTGGCGATCACCCACTCCTCCAGCGGCGTCCCGGAGGCACGTTCGAGCATGACCGCTGCGGTCACGTAACCCAGGTTCGAGTAGTGATGGGTCCCGGGCGTCACAGCAGGCTGCTGGGCGAGTGCCCATTCCACGGCCTGCTCACGTTGGGTGCTGGGCGTGACACTGCCGCCGATCGGCGTGCCGTCGAGCCCCGGGATGGTGGTGTTGACGATTCCCGCTCCGTGACCGAGGAGGTCCTCGAGTGTGGCGGTGCGATAGACGTCCAGCATCGAGCCGGACAGCTCCGGGAACGACTCCTCGATGGTCGTGTCCCAGGAGATCAGGCCGGCATCGACCATCATTCCCGCGGCAAAGGCTGTGATCGCCTTGGCGTTGGACCCGAGCGACCAGACGTCTCCCTGCTCGACGGAGATGCCAGAGCCGAGTCGTCGTTCGCCCGCCACCCCTATTCCGGCCAGCTCACCGTCGATCGTGACGATGGCGGCACCAAGGGCGGGCAGATCCGTGGTTGCCAGATAGTCGGTCACCTGTTGCGTCAGATCGACGAAGGGGATCTCCGCAGCGACGGATGTCGTGGTCGTGGATGGGGCAGCCATCACGGTGGTGGATGCCTTGGGCGCCGTCGTCGTTGGGGCCGCGGTGGTGGAAGTCGACCCGGGTGCGGCGTTGCCACCTCCACATGCGGCAACGAGCACGGCGAGCGCCAGCGTCGCGGCAGTGGTGTGGGCCCTCCCCTTCAAAACGGGGGGAAGTTAGCGCGCGGAAGCCGGCCGACAAAGGCTTGCAGGACGCCGTGCGGGTCAGCCCCCGAGAACGATGATGACGAGACGGCCGGTCGGGCCATCGACCACGGCCACACCCGCGCGGTTGTACTGCTCTCCGAGCGCTATGGGCCCCACCTCCTCGTCGGCGAGGATGGCGTCGAGCGCGGCGAGGGAAGTGCTGGCGAGCGCCACCGCCTCGGTGCAGTGCAACAGCCTCACGTTGACCCGGGACTCGGCATCGGGGACACAGTCGGTGTCACGGGTCAGCTCACCGGACAGATACGAGTCGGATCCCCGCAACTCCGCGAGCTCGAACAGGATCTCGCTCGGGGCTAGAAGAGTGAGATTCTCCCCGGTTCGGTGCCGGTTGAGCTCCTCGAGGACCATGTCTGCCTCCCTGCGCACCTGCCGGACCTCATCCGGGGTGGCAGCCGGGAACCCTGCGGTCTCCCCCGCATGGGGCACGACCCGCTCGGAGCCGAAGATGCTCTGGATCGAATAGAGCGTCCCCAGGACCGTCTCGCCGGCCAGCCGGTGGAACAGACGCTGCGGCCAGGCCTCGGGCCCGGCGACCGCCGTTACCACTGTCGACCTCTCCAACTGGTCGTTCCACGGCAGAGGGAGGACACGGGACACGTTGACGACCACCAACAGGAGGGCGAGCGTCCAGGTCACCGCAAGCAAGGCTCCCCCGATCCGGTTGGCGATGGTGAGACCCGGGAGCCGCATCATTCGGGTCAGCACCGCAGCCGCGATGCCCAGCACGACCCCGAGGAGCACGAAGAGGACCACGCCGCCGGCGATCCGGGAGGCCTCGTGGGGCCAACCGAACGCACGGGCCAGGAAGTCGCCGAACAGCCCACCGAGTCGAAACGACAGGACGGTGCCCAGGATGAGCCCGACGAGGCCCAGGGCCTCGCGGACCAGGCCGCGAACCCAGCCGCGTACCGCGAGCCAGGCGAGGGTGGCGCCGAGGAGGACGTCGAGCATGGGCGGTCAACGTACTTTCGCCGGCCGACAAGTCGTGGATTACCCGCCCGACGGGCGGGGAGGCCCTAGCCCTCCGGGGGGAGGATGCGGATCCGCATCCTCTTGTTCTCCCGACCCTTCGACTCCGTCTTGACCACCTCGATCCGCCCCACCTCGAGCGTGGAGGCCACGTGGGTGCCCCCGTCCGCCTGACGGTCGAGGCCGACGATGTCGACGACGCGGATCTCCTTGACGTACTCGGGGATGAGGTTGACCTTGGTCCGGATCAGGTCGGGGTCCTTCAAAGCCTCCTCCCGCGCCATCTCGAGAATCTCGGTCGGGTATCCCTTGACCAGTTCGGCATTGAGCCGGTCCTCCACCATCTTCCCGAACTCGACGCTGATCCCATCGAGCTCGAAGTCCATGCGGGCCTCGCCGGGGATCATGTTCCCGCCGGTCACCTTGGCGCCGAAGTCCCTGAAGACCACGCCCGAGAGCGCATGGAGGGCGGTGTGCGTTCGCATCGTGAGATAGCGGCGGTCCCAGTCGATGATCGCCTCCACCGGCGTGCCGGGGTCGGGCAGCTCCGAGCCCGGTGCCACCTGATGGAAAGGAACCCCGTCCTTCCGGAACGTGTCGATGATCTCGACCTCGCCTCCGTCCCAGCGGATGACCCCGACGTCGCCGGGCTGACCGCCGCCCCGGGCGTAGAAGACCGTCCGATCGAGGATGATCCCGTCCTCGGCGACCGACAGGACGCTCCCTTCGCTCACGGCGAGATACGAGTCCTTGGGCGCGAGCTCTTCGACGGGTCGGCTCATCTTGGTGTCTCCTCGCTCACACGGAAGGCCGGACCGTGCCCCGGGACCACGATCTCCGCGATCTCGAGCACCCGGGCCCGGCTCCGGTGCAGGGCTTCGGGGTCGGTCGCCAGGCGATCCTCCGGCGGGTAGTTCTCACTCGTCCACAGATGGGTGAAGACGGTCACGCCGTCTTCGGTCTCGACGATCGTGGTGATGTCCTGCGGCGTGTGACCCGGCGTCTCCCAGAGGGTCACTCCGGGCGCCACGACCACACCTTCTGCCGGGCGGGAGTTCCACTCGTCGTTGCGATAGGTCGCCCAGTGGTCATGGAGGACCGCCTCGGGGAACAGGGCGACGTTGATCGTGTGGTCGGGATGGTGATGCGAGATGATGACGTCCGTCACCTCCGACGGGTCGTAACCGAGGGCCGCCAGGGGGTCGAGGATGGCGGCTCGGGACGAGACCATCCCGGGGTCGACGACGATCAGGGCACCTTCGGCTTCGATCAGCGAGACGGTGGACGCGACCTTTCCGGATCCGTATCCGGGACTGAGGATGTGGGTTCTGGGCACCCGACCGATTCTATGAATCGCCCAGCGGGATCGTGCCTGCCCAGAAGACCGTGTAGTCGGTGAGGTGCCCGGACATGTCCCGTCTCACCAGGTCGACGATCTGCACCCCCCTCGGGGAGGCAGGGGCGACGAGGAACCGCTCACCCGCCCAGCTGATCCGACCCGTCCGCGGCGAGAAGGGGTAGGAGCTGTGCAGCCCGCCGATCCGGTGCATGACGGTGACCTCGTCCTCCTGGACGATGGCCATCTTCGATCCATCGGGAGAGAAGGACCCGCCGACGACTCCGCCTCTCCTCAGGATGGGAATGACCACGTCGGGCTCCACGAGCTGGACCTGTTCCCCGGCGTAGACCAGGAAGGAACCGTCCCACGAGTCGAGGAGCAACCCGTCGATCGTCACCCGGGCGCCGACGGCCGACCAATCGCGGGTCTCGCCAGGTCGTGATCCCTCACCGGGTGGTTCGGACACCACCACGAACTCGCCGGGACGCTGCAATGCGAAGCCCCAGGCGCCATAGGCGACCAGCTCACCCGGATAGTCGGGGCCCAGGTCGAACTTCTCGATGGGCACGGGGAACACCGAAGCCTCGTAGAGGCCCCATGAGCCCTCCTCGTGGCGGAGGAACCCGATGATCCCCGAGGCGGTGTCGTGCCAGACATAGCTGTCGACACCCGAGGTCACCGGCCGGATCCCCGTCGAGCGGCCCAGCGAGAGCAGCCCGCCCGGAGCGCCCGGGACGTCCGTGAGGGTTGCAACCCAGACCCCGGTCGGGTCGATGGTGACGGCGTTGCCGTCGTTGGCGGGGATGGCGCGAAGCGCAGGCCCCCTGGCCACCGGCCAGATCAGGTAGTCGATGCCGGCGTTCTGGCGGACCACCGCGACCAGGGCGTCGTCGAAACCCTCGACCACCTCGGCGAGCCCGGGGTCGGGGGTGGTCACGGTGGGTCTCACCACCGTGGGAAGCGTGGGCCCGGTTGGGTCGGGTGGCACCGGGACGACCGTCGGCCCGAAGAACACGGCTCCGGCCACCGCTCCCACCGCGAACGCGGCAGCCACGGCCATCCAGCGACGCTTGGGCTGGTCGGAGCCGACGCGCTCCTCGTCCTCGAGAACCTGGACGTTGTCGGGCACACCCGAACGCTACGCGGGGATCGGTCGGCGCACCCGGCCCGGGGCTAACTCTCTTCGACAGGCTCTTCGGTGATGGCGTCCAGCTCCCGGGTGTCGAAGAGCTTCTCCTGATCGGTCCGGCGGGCGAGACGAGCGAGGCGTTCCGGTGGTGGGGTGACCTCGATCATCGCCTCGGACGCCTCACGCCAGGACTGGCCCAGGATGCGGGTCCGCCACAGGTGTCCCGCGATGATCCGGATGGCGGCCGTTGCGGGGACCGCGACGAGCACACCGAGCAGGCCTGCCACGGAGCCACCGATCACCAGGGCGATGACGATGGCGAACGGCGACAGGTGCACCCTCGTGCGCTGGATCAGCGGCGTGATGACGTGGTTGTCGATCTGCTGGATTCCGGTGTAGATGGCGACGGCCAGGACCCCCTGCCACGGGTCGGAGTTGAGCAGGGAGATGATGAACGCCAGCGCCCCCCCGGCCACGGGCCCGAGGAACGGGATCATGTTGAGGAGGCCCGAGATGATCCCGACCAGCAGCCAGAAGGGCAGGTCGATGATCCACATGCCGATGCTGGAGGCGACGCCGACGATGAGAGCCACCAGCAACTGGCCGCGCACGAAGGAGCCCATCGCCCGGGCCACGTCGCGGCCCACATAGACGACCTCGTCACGGTGGGACTGGGGCGTCAGGTTGAGTGCGTTCACCTTGAACCGGGGGAGGTCGATGAGCAGGTAGATGGCCAGGACGGGAGCCAGCAGGGCGATGACCACTGCCTCCGTCACACCCCTGATCAGGAGACCCGCCCCGGAGCCGAACCCGATGAGCAGATTGCGGATGGTCTCCTGATTGGCGGGGTCGTTGAGCCACTCCTCGAGAGCCCCTTCTCCGAGGAACCCGTCGAGGTCCCAGCCGAATCGGCCGACCACCTCGCCGAGCCAGTCGCGGACCCCCTGGTAGAGCTCGGGCAGTTGCTGAGCGAACTCCGTGATCTGCCGTTGCACCGTCGGGTAGACGATGGCGGAGACGGCGACGAGGAAGGCGATCAGCCCGAGGAACGAGGCGAAGGTGGCGACGATGCGATGGACGCCCCGCTGCTCCAGCCAACGCACCGACGGCTCGAGCAGCAGCACGAGGCCGAACGCGAACGCCATCGGAAGCCAGATGACCCGCACCGCGCCGGCGACCCTGATGAGGACGAATGCGAGGACCGCCATCCCGACAGCGGTCCATACGACGAGGGCGACCCTGCGGAGACGGTCGGTGGGCACGCCGGGATACTAACCCTCGACCCCCACGGTGACCGTGGAGCCGGGAGACACCTTGACGACCCAGCCTGGGCCCTGGTCGGGGGTGGACCAGCCGTCGGGTTGCTGGACCCAATCGCCCGGCACCGACGCCTCACCGACGACATGAACCGCCGCACCGGAGGGGAAGAGCAGGGTGTAGGCACCGGACACTTCGATGTCGGTCGCCCGGGGAGGCACTCCGAATCGGACCGAGCCGGCCCCGCCGAGACGCAGCCGGGTCAACTCCAGTGCCGACAAGTCGCCTTCGACCGTCCCCCGCAACGTCAGGTCCCACAATGGCCCCGCTGCGAGGCTGAGATCCCAGCCCCGGTACCGCTGGAACATGGAGCCATCCTGCGGGCGCAGGTTCACGCTGATCGAGTCCTCGACCGTCTGTTCCACCGCCACGGG
The DNA here is from genome assembly GCA_024103415.1 of Acidimicrobiales bacterium. GTDB lineage: Bacteria > Actinomycetota > Acidimicrobiia > Spongiisociales > ZC4RG35 > ZC4RG35. Next base: position 9,039 of record JAGFIR010000178.1, read on the forward strand.
CAGGTTCACGTCACCGCCCCAGCGGATCGGGAACGCCTCGTAGAGGAACCGGGCATCGTCATCGACACGCAGCCACCCGTCGATTTCGGCGACGAGGGCCGCCCGGGCGAAGGGAGTGTCGGGACCGATGAGACGCCCCGAAGTGGACGGCATGAGGGGCCAACCCTGCACATGGGCGACCAGGAAGACGACGGCCACGATCGACGCCAGCAGGGGCACCAGCCCCGACGCCCGCACCAGCCCCAGACGCCGACCGCGAGCCCTCCAGGCCAGGGCGCCGAGGACGAACCACACCGGCCACCAGGCGATGATGTCGAGGAGGACCGCTCCGGACACGACGCCGGCGAACACCCCGAGGAGCAGGCCGAGGAAGATCCCGGCCGGCAGCGCCCAGGTGACAGGCACGCCCGGGCGCCTCTCCCGGGATGTCGGGATCATTCCTGGTAGCTGGTGCCGAGAATGATGATGACGTCGACGCCCTCGCTCAGTGAGGGGTCGGGAAGAGGCTCGACTCGGGCGTCGGGGATGAAGGAGAGCAACACGTTCGCCTCGGCGGAGAAGCCCTCCCGGTACCAGACCCGGGATGGGTTCAACTCGGGGCTGTAGTCGTCGGCCTGGGCCGTCTGGTAACCCGCCTCGGAGATTCTCGTGGTCAAGCGGCCGGCCGCGCCTGCCAGCCCCATCGAGTTGAGTACCTGGACCCGTACCTCGGAGGGGTCGCGCACGGGCACGGTGGTCGTGGTCGGCACCGTCGTGGTCGTGGTGGCGAGGCTCGTCGAGGACGTGGACGTCGGAGCGGTCGTGGTCGTGCTCCCGCCCGCAACCGGCGTGGTGGTCGGTGTGCTCGGGTTGTCGGCGAGCATGTAGAGGATGCCGAAGACCACCACCGCCACCCCGATGATCCCGAGGATCATCAGTGCCAGGCTCCTGTAGAACGACGTGTTGTCAGGCGATGCGTGACGGCCGGGGCGAGAGCTCACAGACCCACCACCTCCTCGGTCTCTACGGACTCGATCATCGATCTGACCCGACGCAGCGTGAGAGGGTCATAGGCGTCGGCATCCGGATCGTCGAGCAACGCCAGGAGCCTCTCGTAGTAGGCATCGGCAGTCAAACCCAACGCCGCTTCGACGAGCCTGTCCTTGGCTCCTCCAAGCCTCCACCAGCCGCGCTCGAAGTCGAGTATCGCTCTTCCTTCGGGGCCCAACATTGCGGGGAAGGGTATTTGGAGGCCCGTCGTATAGGGAGTATTTGGCCCCCTCCGCAGGGGTAGAATCGGTCTCTCCCTCGCCGCTGTAGCTCAACCCGGTAGAGCAACGCACTTGTAATGCGTAGGTTGCGGGTTCAAATCCTGCCAGCGGCTCGCACGCGGACGACCTCGTAGGCCGCCAGAGCCGCGGCCACCGACGCGTTCAGGCTCTCGGTGTCGGCGGCCATCGGTATCGACACCAGCACGTCGCATCTCTCGGCCGTGAGCCTGGACAGACCCGACCCCTCTGCCCCCAACACCATCGCCACGGGCTCGGTGAGGAGGTCCAGACCGAAGAGCGATTGGGGTGCGTCCGCCGCGAGCCCGACGGTCCACATCCCGTCGTCCTCGAGACGGGACAGGGCGTCCGGGATGGAGCTCACGATCGCAACCGGGACCCGCTCCAACGCCCCCGCCGCCGCCTTGAAGGCAGCCGCCGACAGGGGAGCCGACCTCCTCCCCGGGACCACGATCCCGCCCAGACCCGCCGCGGCGACCGACCGCGCCACGGCACCCAGGTTCTGTGGGTCTTCGACGTGGTCCAGAACCATCAATGCGTCCGCCCGCTCCCGAAGCTCCTTCAGGTCGAGAGACCGGATCGGGCGGCAGCGGGCCACGACTCCTTGGGGCGCCGACGTCTCGGCCACACTGCGGACGTCGTCGACCGGGGTGATGCCTTCTCGCGGGACCAGATCGAGGATTGCGGCCACCTCCGGGCGGCGCATGCGCCCCTTCTCCACCCAGAGTCGCTCCACCCGGCCGGCGACTGCGGCCGCGGTGACGGCGTGCAGGCCTTCGACGTTAGAGCCGTACCCAGCGGGTGCCATCGGGACCGTCTTCGAGTTGCACACCGGCGCCTTCCAGGGCGGTGCGAATGGCATCGGCTTCCTCGAACCTCCGCTCGGCGCGGGCCACCCGACGCATCTCGATGAGGTCCTCGATCGCTTCGGCGCCGGAGGAAGTGACCCCGAACCTCTCCGCAACCGCCGAGACGTCGGGGATCTCGTCGGGGGCGGGCAGAGCGTCGAATATGCCGAGCACTGCCACGATCTCCTCCACCGCCCCGGCGAGCGAGGCGGCGTCCCCGCCGGCATCGGCGATGCGATTGCCCTCCCGCACCAGGTCGAACATCAGCGACACGGCCTCGGGAGTCGAGAAGTCGTCGTCCATGATCTCCCGGAACCGCTCCAGCGCCGCCTGATCGGGCTCGCCGGGGGCGACCCTCTCCCGGAAGCGGACGAGCCGGGACAGGGCCTCCTCGGCGTCGTCGAGCAACTCCGACGAGTACTCGATGGGAGATCGGTAGTGGGCGCGCAGGAACAGGAGACGCATGGCCTGCCCGCCGCGGCCGGAGAGGATGGTTGCCAGGTCGACGACCCGCCCCTCCGACTTGGACATCTTCTCCCCGCCCAGGTTGACCATGCCGTTGTGCAGCCAGTACCGGGCCAGGGGCTCGCCCGAGGCTCCCTCGCTCTGGGCGATCTCGTTCTCGTGGTGCGGGAATATCAGGTCGGAGCCGCCGCCGTGGATGTCGAAGCCGTTGCCCAGGTACTTGCCGGCCATCGCGGAGCACTCGATGTGCCAGCCGGGTCGACCCGGCCCCCAGGGCGACTCCCAGTAGGGCTCGCCCGGCTTGGCGCCCTTCCAGAGAGCGAAGTCCAGCGGGTCGATCTTGGACTCGCCGACCTCGATGCGATAACCGGCCCTGAGCTCTTCGGGTCGGGTCCCCGAGAGCTTGCCGTAACTCTCCAGAGCGGACACCCGGAAGTAGACGTCGCCGTCGGAGGCGTAGGCGAGACCCCGGTCGATCAGCCGGGAGGTGAGGTCGATGATCTCCTCGATGTGCTCGCTCGCCTTGGGCTCGTGGTCGGGCGCGAGCACGCCGAGGCCCCGGTATGCGTCGGCAAACCTGGCGCCCATGCGCTCTGCCAGCGACTCGGTGGACTCCCCCGTCTCGGCCGCGGCGGCGATGATCTTGTCCTCGATGTCGGTGATGTTCCTGACGTAGGTGACCTCGTACCCCCGCCACGTCAGGTAGCGCCTGATGACGTCGAAGGCCACGGCGCCCCGGCCGTGACCGACGTGAGGCTCGGACTGGACGGTGGGGCCGCAGACGTACATCCCCACCTTCCCCGGCTCCCGCGTCTCGAAGTCTTCGAGCCTCCGGGTCAGGGTGTTGTAGACGCGGATCACGACGCCTCCGTCATGGTCACCACCGCCACGGCGGCGATGCCGTCGTCGTGGCCGATGAAGCCCATGCCGTCGGTGGTCGTCGCCTTCACCGACACCCGGTCCGCGTCGATGCCGAGCGCGTCGGCCAGTTGCTCCCGCATCTCCTCCCGGTACGGGGCCACGCGGATCTTCTCGGCGATCACCGTCACGTCGGCGTGCTCGACCCTCCACCCCGCGGCACCCGCCTGTTCGACGGCCTGGCCGAGCAGGTCGAGGGAGTCGGCACCGGCGAACCTGGGGTCGTCGGACGGGTAGTGCTCCCCCATGTCGCCCAGGACGGCGGCGCCGAAGATGGCGTCGGTCAGGGCGTGGGCTGCGACATCACCGTCGGAGGTCGCCACGACACCCCGGGTCGTGGACACGACGACGCCACCCAGGATGAGGGGTGGCTCCCCACCGAGCCGATGTGCATCGAAACCCCAACCCGTGCGCGTCGGCGCGGGTGACGGAGTCCCGCCCATTACTCGACCGGCTCGACCTTGGGAAGCGCCCGATCGAGACGACGGACCGCCTCTTCCTCGTCGATCTCGAGACTGAACGCCAGCTCCGAGCTGAGTGTGAGCCGGGCCCGGGAGAGCATCCGCTTGAGGGCCGGGCTGATGCCCTTGGTCTGCTGGGCGAAGGAGAGGTCCCTGACCACCTCGGCCACCTGGAAGATGTCGCCGGAGGTCATCTTCTCGTTGAGGACCTTGTACCAGCGGCTCCAGTTGGCGCCGGCCTCTTCGGGCTCGCCCTTGAGCGAGCGAAGGACCTCGCGGGCCTTGGTCTTGGAGATGACCGGGCGGATGAGGTCCTCGACCTTGTCGACGGGAACCATGACGGTGAGCTGCTCGGTGGCGATCTCGAGGACGAAGTAGTCCATCTTCTTGCCACCGAACTCCTGCTTCACCTTCTTGACGATGGTCGCGGCACCGTGCTGTGGGTGCACGACCTTGTCACCGACGGCGTACTTGGAGGTCTGAGCCATGAGGAGGGTCGGAGTGTACCCGGGGCGAAATTCAATCCAGGATGGCTTCCCATTCCTGGGCCGAGGAATGGAGCCGATCGAAGAATGCCTTGAGCTGCCGTGCCCGGGTCTCGCCGACTCCCTCGACCCGGAGGAAGTCGGATTCGTCCGCCGCCATCAGCTTGGCCACCGACCCGAAATCCCGGACGATCTCTTCCCGGACCGACTCCGGGAGACGGGCGACCTTGGAGAGGATCCGGTGACCGCGCGGCTCGGCAGGATCGTCGAGGTCGGGAAAGCCCAGTTCCTTGCCCACCCGCGAGGGATCCTCGAGATCGGATGGCGTGAGGGTGTCCAGGGTGTCCAACGCCTTCTCGACCGAGCCCGAGCGAAGCGGCCGCAGGTAGTCGAGGAGGACGAGGCGCATCGTGTGGTCGACACCGAGGAGGAGGTCGTTGAGCTGCACGGCCACCACCCGGCCCTCGTCCCCGAGCGTCGCCGCCCGCGACGCCACGAGCCGTCCGAGCCGCTCCACCATCTCGGCGCGCTGGATCACCGTCACCGCATGGCGGTAGGTGACCATGCCCGTGACCTCGAGACGGGTCAGTCGGCTCTCGGAGTCGTCGAGCCGGGCGCGGAGCCGGTCGAGGCTCTGCAGGTCCTGGTTGACGTGTGCGGCCACCTCGGTGGGCTGAGCCAGCTCCACCTTCTTCCCGTCGTAGAAGAGGGTGGCAACGCGCCGGCCCTCGCTGACGGCGACCACCGGCTTCTGGGTCTCGACGGCGAGACGCTCGGCTGTGCGATGACGCGCCCCGGTCTCCTCGGTCGGGATCGTCCCGTTGGGGAGGAAGTGGACGTTGGCCTCGAGGATGGTGCTCCAGGAGTCGTCGAGCACGATCCCTCCGTCCATCTTGGACAGCTCGGCGAGACGGGCCGGTGTGAAGGTGGCGCCCTGCAGCTTGAAGCCACCCGAGCTGACACGGCTCACCGCATCGTTGTGGCCCAGCACCACGAGACCCCCTTTGCCCTGCTGGATGATGCGGTCGAGACCACGCCGCATCGGGGTTCCGGGGGCGAGACGCTCAAGTGTCTCTTCGAATGTCGGGTCGCCCACGCCTTCCCCAGGCTATCACGCCGGCCCCGTGCGCAACCGGGGCGATCGACCGTTCATGTCGGGAGGAGCCCTGCCCGGGCAAGCGCCTCCCGCAGCCGGAGGGGCTCGCCGGTGGTGGGGGCTATGCGCCGGGTGAGACCCATCCGATCGAGCTCCTCGATCCGACGCGCCTCCATCGGGATCGAGCGCACCTCCCCCGCGAGGCCGATCTCACCCCAGGCCGCGAGCCGACCGAGAGGGATGTCGGCGGCCGAGGACGCCACGGCGAGGGCCACCGCCAGGTCGCAACCCGGCTCTTCGAGCCTCCACCCTCCGACCACGTTGACGTAGACCTCCTTGTCGTGGAGCGGGAGGCCACAATGACGCTGGAGGACGGCGATCACCTGGTTGACCCGGGCCGTGTCGAGGCCGCGAATCGACCGCCGCGGCTGGACCAGGCTGGTGGGGACGACCAGCGCCTGGATCTCGACGAGGACCGACCGGCGGCCTTCTACGGCCGGGTAGACGACCGTTCCCGCGACGTCGGCCTCCCATCCCTGGAGGAAGACCTTGGACGGGTCGTCGACCTCGACGAGACCGTCGGATCCCATCTCGAACATGCCGGAGGTGTGGGTGGCTCCGAACCGGTTCTTGTTGGATCGCAGCACCCGGAAGCCCCGATCGGGGTCGCCCTCCATGTAGAGGACGACGTCGACCATGTGCTCGAGGATCTTGGGGCCGGCCAGACCGCCATCCTTGGTGACGTGGCCGACGAGGACGAGGGCGATCCCCGTCTCCTTGGCGAGACGGATGAGACGGGCCGCGCTCTCCCGGACCTGGGCGACGCCCCCTGGCGCCGATGCGATCTCGGGCACGCCGACGGTCTGGATGGAGTCGACGATGAGGAGCTCGGGACGAGTGTCCGCGGCCAGGGAGACGATGGCGTCCACGTCGTCATCGGAGACGAGAGTGATGCGTTCGGATGCGATCCCGAGCCGCCCGGCCCGCATCGCCACCTGCTCGACGGACTCCTCGGCGGAGGCGACGAGGGCGTCGCGGTCCTGCGCGGCCAGGGCACCCGCCAGCTGGAGCAGGAGCGTGGACTTGCCGACACCGGGCTCGCCACCCAGCAGCACCACCGAACCAGGCACCAGCCCGCCACCGAGGACCCGGTCGACCTCAGACAACCCGGTGGCGATCCGCTCGTATGACCCCTCACGGGCCTCGGAGAGGGTGACGGCGGTCGCCGGAGTGGCTCTCGCGGACTTCCCGGCCGCTTCCCCGAGCTCGACCAGGGGCTCGCCGGAGCCACATTGCGGGCAGAAACCCATCCATTTCCCGGATCGGAAGCCACACGTGGCACATCTGAAGGCGGTCTCGGATGCCACTTCGGTTTAACGATTGTCCCGTCCGAGAGCCAGAATCAAGAGGTACACCAGGAGGATCAACAACACGATTCCCGCTGCGATCGACAGTGGTGTCCACGGCTCGAAGGTGCGAACGGCGATGACCGGCATCCCGTGGCACAATACCGCTTCTAAGGAGGGCTGTGGTTTCCCACACATGTGACCAATGTGGCGCGACTGTGCCGGCCGACGAGCAGTTCTGCCCGTCATGCGGGGCATTCATCGACCCACTCCAGGAATCGGCACCGCCGCGACCGGCGCCGGCGCGCCCGCGCCGTTCCAGCGGCAACGTGATCTCCGTGTCCTCCGACGGCCCGTATGAGGAGTTCCGGCTCGACGAGCCCACCCCGGCGGCTCCCCCGCCCTCGACACCTCGAGGCGCGTCGACGGTCGAGTGCCCGTCGTGTCACGCCCCGAACCCCTCGACCAATCTCCATTGCCAGAACTGCGGCGCCCGGCTCCGCCAGGAGCCGCTGCCCACCGCCCCGCGGCCCGCGGTCCAGGCGACCGCCGGCGTGCGCGCGGCGCTGGCCATCAGCGGTCTCCTGCTGGTCGTCATCCTCGTGGCGCTGGCCGTGAACCTCTTCGGTGGTGACGGGACCGCGACCTCGACCACCGTCCCGACCTCTACGACGACCACCGAGCCCCAGGTCGTGGAGAACGCCCCGATCCAGGTGCTGTCCGTGACCTGCACCCAGCCGGGTCTGGGCCCATACGTCTGCGACAACCTGATCAACGGTGAGGGATCCGAGTACCAGGTGAACTGGGAGGAGCTCGAGGCCGCCGAGCAGACCCTCGAGATCCGGCTCAACTTCTCGCAGCCGATGATCGTGGAGCGGATCGATTGGCTCAATCTGTCCGACACCAATCGATTCCGCCAGAACCATCGGGCCCAGGGTCTCACCATCGAGGCGGACGGCAACCTCGTCCCGCTGACCACCAACCTGGAGAACTCCCCGGGTCTGCAGTCGATCACCTGGGCGACCGTCAACGCCAACTACGTGAAGATCACCATCCACTCGACCTTCCGGGCGGAAGTGGTGGACGGGCAGTCATACCGCGAGTTGGCGATCGACGAGATCACGCTCATCGGGCGGCCATACACCGCGCCCAGCTCGTAGGTCTCGCGGGAGACCCCTTCGGACCCCCTACCCCCGGGAACTCACGATCCTGTTGTTGGGAACGACTGCCCCCTACCTCCCGCCTCATTCCATTCGGCGGCAGGAACCTTCCCCCTTCGCATTTGGCTCAGGGGGACAAAACGGCCGGGGGACTGATCCTGCCCTTCGCCTTTGGCTCAGGGGGACAAAACGGCCGCGGACTGCTCCGTGGCGAGAGTCCAGGTTCCCAGTACCTGGCGTCAGGCCTCGCCGCGGCGATAGATCTCGCCGTCTGCTGCCGGCATTCGTAGACGTTGGGCGAAGAACACCAGCACCAGCAGCACGATCACGTAGGGGAAGATGTTGATCCAGACCGACTCCACCGAGTCGGAGAGCAGGTACCAGACCACCGACAGGGCACCCAGGGAGAGGGCGAGGCCGGCGTCAGCCTTGCGACCCCGGCGGAACGCCGACAGCGCCACCAGGCCCAGGCCCACCGCGCTCACCAGGATCAGGGCGTGGGATGCGGAGCCGTCGAGGTCCCGCAGACCGATGCCGAACGGGTAGCCGAACAACAGGGAGGCTCCCATGACGCCACCGGGCTTCCAGTTCCCGAAGATGAGGGCGGCGAGGCCGACGAAACCCCGACCCTGCGTCTGGCCCTCCAGGTAGATGCCGGACAGCTCGGGACCGGCGATGAAGGCGCCACCGAGACCGGCGAGGGCCCCGGAGATGATCACGGCGATGTACTTGTACTTGTAGACGTTGATGCCCTGCACCTCACCGGCGGCCGGGTACTCGCCGCAGATCCGGAGTCGCAGACCGAATCGGGTCCGCCACAACAGCCAAACCGTGAACGGCACGAACACGAGGGCGCCGATCGTCACCCAGGGCGCGCGTGTCACCAACCCCTTGGCCAGGTCGGCCAGATCCGAGACCAGGAACCAGTCCTTCCTGCCGATCCACCCCAACAGGTCGGGCGACGTCCAGCCTCCGATCTTGCCTCCGGCGAGGATCGGCAGGGTGGCGCTGCCCACCCCGGGCACACGGGGGGACTGGGTGATCGACCACCCGGGGATCTCGACGATCGACGACAGGAACCGGGTCAGGCCCGGGGCCAGGATGTTGATGGCGACACCGGAGATGATGTGGTCGACGCCGAAGCTCACCGTGGCCACCGCATGGAGCAGGCCGCCGAGGGCGCCTCCGACGAGAGCAGCCACGATCCCCCACCACGGGCCGAACTTGAGCGCACCCCAGGCGCCCATCCAGGTACCGACGATCATCATGCCCTCGAGACCGATGTTGACCACGCCGGCTCGCTCGGAATAGAGGCCTCCGAGACCGGCCAGGAGGATGGGCACAGCCCAGCGCAACATCGACTGGGCGGTGGTCACGGACGTGAGACGGTCGGTCCCGTCCAGGTTCTGGGAGACCGTGAGCACGAACACCGCCACGAAGGCGTAGATCGGCCATCGGACGTATGCGGGCAGGGCGCCGAACCGCTTCATGCCACCACCTCCTCGGTCTCGTTGACCTCGAGGGCCTCGGCGGCGGTCCTCGCCTCCTCACGCTCTCTGGCCCGGCGGGCCACTTCGTAGGCGATGACGGCGGCGAGGATGATGATTCCCTGCATGATCACGACGATCTCCCGCGGCGCCCCAGAGAACTGGAGCACGCCGGAGGAGACGTCGAGGAAGGCGAAGAGGAGCGCGGCCAGCGCCGCCCCCACGGCCCGGTTGCGGCCGAGGAGCGCCACCGCGATGCCGGTGAAACCGAGACCCTGGATCGGGTTGGCGGGGAAGAAGCCGATGTGCATGATCTCGGTGAGACCCACCAGGCCTGCGAACGCACCCGAGATGATCATCGCCATGACGATCATCCGCTTCGGCGGGATCCCACCCACCTGGGCGGCGATCGGGTTGATGCCGGAGGCCCGCAGGTCGTAACCGAACCGGGTGCGGTTGATCAGCAGGTGGAACACCACGCCGGCGAGAACGGCTATCACGAGCACGCCGGTGAGCCTCTTGCCCTGTGTGATCTCGCGGGTGAACAACTCCACGAACCCGTTGAGGTCCGGGATGCGCCCCGACGATGGGATGGGCTCCGTGCCCACCCGGCCGACCCCACCCGTGACGGCGCCACCGGACTGCCACCGGTTGATCAGGAACGCCACCAGGCCGGAGACGGCGATGGCGTTGAGCATGATCGTGGAGATGACCTCGTTGATGCCCCGGGTCACTTTGAGCACGCCGGCGAAGCCCGAGTAGGCAGCGCCGACCGTCATCGCCACGAGGACGATGAACGGGATGTGGAGGAACGCGGGCAGCGCCACGAGGGCGCCGACGTGGGCGGCGACGATAGCCGCCAGCAGGTACTGACCCTCGACGCCGATGTTGAACAGACCCATGCGGAAGCCGACCGCGGCGGCGATTCCGGAGATGTAGAGCGGCGTCGCCCGGTTGAGGATGTCGACCATCGTCTCCAACCTGAGGGCATGACGCACCATCCGCCCGAAGGCGTCCAGCGGGTCACTGCCGACGACGAGGAGGACGAGGCTGGAGAGCACCAGGGCGAGCAGCACTGCTGCGACCGGCGCCGCTGCGGCAAGGAGGATCCGCCGCCAGACCGTCGTGGAGGTGTTCACGCGTCAGCTCCCCCGTTGGCCCCGGTCATGTGAGCACCAAGCTCACGGGGGGTCACACTCTTGGGATCGAGGGTCGCCACCAACCGGCCCCGGAGCATGACCACGATCCGATCGGAGAGACCGATCAACTCGTCGAGGTCTGCGGAGACCAGGAGTGTCGCCATGCCGGCCCGTCTCGCTTCGCGGATGTCGTCCCACACCGCAGCCTGAGCCCCGACGTCGATCCCGCGTGTCGGATGTCCCGCGATGAGGACCGAAGGCTCGGCGACCATCTCCCGGCCCACGATGAGCTTCTGCTGGTTGCCACCGGAGAGGGCGTGCGCCGGTGTGTCCACGCCGGGAGTCCGCACGTCGAACTCGGCCACGATCTCCTCGGTCCGCTCCCGGGCGCCCTTCCGATCGATCCAGATCCCCTTGGCGTAAGGCGGCTTGGTCTGGTGGCCGAGGGCGGCGTTCTCCCAGAGGGGAGAGGGCAGGAGGAGACCCTCACGGTGCCGATCCTGCGGGATGTACCCGAGGCCGAGCTCCCGCCGGGCCCGGACCGAGAGGTTGGTGATGTCGGTGCCGTCCATGCTGATGCGGCCCGACGCGGCGGGTGTGATGCCGATCAGGGCCTCGATGAGCTCGGCCTGGCCGTTGCCCTCGACACCGGCGATCCCCAGCACCTCGCCTTTGTGCACCTGGAACGAGACCGAGTGAACGACCTCGCGCTCATCCTCATCCTGAACCGTGAGGTCGGCCACCTCCAACGCGATCTCGTCGCGCACCGTGGACTCGCCGGCCTCGGGTGTCGGGAGGTCGGACCCCACCATCAACTCGGCGAGGTCGTGAGCCGTGACCTCCTCCGGCTTCACGGTGGCCACGGTCTTGCCGTCGCGGAGCACGGTGATCGTGTCGGCGATGGCGAGGACCTCGTCGAGCTTGTGATCGATGAAGAGAAGGGTCGATCCCTCCTCCTTGAGCTCCCGCATGTTGCGGAACAGCTCCTCGACCTCGTGGGGCACCAGCACCGCGGTCGGCTCGTCGAGGATGAGGATCCGGGCGCCCCGGAAGAGCACCTTGATGATCTCGACCCGCTGTCGCTCCCCGACCTCGAGCTCCTCGACGAGGTCGTCGGGGTCGACCACGAGACCGTAGGCCTCGGCGACGCGTCGGAACTCCTGCTCGGCCGAGTCGAAGTCGATGCGGCCACCGCTCCTCGTCGGCTCCGCCCCGAGGATCACGTTCTCGAGGACGGTGAGCTGGTCGGCCAGCATGAAGTGCTGGTGGACCATCCCGATGCCGGCGGCGATGGCGTCGAGTGGCGAGGCGAAGCGGACCTCCTGTCCCTCCACCCTCATGACCCCCTCGTCGGGCTGGATCATCCCGTAGAGGATCTTCATCAGGGTGGACTTGCCCGCGCCGTTCTCGCCGCAGATGGCGTGGATCTCGCCCTCCTCCACGACGAGGTTCACGGAGTCGTTGGCCACGACACCGGGAAAGCGCTTGGTTATGCCGATCAGTTCGATCGCGGCGGCCATTCCTCCCACCCTGGAGCGAGAACGGGACCGGATGGTATCCGGTCCCGTTCGCCTTGGCCCGTCAAGCGGGCCTGATCATCTGTCTCTGCTCAGGGAGCAGGTGTGGTCGGGACCTCGATCTCACCGCTGACGATCTTCGCCTTGTAGTCGTCGAGCGTGTCGGTGATGTCATCGATGAACCCGCCACTGGTGGCATACCCGACGCCGTCCACGGACAGGTCGTACTCCTGCGGACCGGAGGCGAAGTTGCCCTCGATGTGCGCCTTGATGATCTCGAAGACGGCCACATCGACCCGCTTGAGCATGGAGGTGAGGATGTAGTCCTTCACCTCGTCACCGGCGGTGTTGTACTGGTCGGAGTCGACACCGATGGCCCACACCTTGGAGCCCGAAGCCTCGCTGAACTCCTTGGCCGCATCGAAGAGGCCGGAGCCGGAGAGACCGGCGGCGTGGTAGATGATGTCGGCGCCGTTGTCCTCATACATGCTGAGGGCGATCTCACGACCGCGGTCCGGGGCGACGAAGCCGTCGAAGTCCGGGGCGGCGGTGATGTACTGGCGCACGATCTCGATGTCGGGGTTGACCGCACGAGCACCGGCGACGAAACCGGCCTCGAACTTCTCGATCAGACCACCCATGCCGGACACTCCACCGATGAAGCCGATGACGCCCGTCTCGGACTTGAGGGCCGCGGCGGCGCCGACGAGGAACGAGCCCTCGTGCTCGGCGAAGACGAGACCCGCGGTGTTGTCGCTGTAGGGCTCGTTGGTCTCACCGTTGATCATCGGGGTGTCGACGACCGCGAAGTTGACTTCCGGGTTCTCGGCGGCCACCGCAGCGGCGTCGCCTTCGAACAGGAAGCCAACGGCGATCACGATGTCGCTCTCATCGGCGGCGAGCTGCAGCAGCTCGGCCCGGTTGGAGCCGTCGTCGTTGGGCGATGCCTCGCTCTTGGTGACACCGAGCTCGGCCACGGCCTTGTCGAGACCGGCAGCGGCGGCGTCGTTGAACGACTGGTCGCCGCGACCGCCGATGTCGAAGACGAGGCCGACGTGCGGCGCGTCATCGCCGCCGGGGCCTTCTCCTTCATCGCCGCATGCAGCTACCACCATCGCCAGGGCGAGCAGCCCGGCCAGGTAGCGAACACTTTTCTTCACATTTCCTCCGTACTTGCTGGAAGGCGCGGAACGCGCCGACGCCCGCACGATAGTGGTGCGTGAAGATCTAGGCCCCAGCCAGACGGCAGTTGTCGACGGGACTTTCGGCCCCTACTGGCCGGCGAGAGCAGGCTGGGTGCGGTCGCTCCGCGAGATGCCCTCGAAGGTCAGTTCCTGGTTCTCGGCGTCGAGACCGACCAGGATCGTCTGCCCGGCGGTGAACTCGCCGAGGAGCACCCTCTCGGACAACGGGTCCTCGAGATAACGCTGGATCGCACGACGGAGCGGACGGGCCCCGAGCTCGGGGTCGTAGCCCTTGTCGCCGAGGAACTCCTTCGCCTCGTCGGTGAGCACCAGGTCGAGCTGACGGCTCTGGAGCTGCTCGCGCACCCTGCCGAGGAGGAGATCGACGATCCGCTTGATCTCGTCCATCGACAGCTCGTGGAACACGATGATCTCGTCGAGTCGGTTGAGGAACTCGGGCCGGAAGTGCTTCTTCAGCTCCTCGGTGACCCGCTCCTTCATGAACTCGTAGCTGACCTCGGTGTCCTCGGCGTGGAAGCCCACCGCCTTCTTGTGGAGGTCACGGGTCCCGAGGTTGGAGGTCATGATGATCACGGTGTTCTTGAAGTCCACCGAGCGGCCCTGGGCGTCGGTGAGACGGCCCTCCTCGAGGATCTGGAGCAGCGTGTTGAACACGTCCGGGTGGGCCTTCTCGATCTCGTCGAAGAGCACGACCGAGAACGGCTTGCGACGGACGGCCTCGGTGAGCTGCCCGCCCTCGTCGTAGCCGACGTAGCCCGGAGGCGAGCCGACGAGACGGCTCACCGTGTGCTTCTCCATGTACTCGGACATGTCGAGCTGGATGAGGGCGTTCTCGTCACCGAACAGGAACTCGGTGAGGGCCTTGGCGGTCTCGGTCTTGCCGACACCGGAGGGGCCCAGGAAGATGAACGAGCCGGCCGGGCGGCGCGGGTCCTTGAGACCGGCACGGGTCCGGCGGATGGCCTTGGAGACGGCCGTGATGGCGTTCACCTGGCCGATGATCCGCTTGTGGAGCTCGGCCTCCATGTTGATGAGACGGGAGGTCTCCTCCTCGGTGAGACGCTGCACCGGGATACCGGTCCACTGGGCCAGCACCTCGGCGATGCTGTCCTCGTCGATGACCCAGCCGTTCTCGGAGGTGCTCTCCAGGGCGGCGCGCTGGGTGAGCAGCTCCCGCTCCTCGTCACGCAGCCTCGTCGCGGCCTCGTAGTCCTCGACGGCCAGGGCGTCCGACTTCTCCTTGCGGAGCTCGGCGAGCCGGCTGTCGATCTGGGCGATCTCGGGGTTCTCGCTCTGACGGTGGATCCGCATCCGGGAACCGGCCTCGTCGATGAGGTCGATGGCCTTGTCGGGGAGGAACCGATCGGCCAGGTAGCGGTCGGCGAGGTTGGCTGCCGACACGATTGCCTGGTCGGTGAAGCGCACCGAGTGGTGGGCCTCGTAACGGTCCTTCAGCCCCATGAGGATCTCGATGGTGTCGGCGAGGGACGGCTCGTCGACGTGGACGGGCTGGAAGCGCCGCTCCAGGGCGGAGTCCTTCTCCAGGTACTTGCGGTACTCCTCGAGGGTGGTGGCACCGACGGTCTGCAGCTCGCCCCGGGCCAGCATCGGCTTGAGGATCGAGGCGGCGTCGATGGCGCCTTCGGCCGCGCCGGCGCCGACGAGGGTGTGGATCTCGTCGATGAACAGGATGATGTCGCCGCGGGTCTTGATCTCCTTCAGGACCTTCTTGAGACGCTCCTCGAAGTCACCTCGATAGCGGGAGCCGGCGACCAGGGCGCCGAGATCGAGCGTGTAGAGGCTCTTGCCCCTCAGGGTCTCGGGGACGTCCTTGGCAACGATGCGCTGGGCGAGACCCTCGACGATGGCGGTCTTGCCGACGCCGGGCTCACCGATGAGCACGGGGTTGTTCTTGGTGCGGCGAGAGAGGATCTGCATGACCCGCTCGATCTCCCGGTTGCGGCCGATGACCGGGTCGAGCTGGCCCTCGCGGGCGGCCTGGGTCAGGTTCCGGCCGAACTGGTCGAGGATCGTCGAACCACCCGGAGCGTTCTCGCCGCGGGACGACGAGGCGGAGCCGGAGCTCTTCGGGGGCTGCTCCTCGGAGCCGGCAGGGCCGGAGAGGAGCTGGATAACGGTCTGGCGCACCTTCTGCAGCTCGGCGCCGAGCTGCTGGAGGACCTGGGCGGCGACGCCCTCGCCCTCGCGGATCAGCCCGAGCAGGATGTGCTCGGTGCCGATGTAGTTGTGGCCCAGCTGGAGGGCCTCGCGAAGCGACAGCTCGAGGACCTTCTTGGCCCGGGGGGTGAAGGGGATGTGCCCGGGAGGCGACTGCTGACCCTGACCGATGATCTTGACGACCTCGTCACGAACCGATGCCAGGTCGATGTCCAGCGACTCGAGGGCGTGCGCGGCGATGCCTTCACCCTCGTTGAGAAGCCCGAGCAGGATGTGCTCGGTGCCGATGTAATTGTGGTTCAGGTAGCGGGCCTCTTCCTGAGCGAGGACCACCACTCTGCGAGCTCTGTCTGTGAAGCGCTCAAACACTCGCTCACTCCTTGGCCTGGCAGGGCAATCCTACCACCGGGCCGTTCTTGTCCCCCGGACGGTTTCGAGGGCGCTCGATGGGGATACCATCGGCGCGAATGGAGGACCTCCAAAGTCTCGTCTCCATACCGAGAGTATGGACCCAGCTGGAGCGTGTCGAAGAAAGACTGCTCGAGGCGTCCACGGCCGACGATCCGTATCTGACCAAGATCGCCCAGCACCTGCTCATCGCGGGCGGCAAGCGCTTCCGGCCGCTGCTGGCGCTGCTAGCCGCCGAGTTCGGTGACCCGACCGACCACCGTCCCGTGGAGGCGTCGGTGTCGGTCGAGCTGATCCATCTGGGGTCCCTCTATCACGACGACGTCATCGACCAGGCCGACATCCGCCGGGGTGCCGTCTCCGCCAATGCCAATTGGACCAACACCGTGGCCATCCTCGCCGGGGACTTCCTCATGGCCCGGGCCTCGGAGGTGGCGGCCACCCATCTCAGCCAGGAGTCGGTCCGCCTGCTGGCGGCCACCTACGCCGAGCTGGTGGAGGGCCAGACCCGGGAGCTGCAGCTCCAGAACGACCTCACGCACTCGATCGACGACTACCTGCAGGTGATCGGGGGCAAGACGGCGTCCCTCATCCGCACCTCGGCCCGTCTCGGGGCGATGGCCGCCGACGCGACGCCGGACGTCGTCGAGAACCTCTCGGAATGGGCCTGGGAGGTCGGGATGGTCTTCCAGATCGCCGACGACGCACTCGACCTCGTCGCCGACGAAGCCACGATCGGCAAGCCCGCCGGCTCGGACATACGGGAAGGCACCTACACCGGCCCCGTGCTCATGGCTGCACGCGGACCCGAAGGGGATCGCGTGCGTCAGCTCCTCGTCGACGGTGAGGCCCCGGGCGAGGAGGCCGTGGCCGAGGTGATCCGCATCGTCCGGGATGGTGGCTACGTCGACGAGTCGCTGCGCGCCGCCCGCGCCAGGCTGGACCGCGCGTCAGACGCCCTGGGTCGGCTCCCGGAAGGGGAGGCCCGCCGGGTGCTGGAGACCCTCGGCGCCTATCTGCTGGAACGGGTCGAGGCCGTCAAGGCTTAGGCCTACGGCCGGCACCCGGTACGTGGCGCTGAACGAGGCTCAGTCTCCGAGGATCTTCTCCAGGACCATCCGGACCACGCTGATCACCAGCGCGCCGAGGAACGTCGCCCAGAAGAACCCCGACGAGGTCAAGCCGAGATCGAGGGCGCCCGAAAGGGCCACGGCCAGCTGCAGGGCGATCGCATTGGTCACCAGCAGGAACAGGCCGAGCGTGAGCAGGATCAGCGGCAGGCTGAAGAAGTTCAGGATCGGCTTCACGATGGCGTTGGCGCCGAGCACCAGGGCCGTGACCAGCACGAAGTCGAGGAAGTTCCCCTCGAAGTCGAGCCCGGGAACCACGTACACCGCAGCCCACAGGGCGGCGCCGGTCACTGCCAGTCTCAGGATCAGGTTCACTCTTCTTCCTCCTCGTGGTCGATGGCCTTCATGGTCGGGAACAGGATGACTTCGCGGATGTGCTCCTGGCCGGTGAGGAGCATCACCAGCCGGTCGACGCCCAGACCGAGCCCGCCGGTGGGCGGCAACCCGTATTCCAGGGCCATCAGGTAGTCGAGGTCGACGGGATGGGCCTCGTCGTCACCGGCGGCGCGGGCGCGGGCCTGCTCCTCGAAGCGCGCCCGCTGATCGTCGGCGTCGTTGAGCTCGCTGAACGCGTTCACGTACTCGGCCCCCGCGATCACCAGCTCGAAGCGGTCGGTGACCCGCGGGTCGTCGGGGTTGCGCCGGGCCAGAGGGCTGACCTCGACCGGGTAATGAGTGACGAACGTGGGCTCCCAGATGGAGTCTTCGACGACCTCTTCGTAGAGCTCTGAGATCAGCTTCCCGGCCGTCCACGACGGATCGACCTCGATCTCGTGATCCCGGGCGATGTCGGCCAGCTCGTCGACCGGTGTGTCGAGGCCGATGCCCCAGCCCACGGCCTCCGAAACCAGCTCCACCATCGAGGCCCGCCGATACGGCGCGGCGAGGGAGAGCTCGCGGTCCTTGTAGATGATCTCGGTCCCGCCAGTCACGGCCCGGCACACCGCCGGGAGGACGCCCTCGACCAGCTCCATCATGTCCCGGTAGTCGGCGAACGCCTGATAGGCCTCGAGCATCGTGAACTCCGGATTGTGCGACGAGTCGATGCCCTCGTTGCGGAAGATCCGGCCCACCTCGAACACCCGCTCCATGCCACCCACCACGAGACGCTTCAGATACAGCTCGGTGGCGATCCGCAGCTGCATCTCCTGGTTGAGGGCGTTGTGCCAGGTGACGAATGGCCTGGCGTTGGCCCCGGTGGCCTCGGACAGGAGAACCGGTGTCTCCACCTCGACGAATCCACGCTCGTGGAACTGGCGGCGCAGCTCGGAGACCGTCTGGATGCGGGCCAGGGCGACCTCCCGGGACTCCCGGTTGACCATCAGGTCGATGTACCGCCGGCGGCTCCGCATCTCGATGTCGGCGAGGCCCTTCCACTTGTCGGGCAACGGTCGCAGGGCCTTCTGCAGCAGGACGAGCTCGTCGACCCGGACGCTCAGCTCTCCCTTGCGGGTGGTCATGACCGTCCCGGACGCCCCGACCCAGTCGCCCAAGTCGAGGTCCTCGAAGCGGTCGGCCAGATCCTGACCCGCGCTACCGGCGTCGACGAACAGTTGGATCGTCGCTGACCAGTCGTCCACGGTCCCGAACTGGAGCTTCCCGAACGACCGGTGGAGCATGAGCCGTCCGGCGACGGTCACCCGCACGTCGGTCTCGGTGCCGGGGGGCAGGTCTCCGTGCTCACGGTGCACGTCCGCGGCCCGATGGGTTCGCTCGAACCTCGTGGGATAGCCGCCTGACTCCAGCACCTTCTCGTGCTTGGCCCGGCGTGCGGCGACCAGGGGATGCTCTGAGCTCATGGATGGGTCGTGATCATTGCAGTCTGGTCAGGCTGCTCGGCTCATCCAGGAAGATTCCACGGTCGGGCACGGGCTTGTCATCGACGAAGTCGAAGATCACGTTGTCGATGAGACGGACCGGGCCCACCCGGGCGGCCACCGCCAGGACGGCGGGAGCGGAGAGATCGGGCACGGGCTGCATGGTGTCCACCGCGGCGAGCTGGACGTAGTCGACGTCGAGATGCCTGATGGCCCGGGAGACCGTCGATTCCAGGCGGTCGCCGCGTCGCTCCCCTGCGTCGACCTGCTCGGCGGCCTGGAACAACCCGCGGCTGATGGCGAGCGCAACCTCGCGATCCTCCCGGGAGAGACGCACGTTGCGGCTGGACAGGGCAAGGCCGTCGGGCTCGCGCACCACCGGGGCCTCGACTATCTCGATCGGGAACCGGAGATCCGAGGTCATCGCCTTGAGCACGGCGAGCTGCTGGGCATCCTTCCGGCCGAACATCGCCATGTCGGGGCGGAGGCCGGCGAACAACTTGGCGACCACCGTCGCCACGCCGACGAAGTGGCCGGGGCGGTGCTTCCCCTCCATCTCGACGGTCACGCCGGAGACCTCCACGGTGGTCACCGAGACACCCCCGTACACCTCGTCCACGTCGGGGGCGAAGAACAGGTCGACACCGTGCTCGGCGGCGAGACCGGCGTCCCGCTCCTCGTCCCTCGGATAGGCGTCGAAGTCGGCCGGGTCGTTGAACTGGGTCGGGTTGACGAACAGGGAGACCACGAGGGTGTCACAACGCTCGCGCAGCATGTCCATGAGCCGGAGGTGGCCCTCGTGGAAGAAGCCCAGTGTGGGCAACAGGCCGACCCTCCCCCGGTACTTCTCCCGCGTCTCGGCGAAGGTGCGGGTCACTTCCATCGCTTCAGGTCCTCCTCCCTGCCGGCGCGAATCGCCGTCGCCTCCGCGAGGAGGCCGAACTGCTTGCCCACCGACTCCGACACCTCCCGGGCCGCGGTGAGGTGCCCGATCACGGTCTCGATGTCCCCGCGGGCGATGGGACCGGTCAGCGCCGGGCCGGCACCACCTTCGAAGACGTTGGCCACCACCCTCTCGACGAGGGGGCGCATCACCGCCAGGTCGAGGTCGGCTGAGTCGAGGAGGTCACCCGCCACCGCCAGCGAGGTGACCACGAAGTTGGCGGATGCGGCCGCGGCGGCGTGATACGCGGGCCTTGCGGAGTCCTCGATGTCGAACGGCTCCATCCCGAGGCTGACCGCGAGCACACGGAGGGTGTCCACGGCGAGAGGATCACCACCGACGGCGACGAACGAGCCGCGCAGGGCAGTGGCGCCGCGCTCGACGTCGGGCAGAGTCTGCAGCGGGTGGAACCCGCCGATGGCGACGCCGTCATCGGCAAGGACCGAGAGCGCGGTCACCGGGAGGAAGCCGGAGACATGGGCGGCGACCGGGACCGCCGTCATCTTGCCCACCAGACGTTCCGCAACCTCGGTGACGGCCTCGTCCTTGACGGTTATCAGTGCGAGGTCGGCTTCGGGAAGGGAATCGTCCCAGGTCAGGGGTGGGCCGTATTCGTCGGTCCCGCTGCGCGAGAGGACTCCGACGATCTCGTGCCCCGCTGCGAGTGATGCCCGCGCCAGGGAGCCACCGGCCCTGCCGGGGCCGATCACGATCAGCCGGAGGCCGTCTGGGTCGGGCACGGCATCAGGCTAACTGCCCGACCCGGGCGTCATCGCGGGCTCTCAGTCGGGCAGTTGGTCCGGTGTGATCACCGGCCATTCGGCGTCGAGGGCTGCCTTCTCCTCCTTGAAGGTGTGACGACGCTTCCAGAACTTGGTCTTCCATACGCGGAAGCGACGGGGTTCGGGATCGGAGACGTTGTTGGTGCGGACGGGGGCCTTACTGCCCCGGGTCTCGGGAAGGACGACCTCATCGGGGTCGTCGACCAGATGAAGGATCTGGTTGGCGGCGTGTCGGGTGGCTCGATGCTGGAACCGGCGCTCCTCGCGTGTCGGCTTGGCGCCGTATCCGGGGATCTCTTCTCGGTTGGCTCTCGACCGTTGTGCCATTTCGAACCTCCTGTTCTTCGCGCGGGAATTCGGTCTCAGGAAGTCGGGGCGGGGCACGGCCGCTCACCATGCATTGAAACTAGCACGGGCGTTCTTTCAGTGGGCAGGGCCGGAGGTCACATTCCACGGGCGGCTGCCGCCGCCGCACTTGGTACCGGGTACCTGGTACTTGGAGGCGGCTTCGCCGGCACGGGAATCGCCTTTCAGGTGTCAGTCTCGATACTCGATACCAGGTACCAAATCCCGCGGTCACGCCTTCGGCGTGGCCGCTCAGAAGATTCCCGGGATGAGTCGGCGCGGGACGCGGCGTCGGTAGGAGGCGTAGGCCGGGTAGCGGATGCGGAGCAGACGCTCCTCGTAGTCCGCCTTGACCAGGACCAGGATCGTGAGGGCCAGCCAGCCGACCATGGCATACATGCTCCCGGCGGCCAGGGCGGCGCCCAGCACCATGAGGAGCAGACCGCCGTACATCGGATGGCGTACCAGCCGGTAGACCCCGGCGTCGCGGAGATCGGCGCCCTCCTCGGGCTCGGGCTTGACGGTGAGGTCCCGGCCGGCGGACACGGATGCGGAACCGCCCAAAGCTGCTCCGAGGATGGCGAGGGTGAGACCGAGCGCGCTGATGACCGGGTGCTCGTCGAGATTCTCGGCGCTCCCGTCGATGAGGACGCCGATGACGGTGAGGAGGATGAGTGCCAGCTGGGCACCGGCCAGCCAGCTGCCCACGGGTCGGTCCCTGACCCACTGCCGCACCAGCAGGTCGACGCCCTGGGGACCGACCTCCTCCAGTTGCTCACGGGCGGTCGTGTCGTCGCCCACCGGGGCGTCGGGCCAGATCTCGGCCAGTGGCCGCAGGACGAACTCGCGATCCGCCGCCAGCGGGTGGGGGATGGTGAGGCGGTCGTCGCTGAGGGGCGGGCCGTCGTACGTGATGATGTCGATGTCGAGCGTGCGCGGCCCCCAATCCACCGATCGCTCCCGCCCGCGTTGAGCCTCGATCTCGAGACAGGCGTCGAGGAGCCGGTGAGGCTCGAGCTCGGACTCCAGCAGGACGACCGCGTTCAGGAACGGGTCCTGCCGGGGCCCTCCGATCGGCTCGGTCTCGTAGAGGGCCGACCGGGCGGTGATCTTGCCGAGCTGGGAGAGTCCGGCGTCACCGGCCCGAAGGTTCTCGAGACGGTCGCCGAGGTTCGAACCGAGGCCGATGGCGTATCTGGTCATCGGCTGCGTTCGATCGTCACGGAGATGTCGCGCAACGACACCTCCACCGGTGCCTCGGGCTTGTGGATGGTGACCTCGACCCGGTCCACGATCTCGTGGGAGAGGACCGTCTCGGCCACCGTCTGCGCCACCCGCTCGATCAGTTGATGGCTCTCCGATGCCACGACCTTCTCTATCTCCGATGCCAGCGCCCCGTAATCCAGGGTGTCGGCGAGGTCGTCGGACCTCCCGGCCGGGGCCAGGTCGAGATGGGCGGTGACATCGACGATGAAGGGCTGGAGCCGCTCCTTCTCCTCGGGGTAGACGCCGTGCTTGGCGAGGACCTCTATGCCGGCGAGGTCGATCCGGTCGGTCACTTCGGGGAGGGCTCTGGGATCAAGGCACGGCCCTCCGGGCCGAGGGGCCGTCCCAGGATCTGCTGGATGACGGCAGTGGCCAGGATCGTGTCCTTGATCAACCCCGACTTGACCAGGTACCCGCCCAGGAGACCGCCCAGGGTGTCGTCGATGTTCTCGCGATGGACCAGGACCCGCGCCCGGTTGCGGGCGAGTGCCTGGTCGAGCGTGGTGAAGAAGCGATTCGCCTGGTCCGGGCCGGCGGGGTCGAGGATCGGCACCGAGTAGGTGGCGATGCCGGCCTGGCGATAGGCGGCGAGGTTCTGGTTGGCGGGGAGCAGGGAGACGATCGTGTTGATCGAGGCCTCCTCGACCAGCCAGGTGATCTCCTCTTCCCGTCTCACCCTCCGATGCTGGAATCCGGAGCCTCCGACACGCTCGGAGACCGCCAATCGTTCGGAGATGACCCAGGTGAACCCACGCGGTTTCAAACCAGCGACCATCCGTGCCATCGAGCCCGAGGTTAGTTCCACCGTGACCTGTCCGAACCGGCCGGATGGGAGCCCTTTTCGCGGGCTCAGGAATGCCGGGTCCCGAAGAGGAGCGCCATCGCCTCCGATCGGGTGGCGGCGTTCGACTCCATGATCCCCCGGACCGCCGACGTCACGGTCTTGGCGCCCGGCTTCTTGACACCCCGCATCGACATGCACAGGTGCTCTGCCTCGATCACCACCAGGACCCCGAGGGGGTTCAGCTTCTGGTCCAGCGCGTCGGCCACCTGGGCGGTGAGCCGCTCCTGCATCTGCGGACGACGGGCATAGCCCTCGACGATCCGCGCCAGCTTGGAGAGACCGGTGACCCTGCCCCTGGGGAGATAGGCGACGTGGGCCTCCCCGTGGAACGGGACGAAGTGGTGCTCGCACATGGAGTAGAAGGGGATCTCCCTGACCATGACGATCTCCTGGTAGTGCTCGTCACCAAAGGAGACTTCGAGCATCTCCCCGGGATCGGTGTCGAGGCCTTCGAACACCTCGGCGTAGAAGCGGGCCACGCGCTCGGGTGTCTCCAGGAGACCCTCCCGCCCGGGGTCCTCGCCCAGTGCCTCGATGATCTCCCGCACGGCCTTCTCGATACGGGCTGTGTCTATGGGCATCCGCCGAGGCTACCGCCTGCGATCACACCGAGCCCCGGAGCCGCGTCATCGAGATGTCAGAAAATCACTTGACAGATGTCATGCTGATGCGTATGGTGACATCATCATGACATCATCCTGATGTCTGATTGACATGAAAGGGAGCGACATGTTCGCCGAAAGCCTCATGCTCTCGATGCCGGGCATCGAGTCCATCCGAGAAATCCTCGGTCAAGAGATCAGGACCCGGAGAAGCTGAATGCAGCTCGACCAGGCACTCCTCGGTCTCGAGACCGCGGTTGAGACGCAGCTGCGGGTCGCCGGACCTGAGGCAACCGAACTGGGTGCCCAGCTGATGGCGGCCCTGCAGCCTGCGATCCGTCAGACCTTCCTCGACGTCCTCTGCGCCGCCGCCGCCGAGGTCTCCAGCCAGCTGGTGGGCCAGAAGGTGGAGGTCAAGATGGTGGACGGCGATCCCGAACTCGTCGTCACCCGCGACGACAGTGGCACCAGCGCCCGCTTCGACGACGATGACGACATCGACATGAGCGAGACCCGCATCACGGTCCGCCTCCCCTCCAACCTCAAGGAGATCATCGCTGACGCTGCCCAGGCAGCAGGCGACTCGCTGAACGCTTTTGTGGTCGACGCGCTCAAGACTCAGACGCGGGCCACCCGGAATGTGGGCAAGACCAGGGTCCGCACCACCATCGACCTGTGATCCATCAAACCTTCTCCGTCGGGGACCACCCCGAGATCGACGTCCGCATCCAGGCCGGACGGGTCGAGGTCGTGGAAGGTCCGGCCGGGACGATCGAGGTCTCGGTCGAGACCAACGACCACAACTTCAGGGTCCAGCAGCGCGGCGACCTCGTCGAGATCGCCTCCGACCGCGAGGCGCGCTGGCTCTTCTCCTCCCCCGCCGAGGTCACCGTCACCATGCCTCCGGGTGGCCGCGCCACGATCCGCACCGCATCGGCGGACGTGGTGGTGAGGGCTCCCATCGACCGGATCGACGTCGACACCGCATCCGGCGAGATCCGCATCCACAACGCTCGCAAGGCCTCGGCGAAGACCGCCTCCGGGAACGTCCGGGCCGACGAGATCGGTGAGGCCATCAAGGCGAAGACCGCGTCGGGTGACGTGCGAATCGTCCGGGTGAACGGCCTCGCCGACGTCTCCACCGCCTCCGGCGACGTCCGCATCGACGACGCCGACGCCATCGTCGATGTCTCGACCGCATCCGGTCGTGTCCAGATCGACCGCTACGTGGGGACCGACCTGAACCTGAAGTCCATGTCGGGCAGCTTCGAAGTCGGCATGGAGAGCGGTACCAAGGTCGACCTCGACGCCGCCAGCCTGTCCGGCCGGGTCAACTGGCCACCGAAGCTGGACAACCCCCCGCCGGTCAAGCGCCACATGACCTTCAAGGCGAAGTCCATGTCAGGCGACCTGACGATCAAGCGAATTTCCTGACCCCCTGCGGGGCGCCCCGAACGGCCTGAGACGGCCACTCCGAACAAACGAGCACAGAGGAGGATGGGGCGCGTCTAGGCCTCGGCCGGGCGGGCCCGGCCAGGGAGCTTGTGCTCCAGCTTCAAGGATTCGGTGACCGGCTCTCCCTGTTCGGCCTCCTCGGCGGCGGCGATCTGCTCCTGCGCCTTGCGTTCGTGCGGGAACACGGGGTTCTCCGGGTAGCGGATCCGGAGGGACCCGTCCGGGGCGTGCTCCCACTTGGGCACGTCGTGGAAGATCTCGTCGACACGGTCGCGGTCCACCGTCTCGTGCTCGAGCAGCTCGGCCACCATCCGCTCCATGGCATCGCGATGGTGGGTGAGGATGGTCCGCGCCTCCTCGTGGGCGGCGTTGATCAGCTTGCGGACCTCGGCGTCGATGAACGCGGCCACCTGGTCGGAGTAGTCCTGCTGACGGGAGTAGTCGCGGCCCAGGAAGACCTCGCCGCTCGGCTTGCCATACTGCATCGGGCCGAGCTCGTCGCTCATGCCGTACTCCATGACCATGCGGCGGGCGATCGCCGTGGCCTTCTCGATGTCGTTGGCGGCGCCCGTGGTGGGATCGGCGAAGATCAGCTCCTCGGCGGCACGGCCCCCGAGCAGCATGGCCAGCTGATCTACCAGCTCGCTGCGGCGTGCCAGGTATTTGTCGTGCTCCGGCAGGGCGAGCGTGTGACCGAGCGAGCGGCCGCGGGCCACGATCGTGACCTTGTGGACGGGGTCGGCGTTGGGGAGGGCGAACCCGACGAGGGCGTGGCCGGTCTCGTGATAGGCGATGACCTTGCGCTCCTCGTCCGTCATGATCCGGTTCTTGCGCTCCGGCCCGGCGATGACGCGGTCGATGGCCTCCTCCATCTCGGACATCGTGATCTCCTTCTTCCGCCGGCGGGCGGCGAGGAGGGCGGCCTCGTTGATCAGATTGGCCAGGTCGGCTCCGGTGAACCCGGGGGTGCGGCGGGCGAGGACCTTGAGATCGATGTCTTCGCCCAGCGGCTTGCCTCGGGCGTGGACGCCGAGGATCGCCTCCCGTCCGTCGATGTCGGGTGCGTCGACGACGATCTGACGATCGAAGCGGCCCGGGCGGAGCAGGGCCGGGTCGAGGATGTCGGGACGGTTCGTCGCCGCCATCACGATCACCCCGGCGTTGCCCTCGAAGCCGTCGAGCTCGACCAGGAGCTGGTTCAGGGTCTGCTCCCTCTCGTCGTGGCCGCCACCGAGGCCGGCGCCACGGTGACGCCCGACGGCGTCGATCTCGTCGATGAAGACGATGGCCGGTGCGCTCTGCTTGGCCTGCTCGAAGAGGTCACGGACACGGGCGGCGCCGACGCCGACGAACATCTCGACGAAGTCGGAGCCGGAGATGGACATGAAGGGAACACCGGCCTCGCCGGCCACGGCCCGGGCGAGCAGCGTCTTGCCGGTGCCGGGAGGCCCGTAGAGCAGCACGCCCTTGGGGATCTTGGCCCCCATCTGCCGGTAGCGGTCGGGGTTGGCGAGGAAGTCCTTGATCTCGGCCAGTTCCTCCTTGGCCTCGGTCAGCCCGGCCACGTCGTCGAAGGTGACCTTGGGCTGTTCCTTGCCGACGAGCTTGGCGCGGGACTTGCCGAACTGCATGACCCGGTTCCCGCCGCCCTGCATCTGCATGAAGATGAAGACCATGAAGCCGAAGAGGAACAGCCACGGCAGGAACGAGATGAGGACGGACCAGAACCCGGGTGGCTCGGAGTCGACGTCCCATTGAATCCCGCGCTCGTCGAGGAGCTCGGTGAGCTGGGTCTCGAATCCCTCGACGTAGTTGGCCATCTCGTCGAAAGCACCCTCGCGGGCGGTGCTGCCCACCAGGCGGGCACGGGCCTGCTGGGTGTTCTTGCCGAGGATCACCAGCTCGTATCGGCCTTCCTCCACGTTCTCGACGAACTCGGAGATCTTGATCTGCTCCGGCCCGGTTACCTGGGCCATCCAGTACTGCGTGAGGATGGCTACGAGGATGATTGCCATCCCGTAGACGACGAGGGTGCGAACGGTGCGATTCAAAGGAGCCTCAGGGGGTTCAACCCGGTCATGCTACGACGGGAACACCCGTAACAGAACCCCCCATCAGGGGAGCTCCCCCATCACTCCTACATACGGAAGATTCCTGTATTTGCCTGCGTAGTCGAGCCCGTAGCCGACGACGAACTCCGGCCCGATGTTGAAACCGACGTACTTGACGTCGATCGGGACCCTCTGGATCCCCTGCTTGAGGAGGAGCGAGGCGATCTCGAGCGAAGCCGGCTTCCGGGCCTGGAGGCTCTTCATCAGGTAGTTGAGCGTCAGGCCCGAGTCGATGATGTCCTCCACGACCAGCACGTCCCGCCCGGCGATCTCCTCGTCGAGGTCCTTCAGGATCCTGACCACGCCGGAGGTCTGTGTCGAGGCCCCGTATGAGGACACCGCCATGAAGTCGAACTCGCAGGGGAGGTCGATGTGGCGGGCCAGGTCGGCCATGACCATGAATGCGCCACGCAGCACCCCGACCAGGAGCAGGTCCTTGCCCCGGTAGTCCTCGGTGATCTGCCGGCCCATCTCGGCCAGCTTCTCGGCGATCTCCTCGGCTGTGATCAGGGGCTTGATGTCCATCCGCTTTCCTCTCTGGCGAG
>JAGFIR010000223.1 GCA_024103415.1 Acidimicrobiales bacterium
GCCACCAGGGCGGCCGGATAGCGGTCGGCCCGGCCCGCGTGCGGTTCGCTCACGATCGCGAGTCTATGAAGCGGGGTCAGTCCGTCGGGGTGTCGATCGACCTCATGAGCTCGGCGAACCGGGCGGGCCGGTCGAAGTTGGCCCGGTGCCCCGCTCCCTCGAAGACGAGTCTCTCCTTGTACGGAGCCCGGACCATCTCGAACCACTCCCCGGCCGGGAGCGCCCGCCCCCTGGGCTCGTGCTCACCCATCACCTGGTAGTACGGGATCTCGAGGCTCGGGATGTCGACCCGGAGGTCGACGTCCACGAGTTGGGGGTAGAGGACGGTGGCGACGTCGAAGAAGCCACGGAAGGCGTTGACCCTCTCGATCACGCTGTACTCGGGCACGAAGAGGATGGCCGGCATCTCGTTGTCGGGATCGAACCCGGGGTACGGGTTCCACTGATGCTCGGTGGACGTCACCGGCCCGTACTTTCGGATGTCGTCGTAGGGGGGTGGACCGTTCTCCCGGAGCTGGTCGGCCAGACGGCTGTCGCCCCGGGTCTCCGCCCATGCCAGGGCGTCCTCCCAGAACATCCTGTCGGTCTCGACGAACGAGACCATCTGGCCCACGCCGACGAACGCGTGATACAGATCGGGCCGCTCCGCCGCCGCCATCACACCGAGGGCGCTGCCCCACGACTGACCGACCAGATAGACCTTGTCGACGCCGAACCGGCCCCTCAGGTACCCGGTGACCGCGATGGCGTCGTCGACCATCTGCTCCACGGTGAGCTCGGACGTCGGGTCGATGGACGGGTAGGACCGGCCACTGCCCCGCTGGTCCCATGTGACCACGACGAAGTCCTGTTCCAGCCCCACGTCACGCCTCATGGCGCCGAGGTCGGTGCCACCGGGGCCGCCGTGCAGATAGAGGAGGACCGGGTTGTCGACACTCCGGCCCCTGATCATCAGTGCCTGGCGTGAGCCGTTGACGTCGATCTCCACGAGCTCCGCCAGGCTCCCGGGCGGGGCCCCGTCACTCCCCGGGATCGGTGCCGTGCTCGCCGGGCGGGCGATGACGATCGCCACGACCGCGAGGAAGACGACGGCCGCGCCGGTGATCGTCCAACCGAATGCGCCGAGCGCAAGGGCGCCGGGGTGACCGAGTCGCGCGGCGAGGTGGACACCCAACGCCGCTCCCACGGCGAGTGGCAGCAGAGTGACCACGCCGGGCAGAACCCTGCCGACGAAGAAGGCGATGATCTCCAGGGTCGAGCCGAACGAGGGGGCGTCGATGCTGGCGCCGACGTAGCCGATTCGTCTCAACTCGAAGAGGGCGACGAAGGCGACCGGCCCGAGCAACAACAGCCAGCGTGAAGGGATCGCCAGCCCGGCGAGCAGTCCTACTGCCAGGGCAACACCCAAGGTGATGTAGGCCTGCGGGGCGGTGAGCGGCCCCCTCGGCGTGAACGACGCCGACAGGTCGGCGAACGCGGACACGAGGGCGAGGGCCACGACCACGCCGATCAGCGGCCGTGACCAGAGCACATCGAAGATCGCCGGGCCTCCCTTCGGTTCGACCTCGAGCCGGGTCGGGGTTGCTGTGCTGCTCATCGGAGTCTCCTCGCGTCTTCAGTACCTCGAAATGTTCCAAACGACCGCGCGAGAGGAAAGGGGATTTCGTCACCCGTCGAAGGGACCACGAGACTCCCGTGTCTTCTTGAGGTGCAAGTCGAAGAAGGCGACCGTGTGACGGTTGAGCACCTCCAGAGCCTCCCGGGCGTCGCCGGTCGACGGATGCCCGTTGAGCACCCTGGTCAGGAACGGGCTGGTGAGCCCCAGATCCGTGAGATGGAGGTGACCGACACCTTCGAGGTGGACGGTGTCCGAGATCGGTTCGCGGGCGACTTCCAGGTTCCCCCGGTACTGCGGCCACTCGTCGAGATGACCCCAGGCGCTGTCGGAGTAGACGCACAGGACGGGCGTGGGATACGGGTCGGGATCCCAGATGAAGTGGCCGTCCTCCACGCCGCGGATGTCGGCGAGGAAAGGTGCCTCGAGCGCCACCACCGCGTCCACATCCGTTCGTGATCTCCCCAGACCAAGTGCGGCGGCGCCCCCGAGCGAGTGCCCCGCCAGACCGATCCGGCTCCGATCGACGAGCCCGAAGACCGGATCGCCGCGGTGATCGAGGATGTGGTCGATGACGAAGTCGAGGTCCGCCATTCGAAGCCCCATCCACTCCTGGTAGAGGCGGAAGCTTCGTTCCGGATCCCGCCCGGCATCCTCGGCGCGGACGTCACGCATGTAGGCGCCGGCGATCAACACCGTGTGACCGGACTCGTCGGTCGAGAAGAGGGAGTGCCAGGTGTGATCGACGGATGCGACCACGTAGCCGTGTGAGGCCAGATCGGTGAACAGCGAGACGTTGCTGTCCCTGATCCCGAAGGCTCCATGTGAGAAGACAACGAGGGGATACGTGGCGCCGGAATCGACCGGATACCAGATGCCGATCGTGAGCAGGCGATCGCGACCGTGTTTGGAGAAGGGGTCGACCCGGCTCGTGTCGACGATCGTGCGGACCGAGCTCGCCACGGGCAGTTCACCCGTCGGGAGGATCGGACTGAACTCGGGGAACACCAGGATCGGAGACGCAGCCAGGAAGGTCACCAGGAGGGTGCTCAGCCCGACGACGATCGCCCTTCCCCCGGCGACGGGTTGCCCGCGCCTCGACCACCTTCGAAGTCCCAGGAGAGTCGTCGCCACGAGCCAGACGATCACTGCGTAGTAGCGAGGGCTCCATTCGATGGCACCGGTGAGCAACAGCGTCCCGATCGACAGCAATGCCCCTCCCCTCACCAGGGGCGCCAACCGCACCCGGTCTGAGCGCCCGGTGATCCCCGCCCCCAGCAGGAACGCCTCGCCCGCGACGAGCGCGGCCACCAGCCAGGCGCCCATGGCTCAGAAGAACTCTGCGTCGTCGATGACGCAGCGGAAGAACTCGCCTTCGGCCCAGCGGTCGGTGCCCGGCCACCACCCGGCGCTGAAGGATCCGGGCAGGACGTGATCCTCGA
>JAGFIR010000018.1 GCA_024103415.1 Acidimicrobiales bacterium
GAACGGAGTCGACTTCGTCTACCCGATCGCAACCAGCGCCAGCGGCGCCTTCGTCACCGTGATCTTCCTGGGCGTCCTGGGCTTCCTGCTCTGGTGGACGGTGAGGATGCGCCGGTCGAGCCGGACCCGGCTCAGCGGGACAGGCTCCGACCCCCTCCAACCACCAGAACCTCGCCCGTGATGTAGGACGACTCCGGTCCGAGCAGGAACCGGATCGTCTCCGCCACGTCTGTCGGCTCACCCATCCGGTCGAGGGGGATTGCGGCGACCATCTTCGCCAGGACGTCCTCGGGGATCGCCAGCGCCATCTCGGTGGCGATCAGACCCGGGGCTACGGCGTTGACCCGGACCCGGGGGGCGAGCGACAGGCTCAGTGCCCTGGTCAACCCGACGATCCCGCCCTTGGACATCGTGTAGTTGAACTGGCCGAAGTTGCCCAGATAGGCCCGCGAGGCGATGTTGACGATCGAGCCACCGTCGGCCATCTCCCGGGCGACGGGGAGGGCGAGCCGATAGGCCGCACCGAGGTTGACGTCGATGACCTTGCGGAAGTCCTCATCGGTCATGTTGACGATCCGGGCGTCCCGGGTGATCCCGGCGTTGTTGACCAATCCGACGAGCGGGACTTCCAGATCGCGGGCCGTGTCCACGACGGCGGCGACGCCTTCGTCCGTGGTCAGGTCGACCTGGACCGGGGTGACACCCTCCAGGTCTGCGAGGCCGGGGGAGAGGTCGGCGGCGATCACGGTCGCGCCGGCTCGCTTCAGCCGATCGACGATGGCGCGCCCGATGCCCCCTGCGGCCCCGGTGACGATGACCGAGCCGTTCATGGCAGGGCCTTCCCGATGTGACCCGGGCCGATGCGGACCACCTCGCCGGTGACGGTCCCGGTAGCGGCGAGATGCCGCGCCAGTTCCTCGGCGTCCTCGCGGGTGCCGGTCTCACCGTCCCAGGCGACGACGTTGGCGGTCCAGCCCTTCCTCCAACCTTCCAGGGCGAGCGTGCGGGTCGCCGAGAGGATGCCGGTTGCCAACATGGCGCTGCCGGCCCCGCGCCGGCCGAGCAGGTCGTCGGCGTTGACCACGAACACCACGGAGCGCTCCTTCGTGGCGGCCTCCCTGGCGAAGCGGAAGACCCGCTCCATCTCCGCGGCGACGTCGTCCCAGTCGTCGCCGACCTCGGCCGCCCAGTAGAGGCTCACGGTGACACCGCCTTTCCCTCCTCGATCATCTTCTCGATGCTGCCTTCGTCGATGCCGGCCTCCCTGAGCACCTGGCGGGTGTGCTGCCCCAGGAGGGGTGGGGCGTCGGCGGCTCGGGCCGGGGAGAGGTCGACCTGGATCGGTGAACCGGTCCCCTTGACGGTGCCGGCGACCGGGTGCTCGTACTCCACCGCCATCTGGTTGTGCACGGCCTGGGGGTCGGCGAATGCCTCGGGGATGGTGAGGACGCGTCCGGCAGGGAGGCCCGCTCCATGGAGCGTTTCCAACCAGTGCTCGACGGTTCCGCCCTGGAACACCCGCGCCAGTTCTGCGACGAGATGATCCCGGTCGGCCATGCGCTCCTCGTTGGTGGGGTAGCGCTCCGCCAGGTCGAGCCGGTCGAGGGTGTCGCAGAGGATGGCGAAGTGGCGATCGGACACGATGGCCAGCGTGAAGTGGCCGTCGGAAGCCTCGAACACCTGATTGGGGGCGAGAAACGGGCTGGCCGTTCCCGTGCGCTCGGGCTGACCGTCGGCGAAGGCGAGGGTGTTCCAACCGGCCTGCACTGCCATTAGGCCGTCACGGAGGGAGACGTCGATCCGGCGCCACCGGCGCGGCTTCTCGGCCAGGGCGGCGACCACGGCGAGTGCGGCGTTGGTCCCGGCGACGTAGTCCCCGATGGTCGTGGCCGTCTTCTGGGGCGGGTCGTCGGGGCCGCCCGTTATCGAGATCATCCCCGACTCGCCCTGGAAGATGACGTCGACCCCCGCACGCCCGGCGTAGGGACCGGTGGAGCCGAAGGCGCTCACGGTGGCGTAGATCAGGTTCGGGTTGAGCTCGCGGCACCGGTCCGGGCCGAGGCCCATCCGTTCCATGGCGCCGTGGCGGAGGTTGTTGACCACGGCGTCGGCCTTGCGGACCAGGGAGTCGAGGAGCCGCTTCGACCTCCAGTCCTTCGTGTCGATCGCCACGGACTCCTTGCCCCGGTTCGCCGCCATGAAGAAGAGGGATTCTCCCTCCTGGAACGGGCCGAATCCTCGGGACAGGTCGCCACCCAGCGGCTCGATCTTGATGACGCGGGCACCGAGGTCGGCGAGCAGCATCGTGGCGTAGGGCGCCGCCACCAGGTTGCCGAATTCCAGGACCACGGTCCCTCTCAGGGGGCCGTCAGACACGCTCCAGCACCACCGCGATCCCCTGGCCCACGCCGATGCACATGGTGGCCAGCCCGTAACGGCCACCAGTGCGTCGCAACTGGTGGGCGAGTGTGACGACGAGACGGGCGCCCGACGCACCCAGCGGGTGGCCCAGGGCGATGGCGCCGCCGTTGGGGTTGACCTTCTCCGGGTCCAGTTCGAGCATGCGAAGGGTGGCCACCGACTGGGCGGCGAAGGCCTCGTTGACCTCCACGGCGTCGAGGTCGTCCACGGAGAGACCTGCCCGCTGCAGCGCCTTCTCGGACGCCGGTACGGTCCCGATCCCCATCACGTCCGGATGGACCCCCGCGGCACCGGAGGCCGCGATCCGCGCCATCGGCTCCAGGCCGTGACGCTCGAGACCTTCCTCCGTCGCCAGGATCATCCCCGCCGCCCCGTCGTTCATGGGCGACGAGTTCCCGGCGGTCACCGTCCCGCCCTCCTTGAAGACCGGGGGCAGGGCGGCCAGCCGCTCCAGGGAGGTGTCGGTCCTGGGGCCCTCGTCGGCGGTGACGGTCACGCTCTCGCGGCGGCGGGCATCGGTGGGGGCGTCGATCGGCTCGATCTCGTCGTCGAAGCGCCCGTCCTTCTGCGCGGCCACGGCCTTCTCGTGGCTGGCGAGGGCGAAGCGGTCCTGATCCTCCCGGGAGATCCCGTGCCGCTCGGCGACCACCTCTGCGGTCATGCCGAGCGTGATCGGCGGGTACAGCCGTTCCATCTCCGGGTTGACGAGCCTCCAGCCGAGGACGGTGTCGACCATCTCCGGGGCTCCTGTGGCGAACGCCCGCTCCGGCTTGGGCATCACGTACGGCGCCCGGGACATCGACTCCGAGCCACCGGCGATCATCACGTGGCCCCAGCCGGCGGCGAGGGCGTGACCGGCGGACACCACGGCCTGCATGCCGGATCCGCAGAGGCGGTTGACGGTGGCGCCGGACACGTCCACCGGGAGGCCGGCCAGCAAGACGGCCATCCGTCCCACGTTGCGGTTGTCCTCACCGGCCTGGTTGGCGGCGCCCCACTGCACGTCCTCGATGGCCGACGGTTCGAGCGACGGGTTGCGGTCGAGGAGACGGCGGACGACGTGGGCGGCGAGGTCGTCGGGTCGGACGAAGGCGAGTTGCCCGCCGATCCGGCCCATCGGGGTCCGGCAGCCGTCGACGATGAAGACGTCTGTCATGCCGCGTTGGAGGGTAACGGACTGCTGCCCCCCTACCCCCGCCTCCGCTTCGCTCCGGCGGCGGTTCCTTCCCCCATGCTTTGCATGGGGGACTTGTCCTGGCTCCCTGCCCCCGCTTCCGCTTCACTCCGGCGGCGGTACATTCCCCCCTGCATGGGGGACTTGTCCTGGCCCGCTCTCGGCTGGTGGACTGATCCTGGTTGGGGGCTACGGTTCGGGGCATGCCCGAACAGCTCTTCTTCACCGAGTCCGAGGACGCCAACCGCCTGCTCGCCTCCGACGGGCTGGCGCTGATGATCGGGATGCTGCTCGACCAGCAGTTCCCCATGGAGCGAGCGTTCTACGGGCCATACCTGCTGGCGGAGCGTCTCGGGGAGGATCTCGACGCCGCCCGGCTCGCATCGATGGATCCCGACGAGTTGGAGACGATCTTCAAGGGCCCGCCTGCCATCCACCGGTTTCCCGGGTCGATGGCCCGACGCACCCAGGAGATGTGCCGGGTCATAGCCGACGAGTACGACAACCGGGCCGAGAACGTCTGGGAGACCGCCGGCGACGCCGGCGAGTTGCTGAAGCGCCTCAAGGCCCTTCCCGGCTGGGGTGAGGCCAAATCGCGCATCTTCGTCGGGGTGCTCGGGAAGCGTCTCGGGGCCGCTCCGTCGGGCTGGGAGGAGAAGGCGGCAGACTGGCCGAGCATCGCCGACGTGGCCAGGTACGACGACGTCCTCGTCCTGCGCGAGCAAAAGCGCGAAATGAAGGCCAAACAGTCGGGCTGATTCCCCTCAACCACCACCGCTTTCGCGCCGATAGCAATGTCGCGGCTCCCCGGGGGCCCGCGGGAGCAATGCGCAGAGTGGAACAGGACATGCATCTTTCAGGACAGCTTTCGGATTGGAGCATCCACGACCTGCTGCAGATCATGCAGGTCACCAAGAAGACCGGGTCGCTCGACATCGACGGTGCCCGCCGGGGGCGAATCCACTTCCGCAACGGCTCCGTGACCGGGGCCGAGCTCACCGGCTCACGGGGCAGTTACAAGGGTGACGACCGCGGCACGATCGCCGACATCCTCTACGTCCTCTCCACCCTCGACACCGGCTCGTTCTCCGTGGGCCCGGCCGACGGCCCCGACACCATCGGTCTCTCGGTCGACGAGGTGCTCTCCGATCTCGAGGCCCTCAAGCATCTCGAGGGCGAGGTCGTGGACGCCGGGCTCTTCGAGGCCGCAGGGATTCGCATGGTGCAGCAGATCGACTCGCCGATCACGATCGACCCCGAGGACTGGCACGTGCTGGTCTCCCTCGTCCAGCCGTTCACCTTCGCCAATCTCGAAGCCCAGGTGGGGCGGGGCGGGGCCGTGCGCCTCGTCCACACGCTCCATCGCCTCGGTGTCGCCGAGCCGATCGACCAGCTCGACGACGAGGCCTCTCTCCTCGGCACCGTCGCCGGCAGCGTCACCAGCGAGACCGCCTGGCTCGAGCGAGCCGCCACACCCGCGCACGCCGCCACGGAGGCCCCGGTGGCTCCCGCCCCGGAGCCCGCAGCCGCCGAGCCCGAGCCGGTTGCTGCTGAGCCAGAGCCCGAGCCGGTTGCCGTCGAAGGCGAGACCAACGGCAGCGAGCGTCACGAGCCGCTGGGCGTTTCTGCGCCGGCCTCGACGACCCTCACCGACGGCGTCTACGACGAGATCCGACGGCTTCGCAGCAAGGTCTCCGAGCGGTAACGTCGTCCGGCGATGCCGGACCGCAGTCCATTCAGTCCTGATCGCCCGCTGTTCATAGGCATCGGAGGCGGCTCCGGCTCGGGCAAGACCACCGTCGCAGAAGCCCTCATCGAGCGTCTCGACGACGGCGTGGTCCTCATCCAGCACGACGCCTATTACCGCCACGCACCCCACCTCACCTTCGAGGAGCGGTCCAAGGTCAACTACGACCACCCGGATTCCCTGGAGACCGAGTTGCTGATCGAGCACCTCGCCATGTTGCGGGAGGGTCTGCCCGTCGAGCGGCCGGTGTACGACTTCGTCCAGCACCTCCGGTCCGGAGACGTGGTCAAGATCGAGCCGTCGCGGGTGGTGATCGTGGAGGGGATCCTCGTCCTCGCCGAGCCCGATCTGCGGGCCGAGCTCGACCTGAAGATCTTCGTGGACACCGACCCCGACGTCCGTCTCGCCCGACGCATCCGAAGGGACGTGTCCGAGCGCGGCCGGACGGTGGAGTCGGTCATCGAGCAGTACTTCGCCACCGTGCGCCCGATGCATCTCGAGTTCGTGGAGCCGTCGATGCGCTACGCCGACCTGATCATCCCCGAGGGCTACAACCCCGCTGCGGTGGCGACCGTGGTCGAGCTCATCCGCTCGCGGGTCGGCCCCTTTTGAGCCGTAGAATCGGGCGTCATGTCTGATAGGTGCACGGTCGGTGTCATCGGCGTGGGCGCCATGGGCGAGGCCCTGGTGTCCGGTCTGCTCGCCGCCGGATGGGACCCGGAGGACCTCGCACTGTGCGTCCGTCGCAAGGAGCGCGCCCAGGAGCTGGAGACGCGCTACGGCGAGCATGTGCATCTCGACCCCGTGCACGCGGTGGAGGGCCGGCAGCTGGTCGTCGTTGCCGTCAAACCCCGCGACGTGCCATCGGTCCTGACGCAGCTCGCCGGAAAGGTCAGCCCCTCCCAGTCGGTGATCTCTCTCGCCGCCGGCGTCACGACTGCCACCTATGAGCAGGCGCTTGGCGATGTGCCCGTGATCCGGGCCATGCCGAACACCCCGGCCCTCGTCGGCTTTGGGGTCACCGGGATCGCCGCCGGCCGTCACGCCACCCGCGTCCATCTCGACCTCGCCCGGAGCGTCCTCGGGGCGGTGGGCAGTGTCCGTGAGATGGACGAAGGGCTCCTGGACGCCGTGACCGCCGTCTCGGGCACCGGACCTGCCTACGTGTTCCTGCTCGCCGAGGCGATGACGGAGGCCGCGATGCGGGAGGGCCTCCCGAGGGACATCGCAGAGAGCTTCGTCAGCCAGACCATCCGCGGCGCCGGTCATCTGCTCACCGACACCGAGAAGAGCCCGGTCGAGCTCCGCTACGAGGTGACCTCCCCCGGCGGGACGACCGCGGCGGCCATGCACGTCCTGGAGGCGCGCGGCTTCCGGGCGCTGGTCGAGGACGCGGTGCGCGCCGCCGCCATCCGCTCCGCCCAACTGGGGACGAGCGAGCCGGACGTCCCGGGAGGTGTCTCCTGACGGTCTTCCAGAAGATGGTGACCGGGGTGACCGGCCTGGGGCCGGTCCGCGAGACCATCACCGGCACCAGGCCCGGCAAGGCGCTGGCCCGTCGTTTCGTGGCGGGCGACACCCTCGACGAGGCGGTGGCGGTGGCTCGAACGCTCAACGCAGACGGCTTTCAGGTCTCCCTCGACCTCCTCGGAGAGGAGGTCCACGACAAGGAGACTGCCCTGGCGGCGGTGGACCGCTACCTCGAGTGTCTCGACAGGATCGCCACCGAGCGACTCGACGCCAACATCGCGGTGAAGCCCACCCATCTCGGCCTGGCTGTGGCCGAGGAGCTTGCCGCAGACTCCATCGCCCGTCTGGCGATCCGGGCCTCCGAGGTGGGGACCACGGTCACCATCGACATGGAGGACTCCCGTTACACCGGGGGCACCGTGGACATGTACGCCCTCGCCCAGGAGGAGCACGGGAACCTGGGTCTGGCACTGCAGGCGTGCATGAAGCGGACGCCTGCCGACCTGGAGCGGCTCATCCCCCTCGGCGGGCACATCCGGCTGTGCAAGGGCGCCTATCTCGAGCCCCCCGAGGTGGCACTCACCACCAAGCGGCAGATCTCGATCGCCTATGCGGACCAGCTGCGGTCCCTCATGGCCTCATCCGGGGTCATGCCTGCGATCGCCACCCATGACGACGAGTTGATCGAGCTGGCCGTCGAATTGGCCGCCAGCCGCACCGGGCCTTTCGAGTTCCAGATGCTCTACGGGGTTCGACCCGACCTGCAACGTCGGCTCGTTGCCGAGGGCTTCCCCCTTCGGGTCTACCTCCCCTTCGGGTCGGAGTGGTACCCGTACCTCACCCGGCGCCTGGCCGAGCGGCCCGCCAACACCTGGTTCTTCGTCAGGGCGCTTCTCGGGGGTCGCTGAGCGGTGCCCCTGGACGAGGCCACCCGGGAGACCCTCGCCCGTCATCGCACCATCGACATGATCACCTTCGGTCGCAGGACGGGTCTGCCCCGGACCGTGGAGATCTGGTGGTTCAACTTCGAAGACCGTTTCATCGTCACCGGCACGCCAGGCCCCCGGGACTGGCTGGCCAACGTGCGCACCGACCCGCGCGTCGTGATCCAGGTCCCCGGTCTGCGGGTCGAGGCGACGGCGAGGGAGGTCGACGATCTCGAGCTCAAGCGGCGCTTCTTCTCGGCCCCCGCCAACCCGGAGGCCAGGTGGTACACCACGCAGGCAGGTCTGGAGCGGCTGGTGGGCGAGTCGCCGATGATCGAGCTGGACCTCTAGGCCCCGCCCGGGGTGGTCCTGCCGTCGCCGGCGGGCCACCTACACTCGCCCGACGATGACCGTCACGGAAGAGAGGCAGGAGACGGCGCCGGCGAAGCGGATCTCCGCGGCCCGGGTGCTGCGTTGGGTAGGGATCCTCGGTGCGGTGAGCACCGCGATGCTCGGGGTGATCGGGAGTCTCCAGGAGCACCCGCACTTCGAGATCGCACGCGAGGTCTTCGGCAACATCCCCGACGCCATCGTGGTGGTCTTCTATGTCGTCATCTCGGCGTTCGTGGGGCTGATGTTCTTCCTGTTCGCCAGGAGGGCGGAAGTCTGGCAGCAGGGGCAGGCCGACCGTCGGGTCGGGCAGTGGGGCGAGCGGATCCGCCGCCTGGTCAACGGCCTGGCGATGCGCACCGTCATGCGGGACCGGCGCGCCGGGATCATGCACTCCGCCATCTATTGGGGCTTCGTCATCCTCTTCCTGGGCACCGTGACCGTCGAGCTCGACCACCTGATGCCACCGAGCATGAAGTTCCTTCACGGCAACTTCTATCTCGGGTTCTCGGCGGTCCTCGACCTGGCCAGCGTCGTTTTCCTCGGCGGGCTCGCACTCGCCTTCTTCGGCCGGTACGTCTCGCCACCCTGGCGCATCCGCTCCAAGACCAAGCCCGAGGACGCCCTGATCCTGCTCACGCTGGCCGCCATCGGCATCACCGGCCTGCTCACCGAGGCGGCCCGGATCGTGGTCGACGGGCGACCCGACCACGAGGTGTGGTCGTTCGTCGGGTACCCGTTGTCGACTCTCATCCCGGTCGACGCCGCGGGCACGTGGCATCAGGTCCTCTGGGTGGTCCACGTCGCCACCTTCGCCCTGTTCCTGGTGGTCCTCCCGTCGACGAAGCTGCGGCACATGTTCACGTCGCCTTCGGACCTGTTCCTCTCCCCGCGCAACCGCCCCAAGGGCGCGATGCGGGAGATGCCCAACCTCTTCGAGACCGAGGACATCGAGACCGTCGGGGCCAGCCTGGCCACCGATCTCACCTGGAAGCAGATCTTCGACACCGACGCCTGCACCATCTGTGGACGATGCACCTCGGTGTGCCCCGCCAACATCACCGGAAAGCCTCTCGACCCTCGTGAGATGGTGCTGAAGTCCGGAGAGGTGGCGGCCTCCATGCAGGGGCTGCCCGGGCCGGTCAGCTCCAACACCGCCCTGGACGGCGCGGGTCTCCTCTTCGAGAGGATCACCTCCGAGGAGCTCTACGCCTGCACGACGTGCCGGGCGTGTGACGAGATCTGCCCGGTGGGGATCGAGATCGTCGATCGGATCCTGGACATGCGCCGCTACCTGACCCTCATGGAGTCCGACTTCCCGGCAGAGCTGGGCAAGGCCTTCGTGGCCATGGAGAACCAGTCCAACCCCTGGGGCATGAGCCAGCAGGCCCGGGCGGACTGGACCAAGGAGCTCGACTTCGAGATCCCCCGTCTCGGCGACGGGGTGGAGCACGCCGAGTATCTGTGGTTCGTCGGGTGCGCCGGCTCGTACGACGACCGGAACACGGCCGTGTCGGTCGCCCTGGCCCGCCTTCTCCACTCGTCCGGCATCGACTTCGCCATCCTCGGGATGAGGGAGGTCTGCAACGGGGACCCGGCTCGACGGTCGGGCAACGAGTACGTGTTCCAGCAGCTGGCCCTGCAGAACATCCAGACCTTCGAGGAGTACGGGGTGAAGAAGGTGATCACCCAGTGCGCGCACTGCTTCAACACCATCCGCAACGAGTACCCGCAGTTCGGCGGTGACTACGAGGTAGTCCATCACAGCCAGCTACTCGCCGAGATGCTCAACCAGGGCCGTCTCCAGGTGCCCAAGAAGGAGGACGGCACCGAGAAGAAGATCGCCTATCACGACCCCTGCTACCTGGGCCGGTACAACGACGTGTACCTGGCGCCCCGTTCGGTGGCCGGCGCCGGCGGCGACGAGGTGATCGAGATGCCCCGGCACGGGACCAGGGCGCTGTGCTGCGGCGCTGGTGGCGCTCGCTTCTGGATGGAGGAGAAGGTCGGGAAGAAGGTGAACGTGGAGCGCGCCGAGGAGGCCCTCGCCACGGGAGCCGACGAGATCGCGATCGCCTGCCCGTTCTGTTACGTGATGCTCGACGACGGCGTCAAGGAGCTGGGCGGCGACGTACCCGTCCGGGACATCGCCATGATCCTCGCCGACGGGTTGGAGGGCCCGGCCGAAGCTTGAGGCTGCTGGCGACGGCCCTCCTGGGGCTGGCCCTGATCGCGTGCAGCGCGGCGCCACTGGAACCGTCGCCGACGGACCCACCCCGGCTGGTCACGACCACGACCCTTCCCGAGACGGTGACCACGATCGGGCCGGTGGAGGGGGCGGACGCATTCCGGCAGTGCATGGTGGACCGGGGGATCCAGGTCGGAGAGATCACCCTCGACGCCCAGGGGCGGCCCCGTCTCGACCTCGCCATGCGTGACGTCCCCATGGACCACCCCGACACCGTCATGGCCCTCGACGCCTGCAGCGAGCACCTGGTGGCGGGGCCTCTCTTCCTCGGCGAGTCGCCCGTCCGCGACGAGGTGATGGCGAAGCTCGTCGAGTTCGCCGCCTGCATGCGAAGCCGTGGTGTGCCCGACTTCCCGGAGCCCGTCGCCGGGTTCCACGGCGTGGGTTACCCGTTCCCTCCCGACGAGATCCCGTACGAAGATCCCGATCTCGTGGTCGCGATCGCCGTGTGCCGCAAGAGGATCGTCGAGAGCTGAACGGCCCGGCCACAGTCGTCCGCCCGTCACATACCATTGGCGACGATGACTTCGATGCCATCACCTGTGATCGTTCCCCGCACGGATGGGGACCGGGAGGTCGAGAAGCCGTGGCGGGTGGTGGTGTGGAACGATCCCGTGAACACGATGGGCTACGTGGTCTACGTGTTTCGCAAGCTCTTCGGCTACGACGAGGAGAAGGCCACGATCCTCATGCTCCAGGTGCATCACGAGGGGCGGGCCGTGGTGTCCGACGGGCCCCGCGAGAAGGCGGAGGTCGACTGCTACCGGCTGCACAGCCACGGGCTATGGGCGACCATCGAGCAGTGAGCCGCTTCCGCACCGAGGGCGAGACGATCGTCGTCTCGCTCAGCCTCGAGGAGAAGACCTTCCTCTCCGATGTCGTGCCCATGCTGGTCTCGCTTCCCCCGGACGACCCGGCGGCCCGGCGGCTGTCGCCGCCCGTCTATCTGGCCGACCCCGAGTCCAACGAGGAGTGGTGGCGGCTCATGGGGCCCGAGCTGCGGGAGGCGAAGAGGTACGACAGACACGTGTTCACCAGGATCACGACCGACGAGGGCGAGACCGTCCTCACGGACGCCGAAGCCGACGCGGTGCTGCGTGTCCTCAACGAGGCGAGGCTGGTTCTCGGTGTCCGGTTGGGTATCGAAGTGGAGGACGATTACGACGCGCTGGACCCACAACAGACATGGATCCTCGACTACTTCGCATTCCTTCAGGAGGAGCTGATGACCGAACTGACACGGCGGTGGGACGATGAGTAGCCTCGGCCGGACGGCCACCAAAGACCCCTTCACCGAGCTCCGCAGCGACCACGGCTCCCTGATCTCCCTCTATGTGTCCCGGCCGAGCCCGGGCGGGTTCACGGCGCTGCTCACCGACCTCCTGCGGCCGATCCGGGAGGCGGCGGCGACGCGTTCACGCACGGTGGAGATGAGCGTCCGGGCCGACGCGGACCGCATTCGCAGACTGGCCGACACCTTCGAGTCGGAGTCGGCTCCCGCATATGCGGTGTTCGCGTCTGACGCCGACGGCGTGTTCATCGTGGAGGCCCTGACCCACGAGGTCGCCGACGTGGCGCGTCTCGGGCACCGGCCATACCTCCGGCCGTTGCGGACGAGGCCGCGGGATCTCCGGGCGGGGTTCATCGTGGCCGATCGGCTCACGGCCCGAACCTTCGTGGTGTCCGGCGGGGTGGTCACCGAGATCGGTGAGACGTTGCAGGCCGAGCCCGTGAAGAGGGATTACGGCGGGTTCGAGGGCAACGCGGAGACGGCGGCGCGGCAGCGTGCGGACGAGAACGCCGCCAAGCTCTGGAAGGAGGCCGGTCAGCGGCTCCTCGAGAGTCATCAGGATCGGCCGCTCGACTACCTGGCATTGGGGGCCCAGTCCGAGCTCCTCGAGGGCATCGCCCGCTCGCTCCATCCCTACCTGGCACAGCTTCCCCGGGTCACGTTCCCGGCCGTGCCGGCGTCGGTCACCGAGACGGCATTGCGCGCCGAGGCGTCGTCGTTCGACGTCGAGGTCCGCCGCAACCGTCAGGCCGCGCTGGCGGGGCGCGTCTGTGACACGGCCTGGAGTGGAGGCATGGCAGTGCTCGGGCTCGGTCCGGCCCTGGCCGCGGCCAACGCCCAGGCCATCGACTCGCTCGTCATCGCGGGCTCGGTCGTTCGGCCGGGGGTGTCGTGCCAGTCATGCGGGTACTTGGCGCGGACGGGTGACCGGTGCCCCGTGTGCGGGTCCGATCTCGCCCCAACCGACGATGTCGTCGCCGATCTGATCGAGGCCGTGGTGGCCGCGGGCGGCACGGTGCAACAGATCGAAGTCGCGTCCCCGCTCGACAACGACGGCGTCGGCGCCCTGACGCGATTCCCGGTGACGGTCTGACCGAACCATGCCTACTGCAGCGCTGATCCTGGCCGCCGGTGGCTCGCGACGTCTCGGCCGCCCCAAGCAACTCGAGCCGTGGGGCGACTCAACCCTCCTGGGCAGGGTGGTGTCCGTGGCGCGGGAGATGCCCGTGGACGAGATCTGGGTCGTCGTCGGGGCAGAGTCCGAGAAGATCCTCGCCGAGACCGATCTCGGCGACGCCGGAGTGATCGAGAACCCGGAGTGGGAGGAGGGGATCGCCTCGTCCCTCCGCGTCGGGCTCGACGCCCTCACCCGTCTCTCGCGGGTGGAGCGGGTGGTGATCATGATGGGCGACCAACCCGACGTGTCCCCCGAGGTCGTGGAGCGTCTCCTCGAGGAGCACAAGCGGGCGAAGCGACCGGTGAGCATCCCGAAGTACCGGTACACGCTGGGGAACCCCGTGGTCGTCGACCGCTCGCTCTGGTCGAGGGTGATGTCCCTGGAGGGCGACGAGGGGGCCATGAGGCTGTGGCGGGCCCACCCAGAGTGGGTCAACGAGGTCTGGTTCCCCGAGCAGCCGCCGAGAGACGTCGACACCGAGGCGGACGTGGTCGAGCT
Source organism: Acidimicrobiales bacterium (assembly GCA_024103415.1). Lineage (GTDB taxonomy): Bacteria > Actinomycetota > Acidimicrobiia > Spongiisociales > ZC4RG35 > ZC4RG35. The sequence goes on from JAGFIR010000018.1 coordinate 13,343, forward strand.
GCGTCCGCGTCACCCGGCGGGCTGACGGGAGTTTTGTCTAGAGTCGGCAGCAGGTTTCTGACAGCGGAGAAAGGGGATATGGCGCGTATCGACCAGGTCGCCGGCATCGACCAGAAGCGGGCCACGAAGTTGCGAAAGGCCGGGATTCGGACCGCCAAGGGCCTGATCGAGAAGGCGTCGTCCCGCAAGGGACGGACGGAGCTGTCCAGGGCCACAGGCATCCCGGAGAAGGACATCCAGCTCTGGGTGCACCACGCCGACCTGCTCCGTGTCCCCGGCGTCGGGTCCGAGTACGCGCAACTGTTGGTCGCCGCCGGGGTGGACACCCTCAGAGACCTGAGACGACGCAACCCCACCGCCCTCGTCGCCAAGATCATCGGCCTCAATGGGTCCTCCAAGATCGTGAACCGTCTCCCCACCGAGTCGATGGTTGAGGGTTGGATCACCGCGGCCTCCGACCTGGAGCCGTCGATCAACTAGACGGCCACTTCGTGGCCGTCGTACTGAGTACTGAGTACTCGGTACTCGGTACTTCGGTACTCGGGGCCCATAGCTGGATGACAATAGGAAAGAACCCCGTACCTCTCATTCCGTGTGGGGACAGAGGTACGGGGTTTCCAAGTACTCGGTACCGAGTACCAAGTACCGGGCGCGAAGCGCCTTGATCAGTTCTTGGTGGACGCCGCAGCGGGCTTCTTGGCGGCCGTGGTCTTGGCCGTCGTGCTCTTGGCGGTCGTCTTCGCAGCCGGCTTCTTGGCAGCCGTCTTTGCCGCGGGCTTCTTGGCAGCCGTCTTGGCGGCCGTCTTGGCCGCCGGCTTCGCAGCCGAGGTCTTCGCCGCCGGCTTGTCGGCCGGGGTCTCGCTCTTGGCCTCGGTCTCCTTCTCGGGACGGAACGAGGTCTTCCAGGTGGCGAGCATGTCCTCGAGCTGGTCGCGGAGCTTGCTCACCTGCTCCTTGGCCTGGTCCAGATCCACCTTGGCCTGGATCTCCTCGACGACCTTGCCCTTCTCGATCTTGGAGACGACCTTCTCGCCTTCGGCGGCGAGCTCTTCGATCTTGGCCTCCGCCTTGCGCGAGTAGGCGCTCGTCTTCTTGTCCAGGGCTTCCTTCAGCGAAGCGGCCTTGTCGGTTGCCTTGCGAGCCAGGACCACAGGGGCCCCGACCGCGGCGTAGAGAACATTCTTGGTCTTCATGACACTTCCTCTTGTCGGGTCGTGGCGCTGGCGGAACCCGCCAACGCCCGGTACATGTCGAGCAGCACCCTCTTCTGATCCGGGGTGAGACGCTCGTCGCTCTCGATGGCGTCGTGCACGCTCACGGGCGGCAGGTCCTCGTCGATGAGGCCGGCCCTGGCGTACAGCGTGTTCGCCGAGATCTCGAGCGCCCGGGACAGATTCCGCAGGATCTGAGCCGATGGCTTGCGGATCCCCCGTTCGATCTGGCTCAGATAGGGATTGGAGATCCCTGCCTTCTCCGCCAGTCGACGCAGCGAGAGATTGGCCCTCTCACGCTGGGAGCGGATGAACTCACCCAGGTCCGTGTGCTTGCTCTCGTTCACTATCCGCAAGCGTACAGCAAACGCTTGCTAATGCAAGCGGTCGGAAGGCCCTTTGCTAACGGTCTTTGGTCAGCCCGCGAGGATCTTGCCGAGGAGATCGCCCAGATAGAACGCCCCGACACCGCCGAGACCCGCGATCACCAGGTTCTCCAGCCCCGACCTGATCACACCGTTCCGGCTCACCCTGGCCTTGACGACCCCGACCAGGAAGAGGCCGACGGCGGTGAGGACCGTCGCCCACACGGTTGCGGTGAGCACGTCCGGGGTGATGGCGTACGGGAGGATCACGGGTATCGACCCGGCCAGGAAGAGGAGTCCCGACGCCGCCATCGCCTTGTAGGGGGACCTGCGCTCCTTGTCGACGAATCCGAACTCCAGGGCGGCCATCGCCTCGAGAAGGGCGTCGTCGTTGTCTTCGAAGGCGGCCATCACGCCGTCGAGATGCTCCGGTCGCACACCCATGTCGCTGAAAAACCCCCGGAGCTGGTCCAGCTCCCAGTCCCGGAACTTCTCGATGTGGGTCCGCTCGAGCCTGAGCTCGGCGCTGAGGATCTCGTCCTGGGACTTGGTCGCCAGATACTCGCCCGCGGCCATCGAGATGGCGCCGGCCACCGCGGCGGCGATGCTGGCGAGGAGGATGTCCCTGCTGGCGAGCCCGCCACCGACGACACCGATGGCCAGGAGGAAGATCGAGACCAGGCCGTCGTTGACGCCGAGGATGATGTCCCGCCAGTACTGGCGGCTCTCGCCGATGTGGGGCTCGTAACCGGGTGGGAATGTGTCCGTTGTCGCAGCCACGAGACCGATCGTAGTGACGGGTCCCCCGGCCCCACCCGGGACTTCTTGCCCTTACGGTGTGGATGGTCGGTGCTACCCGCGTGTGAGCGAGACCATTGCGGCCATCCCCGCGGTCATGCCGACCGCAAGGGCGCCGTCGTCCAGTCGGAACCCCGCCGAATGGATGTCACCGCCGCCACAGGCCACCCCGAGCCGGAACATCGCTCCCGGGACCCGATCGAGGTAGTAGGCGAAGTCCTCCCCGCCCATGCTGGTCTCGGTGGGGACCACCGCGTCGTCACCGAGGGCCGACCGGGCTGCCCGGGCGAACACGTCGGCGACACCCGGGTCGTTGACCACCGGTGGCACGCCGTGCCGGTACTCGACCGAGTGCGTGGCGCCGTGCGACGAGGCGATGCGCGCCACGGTCGTCTCGACCAGGCCGGGCAACTCCTTCCGGATCTCCGGATGGAGGGAGCGGATGGTGCCCCTCAGCTCGACCCGGGTCGGGATCACGTTCGGGGCCTCGCCACCGTGCACCGCGCCGAAGGCCGTGACCACCGGCATCCGGGCGTCGAACGCAGCCCGGACGGTGGACGGTAGGTCGGTGATCACCTTGCCGGCCGTCGCCACGAGGTCGACGGTGCGGTGGGGGCGGGAGGTGTGCCCGCCGGGCCCCTCGAGGACGATGGTGAAGCCGTCCGCGCCGGCGGTCACCGGGCCGGACCGGACGCCGATGCGACCCGTCTCCAGCGTCGGGTCGACGTGATAGGCCATCACCGCGTGAATCCCGTCCACCATGCCCTCGGCGACGAGATCGACCGCCCCGCCGACGATGGCCTCTTCGGCGGGCTGAAAGAAGATGCGGTAGCCCCCATCCGGGTCGATGCGCGAGAGGCCGATGGCGATGCCCACCGCGATGGCGGAATGGGCGTCGTGACCGCAGGCGTGCATCCACCCGGGGTTCTCGGAGCGGGGGCGGTTGGTCTCGGGCTCCGTGATGGGGAGAGCGTCGATGTCGGCCCGGAACGCGACCCGCGGCTCGCCGATGTCCACCCAGAGACCCGTTCCGTTGTCCCGCGTCTTCGGCGACAGCCCGGCGGACTCGAGGGCGTCGACCAGCAACTCCGTGGTCCGGCGCTCCTGGTTGGCGGGCTCGGGATGACGATGCAGCGTGTGCCGCAGCTCGGTGATCCCCGGGACCAGGGCGGCGACGACCCCCTCGAAGTCATGCATGACGGGCGATGGTACGTCAGTCGAAGAAGCGGCGCTCGAAGACCCGACGGGCCCTTCGGGTGTGCCGGCGGTACTCCTCGGTGAGCTCGGTCCGGCGGTCGAACCCCAGGCCCGCCGCGAGGCGGGTCAGGTCGTCGGGGCTCGACGGGAGGATGTCGGTGTTGCGGCCCCCGCGGAGGTGGAGTCTGAGGCGGATCCGGGTGAGGAGACCGAGTGCTTCTCCGAGGGCGTCGGCCTCGTCCGAGGTCAAGGCGCCGTCCGCGGCCAGTGCCCGAATGGCGTCGCCGGTGTTGGGTGTCCGCACCGCGGGCCCGGAGGCGCCGTGCCTGAGCTGAAGCAACTGGGTCACGAACTCGATGTCGCTCAGACCGCCCGGGCCGAGCTTGACGTGCTGGGTCGGGTCTACCCCGATCGGGAGACGCTCGGTCTCCACCCGCGCCTTGACCATCCTGATCGAGCGGAGGAACGACTCGTCGAGGTGATCGCGCCAGACCACAGGCTGGATCATCTCCATGAAATCAGCGAGCAGATCGGGGTCTCCGGCCGCCGGCCGGGCGCGGACCAGCGCCATCACCTCCCAGGGCTCTGCCCACTCGGCGTAGTAGCGGCGATAGCCGTCGAGCGACCGGGCCAGCGGCCCCCTCCGGCCCTCCGGGCGCAGCTCCGTGTCGATGGCCAGGCCCGGCCCGTGGCGGCTCGGAGCCGAGACCGTTCGCTCGACCTCGCCGGCGAGGGCGAGCGCGTCGGAGCGGTCCTCGGCGTGGACGAAGATCAGGTCGAGGTCCGATCCATAGGACAGCTCGCGTCCACCCCACTTGCCCATGGCGATGACGCCGAAGCCCCGTGTGGCGCCGATGGCGTGGAGGGCGCCGGCGATCACGGCGTCGCCGGTGTCCGACAGGGCGCCCGTGGTCTCGCCGGCGGGAACCGAGTCGAGGATGTCTCGCGCCGCGATGCGAAGCATCCGCCTTCTGGTGAACCGGCGGATCGTCCCCACCTTCTCTTCCGGGTCCGGACGGGAGTCGATGAGACCGATGAGACGCTCGGTGGCCCCGGCCGCGTCACGGATGTCCCAGTCGGGCCGGTCGGCGGCGAGCTTGGTGGCGAACTCGGGGATCCGGTCGAGGAGTGCGCCGAGCAACTCGCCGGTGCCCAGGAGCAGGCAGAGCCGCTCACCGGCCACCGGGTTGGTGTGGATGAGGGTCGCCAGCGATCCGTGATCGGGTGTGTTGGCGAGGAGCAGACGCAGCTGCCGGAGCCCGAGATCGGGGTCGGGGGAGCGGGACAGCCAATCGAGTGTGAGCGGGAGAGCCTGTTGCATCGCCCGCGAGCGGCGGGACAGCCCGGCGGTCATGTCGGCGAAGGCCGACTCGGCGGCGCCGACGTCCTTGAAGCCGAGTGCGGCGAGACGCATCCGGGCGTCCTCCTGCCCCAGACGGGCGGTGGGAAGCCCGGCGAGCGACTCCAGGATCGGGCGGAAGTAGAGATGCTCGTAGAGGTCGCGGGCGGTCGCCCGGACCTCGCCGAGCCGCCGGTCGAACTCGGCCACGGGGTCGATGACCATCCCCATGCTCCGGCCCAGCCGTTCCCGGTCTTCCCTCGAGGCGGGGAGGTTGTGGGTCTGCGTCAGGTCCCAGATCTGGAGCCGGTGTTCCACCTGACGCAGGAACAGGTAGGCGTCGACCAGGCGGTCCGCCTCGGTGGGGTCGATGTAGCCGTTGGCGCCGAGCTCGGCGATGCCGTCGAGGGTGGCGGGCTTGCGGAGGTCCGGGTCGAAGCGACCGTGGACCATCTGGAGCATCTGGACGGCGAACTCGATGTCCCGGATCCCTCCGGGTCCCCGCTTCAGGTCCCGGGCGGAGGCCTGCTCCTCAGCCCTCGCCTTGATGAGCCGGATCGACCTCAACTCCTCGGGCTCCAGGCCCCTCTCCCAGACGAGCTCCCGGGCCATGTCGACGAACCGCTCGCCCAGGCCGGTGTCGCCGGCCGCAGCCCGGACCTTGAGCAGCGCCTGCAGCTCCCAACCCTCCGCCCAGCGGTCGTAATAGGACCGGTGACTGGCGAGGCTGCGGCTCAGCGGGCCGACGGCGCCCTCGGGGCGGAGGCTGGCGTCGACGACGAAGGCCGTGCCTTCGAAGGTCGGGGACGAGAGCGTGGTCACCACCCGCGACGCCAGGGCGATCGCCGCCGAGCGGGCAGGATCGGAAGAGCCGTCCGGTGCCTCGTGGACGAACACGAGGTCGATGTCGGAGTAGTAGTTCAGCTCCCGGGCGCCCCACTTCCCCATGGCGATCACCGCGAAGGACGTCTCGGCGAGGATCGGGTGCTGGGGGAGCAGGGCCTCCCTGGCCGCGGCGACGACCCCGTCGGTGATCCTGTCGACGGCGTCCGACCAGCGGGCCGTGGCCTCCCAAAGCTCGACGACCCCCGCCAGATCGTGGGCGAGGATCGGGATGAGCTCGGCCCGGAGCCGGAGGGGCACCGATGCCGATTCCGGGACCTCGCCATCGAGGAGCGAGGGGTGCTGGGCGAGGGCCGAGGCCAGGGCCCTGCTGGCGCCGCAGACGAGCGCGGCGCGGAAGAGACGCTCAGGATCGTCGGCGAGGGCGGGATCCGCGGCAACGACCGCGTCGAGACGGTGGCGAGCCGCCTCTGGGTCGCCACCGGCCGCCAGTGCCTCTACGACCCGGTCGTCCATCCAGAACCGACAGGCTAAGACGATCGTCACTTCCGGGACGGCCGCGTAACGTGACGCACATGACTCTCCGGGTCGCCGGCGCCCAGATCAACGTCGTGGTGGGTGACATAGACGGCAACTGCCAGCGCATCCTCGACGCGATGGAGAAGGCGGCCGCGCTCGGGGCGGACGTCCTCCTCACCCCCGAACTGGCCCTGACCGGCTACCCGCCCGAGGACCTGGTCCATCGGCCGGACTTCGTGGCCGCCAACCTCGACGCGCTGCGGCGTCTCGCCGCGGCGACCGGTGACATGGCGGTGGTCGTCGGCCATCTCGACGTCTCGACCGAGGGCACCCACGCCGGCGCCCCCGACGCCCGCCCGCGCGAGGTGGCCAATGCGGCGTCCCTGCTCCGGGACGGGCGCATCGTCGGCACCTATCACAAGGTGGTCCTCCCCAACTACGGCGTGTTCGACGAGGACCGCAACTTCGCACCCGGCACGGACCCCGCACGCGTGTGGGAGATCGGCGGGACCACTGCGGGGATCTCGGTTTGCGAGGACATCTGGCTTCCCGATGGCCCGCCCGCGGACCAGGCGGCGGCGGGGGCGCGGGTGCTCCTCAACATCAATGCCTCCCCCTATCACCGGGGCAAGGCGACGGAGAGGGAGGCGATGCTGGCGGAGCGGGCCCGGGCCGCCCGCGTGCCCGTGGTCTACGTCAACCTCGTCGGGGGACAGGACGAGTTGGTGTTCGACGGTGCGTCGGTCGTGATCGACGCCGGGGGGAACCTGGTGCACCGCTCGCCGCAGTTCGAGGAGGACTTGTTCGTCAGCGACCTGGAGACCGGCTCGATCGCACCGCTCCTCGATCCCGTGGAGGAGGTCTACACGGCCCTGGTCGTGGGGGTCCGTGATTACGTCCGAAAGAACGGCTTCCAGGCCGTCACGCTCGGCCTCTCGGGCGGGATCGACTCGGCGGTGACGGCGATCATCGCGGCCGATGCCCTGGGCCCGGAGAACGTGTGGGCCCTCTCCATGCCCTCTCGCTACTCGTCCCAGCACTCGATCGACGACGCGCTGACGCTGGCCACGAATCTGGGCATCAGGTGTGACGTCGTGCCGATCGAGCCCATGCACGCGTCCTTCCTCGAGACGCTCCGCGAGCTCTTCGGCACGACCGACCTGGGGCTAACCGAGGAGAACCTGCAGGCGCGGATCCGGGGCAACCTGCTGATGGCCATCTCCAACCAGCACCACCACATGGTCCTGGCGACCGGGAACAAGTCGGAGACCGCGGTCGGTTACTCCACCCTCTACGGGGACATGGTCGGCGGCTACGCCCCCCTCAAGGACGTCCTCAAGACGCTGGTGTACGAACTGGCCCGCTGGCGGAACCGCGAAGGGGAGGTGGTTCCGGAGAGCACCCTGACCAAGCCGCCGTCGGCGGAGCTCCGACCCGGTCAGCTCGACCAGGACTCGTTGCCGCCGTACGCCGAGCTCGACCCGATCCTGGAGCTCTACGTGGAGCAGGACATGGCCCCCGAGAAGATTGCGGCACAGGGGTTCGACCCCCGGACCGTGGCCCGGGTGGTGCGGATGGTGGACCGGTCGGAGTTCAAGCGGCGGCAGGGCGCTCCCGGGCCCAAGATCACGACCAAGGCCTTCGGCAAGGACCGCCGGCTACCAATGACGAACGCCTACCGTGCCGACCTGAGATGACGACGACGATCTTGATCAATGGCCAGCCCTCCGATGGCCGCATCCCCGTCACCGATTCCTCCGTCGTCCGTGGAGACGCGGTGTTCGAGGTGGCGATGGCGTACGGAGGTGTCCCGTTCCGTCTCGATGACCACCTCGACCGTCTCGAAGCGAGCGCCCGCAAGCTCGGGGTCGGCTTGCCCCGACGCAGCCTGCTCGTGGAGTGGATGACCCGGGCCGCGGAGGAGATCGGCGACGGCGCCGTTCGTCTGGTGGCGACCAGGGGCTCGAGCATCCCGGGCGAGCCCGGTGAGCCGCTGGTGATCGTCTTCGGCCACGAGTTGGCCCGTCCCGACGGGCCGTGCCGTCTGTTCCCGGTGACCGCTCCCTGGCACGCCGCCGGCGTCGAGTGGGATCTCTCCGGGGCCAAGATCACCTCGTATGCCCCCAACATGGCGTCCACCCGACGGGCGCAGGCGGAGGGCTTCGACGACGCCCTCCTCGTCACCGTCGACGGTCTCGTCCTCGAAGGACCGACCTTCTCGGTGGCGTGGGTGATCGACGGGGTGCTGGAGACGCCGGGTCTCGAGTTGGGGATCCTGGAGTCGGTCACACGCCGGGTCGTCCTCGAGCTCGCCGCGGCAGAGGGGATCCCGTTCGTCGAGGTTGAGGCGCCGCTGGAGCGCATGCTCTCCGCGGACGAGGCCATGGCCTGGTCGACGGTCCGGGAGGTCCAGGCTGTTTCCCATGTGGGCGATCATGGGTACGAGACGGGCCCGGTGACCAAGACCCTCCAGGAGGCGTTCGCCGCCCTGGTGGGGAACCACGACAGCAGAGGAGGCGTTGATCCGGCATGAGACAGGTACGAATCCTTGCTGTCTCCGCGGTCGTCGCCCTGGCGCTGGTGGCCTGCACGGGAGACGACCCAGAGCCGACGACGACCACTCTCGGTGGCGGGACGACGACACCGACCCAGGCCGAATCAACCACGACGAGCGCCCCTGAGGCGACCGACACCACCCTTCGGGGCCAGGTGGTCACCGACTACGAGACGGTGGCGCGGCTCTCCACCTCCAACGGCGAGGTCCTCCACATCGTGATCCCGCAGGGTGGCTACACCGACATCGACCTCTACGGCTTCATCGCCGACCTCAAGGACGCCGATCCCGACCTGTGGGGCATCGAGGTGTTCGACAGCGCCGAGGCCGCGGCCGCGTACGCGGTCGCAGAGGGTGAGCGCACCGACGAGCAG
>JAGFIR010000137.1 GCA_024103415.1 Acidimicrobiales bacterium
GCCGACGCGGTCAGGGCTGCGGGGCGGATCACGGCCACGCTGCCCCGTTTCGCCTCAGCCCTGCACAAGGACCCGAGGGCGCCCCAGAACCTGTACCCGATCGGCGGTCTGGAGCGCGAGCTCCGCCACCGTCTCGGCGACCGGGACCTTGCGGTCAGGGCCCTCCGCCGCGCCGCGGCGGCCTAGCCGCGCGCTGCTGCCAGTTCCGGAGTCGCCGGCACCGGGCGCTCCCGGCGGGAGGCGAGCAAGGCTCCGACGAGGACCAGTGCGATGCCGGCGACCGCAATTAGCCGGTCGAGTTCGGCGCACGCCGCCGTTGGCTCGCCTGTAGTAGCCAGCGGCGAGGTCGGGAAAGCGCTGGACCTCGCCGATGTTCAAGTGACGCAGCCTATTCATTGGAGATTCGCACAGGTGGAGAGGCGATAACTCCCGATCCATCCTCTCCGGACTGCCATCCGACCTTCACCGCCACAAGCCGGAAAGTGCCATCTGAAGGTTTGGGCTGTACGGCGACATGGAGCCCGGTCCCCTCTGTCGCCGGAATGGATTTGATAGCACTCAGGTCCAGTTCGCCGTTGTGTAACTGCAAGAGGACGCGTTCGCTAGGGCAGACTCCGGCTGTGAGCAAGACCTCGTCGTTTGCAGCGACTTGTCCATCGATTGTCGCATAGCTCACAGCGGGGAGACCGCACCCTGAGTGGGGCCCCCTCATTAGTCTGGCCTCAAGAGGTTCGAGGTGAGACGTTGAGCAATGCGAGCCCGACGTCGCCGAACCAACGAGGTCGGCCCTTCCCGTCACACCTTCGCCGGGGTCGGGGAGGAAATCGCTTGAAGGAAACCATTGGTTGATGGTCACTACGCAGTGTTCCCCTGGCTCCAAGTCGACTTCGACTGCAAACTCCCACCACTCCTCCGCGCCCTCTTGATTGGGGAGCCGAGCCACGACAGGTTCGAACGTGTAGAGATCTTGAAAGTCGACCAGGATGAGGGAGCGGAGTTCATACTCGACCTCCTCCGGGCAGAAGTCGGCAAGGCACACGGCGACATACCGGATCATGGTCGCCTTGGCCACCAGACGTGTCAGGCCTTGATCCGTCAAGGAGTACTCAAAGCCAACCCCGGCGGCATTCGTGATCTGAGTAGGTGCAGGGTCTAGTGGTGTCGAAGGTGTGACATTCGGCGTCTGGGCGACGCATGCCCCGACTATGAGCGCCAGCATCGCAGCCACAGCTGAGCGCCTCACGGGGATGCGCCGCCCACCGCTTCTGTCGGTTTACTCAAAGGTTGTGACAGATGTCGGTGCTACCGTCCTGACCCGCGAAGTAGTTCACCCCTCCTGCTGTCCACTCGTGTGCGCCAGCGTTACCCCACGAATTGTGGAAGCCCCGCCAGTGGAGTTCGTCATACGTTTGCCAGGTGGAAGTGTTGATCCCGGTCTTGGTGAACGTGTCAATCTGTTGGCCCTCCCTCCAAGTGGCACCGCAATTGTTCGGCTTGATGATTGCGCCGTGTACATGGACCCTGGCGACAACAGCGTCAACTCTGGATTCCCGCAAGAAGCGAACGTGGAGGAAGGCAGGCCAGATTCCCCATGCTGCAATGCAGCCAGGGCAGGCGGCCTGTAGTAAGGCCCCTTCGCCTAGGTCGGGCGCCGCTGGCTGAGTTGTCGGTGTTGTTGACCCCTCGCTTCCATCGTCGGCGGTGGCCACCATCGGCAACGACCAGACCAACGAGAGAAGGACGCCAAGGGACACGACGCGGAGCCATTGAGCCCTCCACGCGGCGTCGCCTCGATCCACGATTCGGGGATGGCTCTCGGCTCGTTCTTGTTGGGGCATGGTCGTCTCCTTAATCTGGTCTCCCCGCCTCGAAGGTCTATTTGTCGTGGGGACCCGGAATATTCCCTCGGATTGCGGAGGGTCACGGCCTAGTGGTGCGTCGCGATGAATCACCCCGGGTTTCGTACGGGCTTTGATATTCCCCCGGTTCTGAGGCGTCGAGATATCTGAATCTTGTGTGCTGACTCGTGAAGGAGGTCCGAAGATGCCGAAGAGATGCTCGCTTGAGTTCCGCGGGTCCTCAACCTTGGTTGGTGCTGGGAGAAGTCGTCAAAGACATCGATGGTCTTGAACAGGGCCAGCCCGTCCTTGCCGGTACCGCACAACGCTGGTCGTCCACCGCAAGAGGAGCAAGTCGTGAATGCACGTTAATGCGCTCGCCGGCGGTCGTCCCGAGCAGCCCTGCCGCGCTCAGACAGGCCATGAGGAATGTGCTCTAGCCCGTGCCTCCCTGGACGGCTAGTGACCGTGTCGCGTCAGGCGTAAGGAACGGGTTCGAATGCGTTGTGCATGAGCTTCTTCCTCCTTCGGTTCGACTACGGGTTACGCCTCTTCATGGTTTGGTCTAGCAGGCAGGAATCTTCCCGTTTTCGTTCGCGAGAACTCCCTGCCGTCGCACGGCAAGCACTCTCACTCGCTGTAGGGGTGGGTACGCGCCAAGGTGAAGTGTTCCGGGGGCAGAGTCGAGATGGACGCTTAACGGATGACCCTGGGGTATCGGCCCAGGGGTCCTTCTTCGTGTGCTGGGAATAAAAGGGCCGTTCTCAACAAAGTAGAACGGCACAACGAAATGGAGCCACACGTGTTCAGGTCCGTATTGGTCGTCCTAGTGATCGTCTCGGCCGCCAGCCCTACCCACAACGGTGACGTAGTCGACTCCGCCGAGGAGACCCATTGCGTAGTAGTTGTCGTCGACCAGCGCGAATCGGGAGAGTTCGTCCTATCGGAGCCGGAATGCTTCCGCTCAACGGGCGAGGCCGACGAGTGGGCCGCGTCTGCGGAGCCAGCAGCTCTCGTTCAACACGGCGAGACTGAGAGCAAGCCGATCCTACAGATGTCGACGTCCACCCTGGGACGCCACTTTGACGGCTTCAACGGGACCGGGTCCTCAATAAGTGTGATCGGAGCCAATTGCACCGGTGGGTGGTGGAACACCGGGCCCACTTGGGCAAACCGTATCTCATCCTCGTACAACGGCTGCGCCCGGCTGCGCCACTGGGACCTCCCCAACAAAGAGGGGATGTTCGAAGACACCGTGGGGGCTGGTACAACCAAGAATCTCTCATTCATGAACAATCGGACAGAGTCGGTGTCGTACCACGGAAGCTGACCACTGACAGAATGCAAGCCGGAACTACCGTGGGAGGCGGTGAGTGAGGATTGTCCAACCGACGCTCAGATCATCGCACTATCCCTGGATCATCCCTCGGAGTTCGGTGAGATCTTCAAAAGACATCGAGTCGCCATTTACAAGTTCGCAGCGAAACGAGTTGGCCCCCAGGATGCCGAGGACGTGGTCTCAAGAGTCTTCGAGAAGGCGTTCTCGGTAAGGGAAAGGTACGCGGTTGATCGATCCAACTGTCTTCCTTGGCTATATGGGATCGCCGTCAACGTGGTGGGCGACCACATCCGAAAGCAACGGGTCGCCATCTACGTGTACCCAATCGATCAGGTCGAGGGCCAGGTCGCGGGGTCCGACCCCTCCCCCGAAGCCGAAGTGCTGAACGCAGGACTCAGCGACGATCTCAATGAAGCGCTCTCGCGGCTCCCTGTCACTAGCCGTGATGCGCTACTCCTCCACGTCCTTGAAGAGATGAGCTATGTCGAGATCTCAGAGGCGCTGGAGGTTCCCATCGCGACAGTCGGGTCAAAGATCCATCGGGCTAAACGAAAGCTAGTGACTCTCCTCGGTGAGATCACGAATCCAGGATCTGACTCACAGGAAGAGGAGGTCGGGTATTAGAGAGTTCGAACCAATCGAGGACGCACTCCGCACCGTCACCGGCGATCCAGAGCCGGGGCCGAACTCATTCGACCTGGCCGCCGCGTCGCTGGAGGCGCGCATGTCCGGGCCACGCCCGAGCAAACTGTCCCCGCGATCCAAGTGGTCGTTCGGCGCGGTCGCAGTCGGAATCCCACTAGCCGTTGGCCTCGCGCTCCTCATCCCGCCAGCTCTCCGAGTGTCAGAAGTACGGGCGGCTGTCGAAGGGGTCGCCAGGGCGACCGAACTTGTCGAACCGGCCACGATCACCGGAACCGAGTTCTTCTACGTGAAGACCACCAGGTCCGACCTCGGGGTGCTCCCAGCTGACTTGCTTGAGGACACCCCATACGACGGCGACGTTCTCGTCGGTCTCTTCCCCGTGACTAGAGAGACCTGGTACGGAAGAGCCGGAGCCGTCCAAATCCGAAGCGTCCGCCTACCGCCGACGTTCTTCAGCCCCGATGCCGAATCTGCCTATTACGACGCGGGTCTGGACGAGATGGATCAGATTGGAGTGGTTGAGACTGAAACGGTCACATTGCCGACCCCGCCCCGCCAGTGGCCCGAAGACCCGAAGGAGCTAATCGAACTGCTCAAGTCCGAGGCCTCAACGGGACGAGATTTGCCTGAAGAAGTCGAGCAACTGGAGTCCGGTCTCAGACTCCTCCGCGATGCCTTCGCTACACCCATCCAACGAGCAACCGTACTGAGGTGGATCGGAAACCTTGCCGGAATGCAGCTGGCTGAAACCAAAGGCGGCGCACTCGCGCTAGCTGGCGAGTACATGGACGCTGGTATGCCAACCCAGTTCTTGATCGAATTCGACCAAGAAGGATGGCTGATCGCCGAGCAGCGCACCGTCCTCCACGACGGGTTCGCACCCGGCGTACCGGCAGGTACCGCCGTTTCTTCAGCGACCTACTCCAAGCCGGTCATCGTCAGGACTCTCGAATAGGACCAGTGTCTCCGATACGCGATATCGATGCCCAACAGCGGAAGGCTTGAGACAGTAGATCCACCAACGGACGGGCTCCGCGTGTTGAGCGGGCTCTTAGATTCTCGGTTCATTGTTGGAGCCGGTGCGGGCGATGGGGGTGGCGTTGAGGAACCGCTTCTCGTCTACTCCAATCGCAAGGGAACCCGGTTACGGACTATGCGGAGTGGAGCGGACGGGCCTGGTGGTGGATCGAATTGATCCTCTCTGAACCCGACCTCCCCTACGACAGCACCCAGACCTAGCCGCGGGCTGCGGCCGGTTCCGGAGTCGCCACCTGGCGCTCGCGGCGGGAGGCGAGGAAGGCCCCGACGAGGACCAGCGCGATGCCGGCGAGTGCCAGCGGGCTGATCACCTCGTCACGGAAGACGATCCCGAGGATCAGGGCCACCACGGGGATGACATAGGCGACGAAAGAACTGCGGGTGGCGCCAATGGAGGCACCCATCCGACCGGCGATTAGGAAGGCGATTCCGGTTCCGAACAGGCCGACGGCCACGGTGGCGGCGAGGGAAGGCACTGAGAACCCCGATTGGGTCAGGCCGTAGATCCCGTAGGGCAGAACCATCGGGACGGCCGCCCAGATCACGCGGCTCATCACCGGCAGCGACCCGTACTTCTGGTTGAGCGGGACCGAGAGGTTGATCGACACGCCGTACGCCGCTGCGGCGATGAGTGCGAGCAGGATGCCTATCGCCTCGTTGCTGCTCGAGTTGATCGACGGCCAGGCGATGAGGACCACCCCGCCCAGGCCCATGAGCAGGCCGACTCGCTGCATGCGGCCCGGCAATGTGCGGAGGAGGATCGACGCCACGAGCGTGGCGAAGATCGGGGTGGTGCCATTGATCAGCCCGGCGACTCCGGAGGCGATCCACTGTTGGGCGATCGGGAACATCGTGAACGGCAGCGCCACCCAGGTGAACCCGACGAGCACCACGCGCCAGCGGTCCTCGCGATCGATCCGGCTCCGGCGGATTCGCGGGATCGACCAGAGGAAGGCCGATGCCGCCACGATCCGGAGCAGGGCCACGAAGCCCGGGTGGAAGGAATCGAGACCGATCGCCATCAGGAGGAACGACGAGCCCCAGATGAGCCCGAGCGTGCCGAACATCGCCCAATCGGTCGGGGTGAATGCGTCGCGGTTGGTGCCGTGAGAAGTGGTGATGAGTCGCGTCACAGGATTACCTCAACCACACAGAACCCCGGGGTATGCCCGACGGTTTCAGATTTCGGGCTTGGCCGTGCGGGTCATCAGGGTGAGCATCGCCTCGCGGGGATGGACCTCTCCGGCGAGGACCCGTCCCACCTGCTCGGCGATGGGCATCTCGACCCCGTGCTGATGGGCGAGGCCCAAAGCGCTCCGGGTCGTCTTGACTCCCTCGGCCACCATCCGCATCTCGGAGACGATGTCGTCGAGCTTGCGCCCCCGGGCGAGGGCGAACCCCACCTGGTAGTTGCGGCTCTTGGTGGAGCTGGCGGTGGCGATCAGGTCCCCGACCCCGGCGAGGCCGGCGAAGGTGAGGGGGCGGCCACCCATGGCGACACCGAGGCGGGTGATCTCGGCGAGCGCCCGGGTGAGCAGTGTCGCCCGTGTGTTGTCCCCGAACCCGAGCCCGTCGGACATGCCCGACGCCAGTGCCATCACGTTCTTCAGGGCTCCGCCCATCTCGCAGCCGATCACGTCGTCGTTCGTGTAGACCCGGAAAGTCGGGCCCATCAACAGCTCCTGGATGGCCCGGGCCGGCCCGGGCTTCGGCGTGGCGACGACCGCGGCGGCCGGCTGACCCTGTGCCACTTCGATGGCGAGGTTGGGGCCGGTGAGGACACCCATCAGGGCGGGGTCGCGATCGGGTGCCGCCTCGGCCATCACCCTGGTCATGGTGGCCAGGGTCTCCTGCTCGATGCCCTTGGTGAGGGAGATCAGCGGGATGTCCTCCGGTATCAGATCCACGAACCGGGCGAACGTGGCTCGATACCCGTGGGACGGGACGGCCCACAGGATCGCCTCCACACCGGCGACGGCCTCTTCCATGTCCCCGGTCGGCACGACCGAGTCGGAGAGGTCGATCCCGGGGAGGTAGGCCTCGTTGCGTCGGGTCGAGCGGATCTCCTCGGCAAGCTCGGGTCGGCGGGCCCACAGCATCGTGGCCGTCGTCTTCGAGGCCAGGAGGGCAACCGTCGTCCCCCACGAGCCGGCGCCGATCACCGCCACCTTCTCCATGGGCGCGCACGGTAGCGGCATGACTCGCGCCGACACCTAATGTCGCTCCGCGCATGAGCCTCGCCATCGGAATCGTCGGTCTCCCCAACGTCGGCAAGTCGACGCTGTTCAACGCGCTCACCGCGGCGGGCGCCGTGGCGGCCAACTATCCGTTCGCCACGATCGACCCCAACGTGGGCGTGGTGCCCATCCCCGACCCCCGGCTCGAAGTCCTGGCCGGGATGTTCGGCTCGGAGAAGATCACCCCGGCGACGGTGACCTTCGTCGACATCGCCGGCCTGGTCAGGGGGGCGAGCAAGGGAGAGGGCCTCGGAAACCGCTTCCTGGCAAACATCCGCGACGTCGACGCCATCTGCCACGTGGTGCGGGCGTTTCAGGCACCCGACGTGACCCACGTCGAGGAGGACGTCGACCCGGCCCGCGACATTGCCGTCATCGAGACCGAACTGGCACTGGCCGACCTGGAGACCATCGAGCGACGCCTTCCCCGTCTCGAGAAGGAGGCAACGGTCGATCGCAAGCTGGCGCCCCAGGTGGAGCTGATGCGGCGGCTCCACGCCACCGTCTCGGAGGGCAAGCGGGTCTCGGCGGATCCGGTGTTGTGGGAGAGGAGGGCCGAGTTCGCCGATCTCCACCTCCTCACGGCCAAGCCGGTCATCTTCGTGTTCAACTCCGACCCGGCCCTGCTCGCCGACGACGGGAGGAAGAAGGAGCTCGCCGATCTCGTGGCGCCGTCGGAGGCGCTCTTCATCGACGCCGAGTTCGAGGCCGAGCTCGCCGGGCTCGATCCCGCGGACCGCGACGAGCTGCTCGAGGCGGCCGGTCTCGAAGAGCCCGGCCTCAACCATGTGATCCGCGCCGCGTATCGAACCCTGGGTCTGCAGAGCTTCCTCACCGCCGGCCCCAAGGAGACGCGGGCGTGGACGATCCGCAGCGGCGCCACTGCCCCCGAAGCGGCGGGGGTTATCCACACCGACTTCCAGAGGGGCTTCATCGCCGCCGAGGTGGTCAGCTACGAGCGGCTCGTCGAGGCCGGATCCTGGCAGGCGGCCCGTTCCGCGGGCCTCATCCGGTCGGAGGGCAAGTCCTACGTGATGCGTCCCGACGACGTGGTCGAGTTCAGGTTCAACGTCTAGGCACCCTGCTGCGCGGGGTGCGTACTCGGTAATTGGTACTGAGTAGTGAGAATTGAGCATGCCCGCCACCAGCGGTACTGGTCGGGCGCAAGCTTTCAGCGGTTACGGTAAGTCCCTCCAAGTAACTGGTACCGCGAGCGAAGCGAGCGTGAGCAATGGAGCGATTCGTTGACCGGCACATCGGCCCCCGACCCGACGAGATCGAGAAGATGCTGTCGGTGGTCGGTGTCGATTCCCTCGACGATCTGGTCTCCCGGACGGTCCCCGATTCGATCCTAGAGACCGATCTAGAGCTCCCCGAGCCGATGGGGGAGCACGAGCTGCTGGAGCACATGCGCTCGCTGGCGTCACGCAACCGGGTGCACCGGTCGATGATCGGTCTCGGCTACCACGACACCCACACTCCGCCGGTGATCCTCCGCAACGTGCTCGAGGATCCGGGGTGGTACACCGCGTACACGCCGTATCAGCCGGAGATCTCCCAGGGCCGGCTCGAGGTGCTGCTCAGCTTCCAGACCATGGTCTCGGACCTGACCGGTCTCGACATCGCCAACTCGTCACTGCTCGACGAGCCCACAGCAGCCGCCGAGGCGATGGCCATGGCCCGTCGCATCCACCGGGGCGATCGCACTGTCTTCTATGTCGACCCCGACTGCCACGTCCCCACGATCGAGGTGGTCAGGACCCGGGCCCGGGCCGTGGGAGTGGAGGTCCGGATGCTCGACGAAGAGGCAGATCCTTCCTCGGCGTTCGGTGTCCTGCTCGCCTACCCGGGATCGTCCGGTGCGGTCCGCGACCACCGGGAGACCGCCGCCAGGTTCAAGGAGGCCGGTGCGGTGGTGGTGGCTGCGACCGACCTGCTGGCGCTCACCCTGCTCACGCCTCCGGGGGAGTGGGGGGCCGACATCGCCGTCGGGTCGGCGCAACGATTCGGAGTGCCCCTGGGCTTCGGCGGGCCCCACGCCGGGTTCATCGCCTGTCGGGAGGAGGACGTCCGCTCGCTTCCCGGGCGCCTCGTTGGCGTCTCCCGTGACCGGGACGGGAGGATCGCCTACCGGCTCGCCCTGCAGACCCGGGAGCAGCACATCCGCCGGGAGAAGGCGACTTCCAACGTCTGCACCGCCCAGGTGCTGCTCGCCGTGGTCGCCGCCCTCTACGCCTGTTATCACGGCCCGGAGGGGCTCAAGGCGATCGCGCAGCGGGTCAACCGGCTCACCGGGGCCCTGGCCGCCGCGCTCGAAGGGGCCGGCCACACGGTGGTCAACGAGACCTGGTTCGACACGCTGACCGTGAGCGTCCCCGGTGGCGCCGCCGAGATCCTGGCCCGGGCATCCGACGCGGGCATCAACCTCGGCCGGGTCGACGCCGACCACGTCAGGATCGCATTCGACGAGACCTGCGACGAGTCCGTCGTCTCCCAACTCTGTGCCGTCTTCAACATGGGCACCGCCGAACCGGCAGTGGGGATCCCCGACTGGGCGGTTCGGGAGTCGGACTTCATGACGCACCCGGTGTTCTCCATGTACCGGTCGGAGCACGAGATGCTCCGCTACCTGCGCCGGCTGTCCGACAAGGACCTGGCCCTCGACCGGACGATGATCCCCCTCGGCTCGTGCACCATGAAGCTCAATGCCACCACGGAGATGATTCCGATGACGTGGCCGGAGTTCGGGCGGATCCATCCCTACGCGCCGGGCGGGCAGGTGGCCGGGTACCTGGAGTTGATCCGCGAACTGGAGTCCTACCTCGCCGAGATCACCGGGTACGACCGGGTGTCCCTCCAGCCCAACGCCGGGTCGCAGGGTGAGCTCGCCGGTCTCCTCGCCATCGCCGCCTATCACCGCTCCCGGGGTGATGAGCAGCGCACCATCTGTCTCATCCCGGCGTCCGCGCACGGCACCAACGCCGCCTCCGCCGTCATGGCCGGGATGGACGTGGTCGTGGTGGCCACGGACGAGAAGGGGAACATCGACCTCGACGATCTCGAGGCGAAGGCCGAGACCAACTCCGACCGGCTCGCAGCCGTCATGGTCACCTACCCCTCGACCCACGGGGTGTTCGAGCCGGGGATCCGGCGGCTCGCCGACATCGTCCATCAGCACGGTGGCCAGGTCTACGTCGACGGGGCCAATCTCAACGCCATGGTCGGTCTGGCCAAGCCCGGTCACTTCGGGGCCGACGTCGGGCACCTGAACCTCCACAAGACCTTCACCATCCCCCACGGCGGAGGTGGCCCTGGCATCGGTCCCGTTGGCGCCAGGGAGCATCTGGCGCCGTTCCTGCCCAACCATCCTCTGGTCCCCGAGGCGGGCCCGGAGACGGGCATCGGGCCGATCTCGGGTGCGCCGTTCGGGTCGGCGGGCATCCTTCCCATCCCGTACTCGTACATCCGGTTGATGGGCGCGGACGGGCTGAGGAAGGCGAGCCAGGTGGCGATCCTGGCCGCCAACTACATCGCGGCCCGTCTCGGCGAGTACTTCCCGGTGCTCTACACCGGGTCGAGCGGGAGAGTGGCCCACGAGTGCATCCTCGATCTGCGGCCCATGACCAAGGCCACGGGGGTCACAGCCGAGGACGTCGCCAAACGCCTGGCGGACTACGGATTCCACGCTCCGACGCTGTCGTTCCCGGTGGCCGGGACCCTCATGGTGGAGCCCACCGAGTCGGAGTCGCTCGCCGAGCTCGATCGCTTCTGCGACGCCATGATCGCCATCAAGGCCGAGGCCGACCGGGTCGGTTCGGGCGAGTGGCCCGAGGATGACAACCCGTTGCGGATGGCCCCCCACACGGCCGAGGAGGCGGCGTCGGACGAGTGGACGCACCCCTACAGCAGGGAGACCGCGGTCTTCCCCGTCCCCTCCGTCCGGATGGCGAAATACTGGCCGCCGGTGTCCCGGATCGACGGCCCCGGCGGTGACCGAAACCTGATGTGCGCGTGCCCGCCTCTGGAGGAATTTGTCGGCCCGGCGTGACAGACTGTCGCCGGAGACCCTCGAATCCGCTTGACAATCGCAGGGTTGGTGGGATCGTGAACGGGCGGAGGAGAAGGAAATGGGCATCCCCAGGGTGAGACGGTGAGGTTCACCGGCGAGATACGAATCCCCGAATTGGACCACCCGGGTGTCCCGGCGTCGCTCCTGGTCGAGGACAACCAGGTAGAGATCCTCCTCGAGGGGGAGTCGCTGGGACGATGGTCGCTCTACGACGTCCGCGCGCGCCGTCTGGTGTCCGCCGCCTTCCAGTTGATCCTCGACGGTGAGGAGGTCACCTTCATCGCCGACGAGCCGGTCGACTTCGCCTATCGCGGGGTCGACCACATGGACGAGACCCGGGCTCGCATCGAGGTGATGAGGGCCATCCCAAGGGGGATGGCCATCCGGAAGTCCCGCAATGGCGTCAAGCCTTCGCGCATCGGGGAACTGCGTGAGGCGATGGAGGCCAACCTCATGGCCGAGGCCAGGGTCCAGACCCGGCCGGCGCCGGCCCCCGCAGCGGTCGAAGAGGAGCGGGCCGTCGTCGAGGAGGCCGCGGCGGCAACCGAACCGGATCCTGTCTTCGCCGGGAACGACCCCCTCGCCGAGGAGAGACGTCGTCTCGAGGCGGAGCGGGTCCGGCTCGCGGAAGAACGTGCCCGCCTCGAAGAGCTCCGACGCGAGGCCGAGGAACGCGACGCCCGGCGTATCGAGGCATTCCGCCTCGAGATGGCCCGACTGGAGGCCGAGAGGGCCGAGCATGAGCGCATCGAGGCCGAGCGGGCCCGTCAGTTCCAGGAGGAGATGGAGAAACTCCGCTCCGAGCGCCAGAGGCTCCAGGAGCTGGAGGCGCAGCTCACCGCACGGGCCGGGGACGACGCCGCCCGCGAGGAGGCCGTGCGCGCCGAGATCGAGCGTCTCGAAGAGGCACGTCTCGCCATGGAGCGCGCCGAGGCCGAGCGTGTCGCCGCCGCCCGGCGCGAGATGGAGGAGGTCGAGGCGAAGCGACGGGAGCTGGAGCGTCTCGAGACCCTCCAGGTAGAGATGGACCATCGTCAGCAGGAGATGGCGGAAGCCGAGCCCGAGCAGGAGCCGGTCGCCGCGGGTGCGCCGATCGTGTCACCGGACGACGAGCCGGACGCTCCCGAGGTGGTCGATCTCGATGCACTTCACGAGACCGAGGAGAAGGAGCCGGCGCTCGCAGGTGCTGCTGCGGCCAAGGGGCGTCCCGGGCTCCTGGGCGCGGTCAAGTCGGCGTTCACCCGGGGCAGCCGCAACCACGTCCACGACTTCGTCCCGGCCCCTGGCGGGATGGGGATCTCCCGGTCGATCTGCCAGGAGTGCGGTTACGTGTCGATCTCGAGCGACTGACGGCGGATCCCCGACGGCTCCCACCTGAAGAAGCGCAAGGCGAGAACCGCGCCGAACAGACCCCAGGCCATCATCACGCCGAGCCGCCAGACGATCGACCCGTCGATCAGCCATGGAACGAACTGGTCCACCGCCGACTCGACAAACGGGGCCAGTGGAAGCGCCCGTCCCACCAGTTGCAGCCAGGCCGGGGCGTCGGTGAGGGGGAAGAAGATCCCGGACACGAAGGTGAGCGGGAGGATCACGGCATTGGCCACGGCCGGCGCGGCCCGGGCGTTGGGCGTGACCATGGCCACGGCCACGCCCAGAGCGGAGAAGGCGGCCGCGCCGATGAGCAGGACACCGAAGAACACCGGCATGCGGCTCCAGGGGATCTCCACCCCGTAGACGAGGGCTCCGATGGCCAGCATCACCACGACCGACGCCAGGCCCAGGAGTGTCGCCGACAATACCCGGCCGGCCACGTGAGCCGAGAGCGGCATCGGCGACCCGTACACCCTCTTGAGGACACCGGCATCACGTGCCATCGCCGTGGAGATCGCCAGATTGGTGAAGGTCGCCGTCACCAGGCCAAACACCGCGATCGCGGGTGTGAAGTAGTTGGACAGGGCTGACCCGTCACTCAACTCGCCGTCGCCGATGAAGAAGTTGAGCAGTATCAGGAACAAGAGCGGCATCACGAGCGTGAAGAAGGCGGCGACCACGTTGCGCAGGAGCAATCTGACCTGCATCCGGGTCTCGGCGAGAGCCAGTGCCAGCCACCCGGGTCGTCTCATTCCGCCCCACCCACCAGCCGCAGATAGGTCTCTTCGAGCGTGGGCCTGCGCACCTCGAGGTCGGCGAGCTCGATCCCGGCCTCCAAAGCCCTTCCGGTGAGACGGTGCAGTTCCTCTGTCGGGGAGGAGGTCTCGACCATCACGAGACCGTCGTTTGCCTCCAACCCGAGTCGGGCCGCGTCCCCGTCGGAGACCCGAAAGCGGATCGTGGCGGGTCGGTCGGAGCGTCCACCGATGGAGTCGGGCGTTCCCTCGGCGACCACCCGTCCCCTGGTGATCACCACCACGCGGTCGGCCAGTTCCTGCGCTTCCTCGAGGTAATGCGTGGTGAGGAGGATCGTGGTGCCGTTGGCGGCGAGTCCCTCGATCACGGACCACGACTGCCGGCGTGCGGCGGGGTCGAAGCCGGTGGTCGGCTCGTCCAGGAAGAGCAGAGATGGATCCCCCACCAGAGCGAGGGCCAGGTCGAGCCGGCGTCGCTGCCCGCCGGAGAGCGTCTTGATCCTCGCCCCTGCCTTGTCGGCCAGCCCGACCAGCTCGACGACCTCGCCGATCGGGCGTGGCCTTTCATAGGGAAGCGCCTGGTGCGCCACCGCCTCGGTGACCGTCAACTCGTCTTCGATCCCGGACTCCTGGAGCACGATCCCGATTCGATCCCGGATCTCGCGGGCAGATGCGGCGGGATCCATGCCGAGGACCTCGACCTCCCCTCCATCCCGGTTACGGAAGCCTTCGAGGATCTCGATCGTGGTCGTCTTGCCCGCGCCGTTGGGGCCGAGGACGGCGACGACCTCTCCTTCCTGGACCTCCAGGTCGATGCCATCGACGGCCCGGTTGGACCCGTAGGTCTTGACGAGGCCGCGCACCCTGATCGCTGGCACGGCGTCGCACGATACTCTGCGGTCGTGACTTCGATACGACCGGTGATTCTCTCCGGAGGGTCCGGCACGCGGCTCTGGCCGCTCTCCACCCCGGATCTTCCGAAGCAGTTCGCTGATCTGATCCCGGGCCATCCGAGTCTCTTCGACGCCACCCTGCGGCGTCTCGACGGTCTCCCCGACGTGGGGTCTCCGGTGGTCGTGACCGGTGGCCGGCATCTCGAGTTGGTATCCGCCTCCTTGAAGGACCTCGGTGCCCCCGACCCGGTCGTGCTGGTCGAGCCGGAGGGGCGGAACACCGGCCCGGCCGTGACGGCCGCAGCCCTGGCGCTCGTTCCGACCGAAGTGATGGTCATCCTCCCGTCCGATCACGTGATCGACGACCTCGACGCATTCCGGGCGGCGGTGACAACGGCGGCGCGGCTGGCGAGCTCGGGAGGAATCGTCACCTTCGGGGTCGTCCCCACCCGTCCCGACACGGGCTATGGCTACATCGAGATCGGGGATCCGGTGGAGGACGGTGCCCACCGCGTCGCCCGGTTCAGAGAGAAGCCCGGAGAGGACGAGGCCAGGGCGATGCTCGCCGACGGGCGTCATCTCTGGAACTCGGGGATGTTCGTGGCCACCGCCGGGACGGTCCTGTCCGAGATGGAGCGGCACCAGCCTCAGATCATGTCTGCGGTTCGTGACGCCCTGACGCGGGTCGACGGTGGCGTCATCGAGCTCGGCGACCGATTCCGGGAGGCCACGTCCCTCTCGTTCGACCACGCCGTGATGGAGCACACCGAGGCCGGGCTGGTCCTGTCGCTCGACGCCGGATGGGACGACGTCGGCTCGTATCTCGCTCTGCACAAACACACCGACCGGGATGCGGACGGCAACGCCGTCTCGGGACGGGTCGTGCTCGACGGCGTCAGGGACTCTCTGGTGATCGCCGGGTCGCGGGTCGTGGCCGTCGCGGGTCTCGAGGGGGTTGCGGTGATCGAGACCCCCGACGCGGTCCTCGTCGTCCCGCTCGATCAATCCCAGCGGGTGCGCAACCTCGCCGAGGAGGCCGGTTCGGCGTGAGAAGGAAGGTCGCCGCGGTCGCGGCCGTGCTGGCCGTCGCCGGCTGCGGGGTCAGCGCCCCTCCGTCCGACGCCACCGGCGAGCAGATCTACCGGAACCTGTGTGCCAACTGCCACGGCGCCAACCTGGAAGGTCGGGTAGGCCCGGCGCTGGGACCGGGGTCGAACGCAGCAGCGCAGCCCGACAGCTTCATCGAGACCACCGTGCTCCACGGTCGTGGGGGGATGCCGTCGTTCCGATCGGTGCTCGACGACGATCAGGTGCAGAGGCTGATCGGATACCTGAGGGAGGTCCAGGGCGAGTGATCGACACCCTGGGCTCTTTCGACGTCCGGGTGGTCAGCCTCCCGATGCGGCACCGTTTTCGGGGCATCGATCGACGTGACGTCGTGTTGCTCCGCGGGTCCTCCGGCTGGGGCGAGTTCTCACCGTTCGCGGAGTACCCCCCTGAAGTGACCCGCCGCTGGCTCGGGGCCGCACTGGAGGCGGCGACCGGAGAGTTGCCCGCTCCGGGAAGGAACGTGGTCGAGGTCAACGTCACAGTTCCCGTGGTCGACCCGGAGACTGCCGCCCGGATCGTCCACGAATCCGGAGCGCGTACCGCCAAGGTCAAGGTGGGCGACCCGGGTCAGGGGGAGGGAGACGACCTGGCCAGGCTGGAGGCTGTGGCGGACGCGCTGGGCGAGGGTGGCCGGATCCGCGTCGACGTGAACGGCGCCTGGGATGTGGAGACGGCGGCGAGACGACTCACCGCCATGGAGCGGTTCGATCTGGAATACGCCGAACAACCCGTGGCCACCGTCGGCGAGATGGTCGAGTTGCGCCGCCGGGTGTCGGTGCCGTTGGCCGCCGACGAGCTGATCCGGCGCAGCGATGACCCTCTGGAGGTCGTGGAGAAGGGCGGAGCCGACTACATCGTGGTCAAGGTGCAACCCCTGGGTGGCGTGGCCGCCGCACTGGATCTGGCCCGCCGGGCCGGTGTGCCCGCGGTGGTCTCCTCTGCGCTCGAGACCTCGGTCGGGATGTACACCGGGTTGCTCGCGGCATCCTTGCTGGAGCGGCCGATGGCATGCGGGCTCAACACCGTCGCGATGCTCGCGGGCGACGTGACGGCCGATCCCCTGGTCGCCCGGGACGGCTGGATCGAGGTGCATCGCCCCCAACCGGACCCTGACCTCCTGGACCGGTGGGCCGCGCCACCGGACGTGGCCGACGAGATGATCCGCCGTCTCCACGATGCGGCGCGGGCGGCCGCGTGAGGCCCAACCCGAGCACCGCTCTCGCCGAGGTCGTCATCGACGAGCTCGTGCGCAACGGCGTCGACCTCTTCGTGGTGTCGCCGGGGTCCCGGTCGGCGGCGCTGACCATCGCGGCCTCGCAGCACCCCCGGGCCCGGACGGTCGTGGTCATCGACGAGCGCTCGGCTGCCTTCTGGGCGCTGGGCCGCTCCAAAGCCGGGGGAGGAGCCGCCGTGATCGGAACCTCGGGCACAGCCGTGGCCAACTGGTTCCCGGCAGTTGTCGAGGCCGACAGCTCGCTCACACCTCTAATCCTGCTGTCGGCAGATCGTCCCGCCGAGCTGCGGGGTGTCGGGGCCAACCAGACGATCGAGCAGGCCGGCCTGTTCGGCGACAAGACCCGGCTTGCTTTGGACATCCCCGCGCCGGAGTGGGACGACCAGAACGGGTGGTGGCGGGAGTTGGTCTGCCGTGCGGTGGCTGCGAGCCGGGGCTCCGACGGGCGCCCCGGTCCGGTGCAGCTCAACGTCGCGTTCCGGGAGCCGACGGTCCCCGTCCCCGACGACGGCCGGACACGCACCGACCCCTATCCGCATTCCACGGAGGGTCGCCCCGATGGCCGGCCCTGGGTGGACCAACCCATCCCGGACACGAACGCGCCGATGGCCGACCTTCCTCCGATCGGACGCGGTCTGGTGATCGCCGGGGATGGCCGGTATGACAGGCCGGGTCTGCTCGAGGAGGCGCGTCGTCTCGGATGGCCCCTGCTGGCCACCGCGTCGTCCGGTCTGCGTGGGAACGAGGTCATCGACGTCTACCACCACATCCTCGCCGGTCCCCTGCCCGACGAGCTCGTCCCCGAGACAGTCGTGGCGATCGGCGCCGTCGGGCCATCCGAACGGCTCGAGGATCTCGTGGCGCGTGCGCGTCACAGGGTGAGGGTCGACTCCTGGGGTCGTCACATCGATCCCCGGCGCAACGCCACGCACCGGCTCGTGGTCGACCCGGTGGCGTTCCTGTCGACGATGGAGGCGGCGCCC
This sequence comes from Acidimicrobiales bacterium, assembly GCA_024103415.1. GTDB lineage: Bacteria > Actinomycetota > Acidimicrobiia > Spongiisociales > ZC4RG35 > ZC4RG35. Next base: position 17,516 of record JAGFIR010000137.1, read on the forward strand.
GAGCCGGGCTGGGCGGAGGGATGGCGGGGCGCACAGGAAAGAGTGCGGAAAGCCGTGTCGGGAGCGGTCGAGTGGGGCACAGGTGCCGCCGTGGTCGGCGCACTGGAGGAGACCGGCATGGCCTGTCTCGTGGCCGCGTCGTCACTGCCGATCCGGGAGGTCGACGCCCACCTCCGGGGCCCGGTGCGCGTCGTCGCCAACCGCGGTGCGTCGGGCATCGATGGGATCGTCTCCACGGCACTCGGGGTGTCGACCGTCACTCCCGGGACGGTCCTGTTGACGGGCGATCTCTCTCTGTACCACGACGCCAACGGGTTCCTTTCCGAGGATGGCGTGGGCTTGGTGACGGTGGTCATCGACAACGGGGGAGGTGGCTTGTTCGACTCCCTTCCGACGGCCGCCCACGCACCTTCGTTCGAGCGGCTCTTCGTCACCCCACCTCGTAGGAAGGCGGCCGACCTCGCCCGGTTGCACGGTCTCGAGCATCACGTGGCGGGCTCGGGCGAGCAGCTTCGGGAGATCGTCGACCGGGGCCTGACGGGAGGTTCGCGGATGTTGGTCGAGGTCCCCGTCGACCGGGTTGCGGACCTGGCCGCACGCCGGAGGCTCGACGAAGTGGCCCGGTCAGCCCTCGAGGCCTAGCGCCGAGAGCATCGGCCGGAGCTTGAGCTCCGTCTCCTTCCATTCCCGGTCCCGGTCCGACCCGAGCAACAGCCCACCGCCCGCGTGGAGGACGATCTCGTTTCCCTCGATGTGCCCGCAGCGCAGGGCGATGGCGAACTCGCCGTTGCCGTCTCGGTCGAACCAGCCCACCGGACCGCAATACAGGCCACGCGGCTCCTCCAGACGACGAATCAGCCGCACCGCCGCGTCGCGAGGCGTTCCCGCCACCGCCGCAGTCGGATGGATGGCGGCGAGGACGTCGAGGACGGTGAAACCCTCCTGGAGACGTCCCTCGAACCAGGTCCCCACGTGCGTGAGGCCTCCGAACCGGTGCAGGTCCCTGCTCGTTGCCAGGCCCAGGGTGATCGGGGCGAGAGCCTCGGTCACCGAGTCGGCCGTGTGCTGGTGCTCCGACGCGATCTTCTCGCCGACGAGGCCATGCTCGGTCGCCGCGGTCCCCGCCAGGGCCAGTGACTGGACCCTGTCGCCATCCACCCGGACGAGGAGCTCGGGGCTCGCCCCTACGAAGCCATCGAGCAGGAAGCAGTAGGTGTCGGGATTGGCGTCGACCAATGTGCGCCACACCGAGGCGGGCTCCAGGTTCGTCTCGAATCGGCCCACCGCCCGGCGGGCCAGGACGACCTTCTCCACCTCGCCGGATCCCAGCGCGGCCAGTGCGTCGTCGAAGCCGGACCACCAACGCTTCCGCCCGTCATCGACGATTCGTCCCGGTGGGGGTGGGGTGCGGTCGGGGTAGGGGGCCTCGGTGCCGGGGATCATGACCACAGACCCGGGTTCATCGACGTCGAAGGTGAAGGCGGCCAGCGCCATCGGTTGGTCTCCGGAGCGGAGGATCTCCAGGGCGCGCCGATACCGGTCGGGACCGGTGCCGGGATCGTGTGATTCGCCTTCCTCGATGGTGATGCGGGTGGTCGGGGACGACCAGGCGGCCCTCATGGATACGGGACGATATCCGCATTGGTCCAGGGACCCATCCGGGTCACCAGTCCGGCGAACTCGTCGAGGTCGCCCGAGGCCGCCAGGGTGACACGGCCTTCGCCGGCACCGTCGCGGGAGACACGGGCGGTCTGGCGGGCGACCGCCGGCGCCGGGTCGATGACGTCCACTCCGTCTCCGGCGAGTCGGGCGATGGTGGGTGCCAGGAACGAGAAGTGGGTGCAGCCGAGCACCAGGGTGTCCGCTCCGGCGTCGATTGCCTCGGAGATCGCGGGGCCCACGACTGCCTCGGCCTGTGGCCCCTCGAAGACACCGCTCTCTACAAGTTCCACCCACCGCGGGCAGGCCCTGGTGATCACCTGCTTGTCCTCCGCCCAACGGTGGACGGTGGTGTCGAAGAGACGCCCCTGGAAGGTGGCGGCGGTGGCGAAGACGGCAATGACCCCGGTGCCCGTTCGCTCGGCTGCGGGCTTGACGGCCGGCTCCATTCCGACGATTGGCACGTCGGGATGGGTCTCGCGCATGTCGTCGAGGGCGGCCGCGGAGGCGGTGTTGCAGGCCACGACCACCGTCCCGGCGCCGTGGTCGAGGAGCCAGTCGGTGATCTCGAGGGAGAAGTCGCGGACCTCCTCGAGGCTGCGGGTCCCGTATGGGGCGCGCTTGCGGTCGGCGACGTAGAGGAGGTCTGCCGATGGCGAGGCGCGTCGTATCTCGGCGAGAACCGAGAGGCCGCCCAAACCGGAGTCGAACACGCCGATCACGGCAACATGAGTAGCACCTGGCCGCGCCTAACGCTGGTAGCGTCGCCGTCCGATGGATCTCAACGGGAAAACTGCAATCGTGACCGGCGGCGTGTCGGGTCTCGGCAATGGCGCCGCCCGGCGGCTCATGGCACACGGAGCGCGGGTCGCCATGTTCGACGTCAACCGGGACAAGGGGCTCGCGGCCGAGCAGGAGATGGGCGACAACGCCCGCTTCTTCGAGGTGGACGTCACCGATCCCGAGGCGGTGGCCGCGGCCGTTGCCGCCGTCGCCGAGCTGTGGGGAGGGGTCCACGTCCTGGTCAACGCGGCAGGCATCGCCCCGGCGATGCGTGTGGTGTCACGGGATGGGTCCCTGTTCGACCTCGACCTCTTCAAGACGGTGATCTCGATCAACCTGATCGGGATGTTCGACGTCATTCGCAACGTCGCCGGGGTCATGGCGCGCAACGAGCCCGACGACGGTGGTGAGCGGGGCGTGATCGTGAACGTGGCTTCGATCGCAGCCTTCGACGGACAGATCGGCCAGGCCGCCTACTCGGCGTCCAAGGGCGGCGTGGTGGGGATGACCCTGCCCATCGCCAGGGACCTCGGCCCGCTCGGGATCCGGGTGATGACCATCGCCCCGGGGATCATGGACACGCCCTTGCTGGACGCCGCGCCCCCGGAGCTCAAAGAGGCCCTGGGAAAGATCCAGGTGTTCCCGCAGCGTCTGGGCACGGCGGAAGAGTTCGCCCACCTGGTCCACACGATCGTCGAGAACCAGATGCTCAACGGCGAGGTGATCCGTCTCGACGCGGGCGCCCGCATGCCGCCGAAGTAGGCCATCGGCAGTCCCCGGCCGATCCGCGGGGGTAGAGATGCGAGCCCGGGTCATCGGAGATGCTGCAGCGAATCCGGATTCTCCAGACTGGAGACGTCGCCCGGGTCCTCGCCCAGCGCCACCGCCCGTACCACGCGGCGCATGATCTTCTGCGACCTCGTGCGCGGGAGATCCGGGACGAACACGACTCGATTGGGCCGAAACGCCTTCCCCAGGGATGACGCCACGGCGTCGGACACCTTCGTCTCCAGGCCGGGTCCGGGCTCGACACCGGGAGCAGGAACGACGAACAGCGCGACCGTCTCGCCTTTGATGGTGTCGGGCACGCCGACGGCCGCCGCCATCGTCACCTCGTCCAGGGCCACGGCCGCCGACTCGATCTCGGCCGGCCCCACCCGCTTGCCGGCGATGTTGAGAGTGTCATCCGATCGGCCGTGGAGATACCAGAAGCCGTCCTCGTCGACCGAGGCCCAGTCGCCGTGCACCCAGATCCCCGGGTAACGCGACCAGTAGGTCTCCAGGTAACGCTCGGGCTCACCCCAGAACCCGCGGGTCATCGCGGGCCATGAGTCCTCGATCACCAGCTCGCCGACCTCGCCACGAACCGGCTTGCCCTCGGGGTCGTAGACGTTGGCGGCGACGCCGAAAGACGGCCTGCCCAGTGACGTCGGCTTGATCCCCTGGAGCAGGTTCACCGAGAGGATGCAGGCGCCGATCTCGGTTCCCCCCGACAGATTGACGATCGGGATTCGCTCCTCCCCGACGTCGCGGAACAGCCACCACCAGGGCTCGGGGTTCCATGGCTCGCCCGTCGATCCGAATGCCCGGAGACGGGTCAGATCGTGCTTCTTCGCCTGCTCCGCGCCGTGGGGCTGCAAGGCCCGGATGAGGGTGGGGGAGATCCCGAGATGGGTCACACCCAACTCGGAGGTCACCTGCCAGAGCCGGTCCGGGCCCGGATGGTCCGGAGCGCCGTCGTAGGTGGCGATGGACGCCCCGTTGGCCAGGCCGGCGACGACGGTCCATGGCCCCATGATCCACCCCATGTCCGTGACCCACATCAGCGTGTCACCGGGTTGCACCTCCATCTGGAAGGCGCCCTCGGCCGCGAGTTTCACCGTGAGCCCTGCCTGGACGTGTACCGATCCCTTGGGCCGCCCGGTGGTGCCGGAGGTGTAGGCGATCATCACGGGATCCTCCGACCACGTGGCAGATGGGCCGAGGGGCTCCGACCCGGGCACCCGCTCGTGCCACCAGTGGTCTCTGCCATGCGTCATCGGTGTGTCGTGACCGGGCAGGTAGTCGACCACCAGCAGTGATGCGTCGCACGAGGCGATCCGGAGCGCCTCGTCGGCGACCGGCTTCATGGCAACGGGCCGGCCGCGGCGCTGGAAGGCGTTGGCGCACACGACGATCTTCGGGCTCGGGTCGATGAGCCGGTTGGCGACGGCGTCGGCCCCGTAGCCGGAGAAGACGGGGATGAAGATCCCACCGATCCGGGCGATGGCGAGCATCGCGGCCACCGCTTCGAGTGACATCGGGAGGTACACGGCGACGGCATCCCCTCTTCTCACCCCGAGATCGACGAGGGCGCCGGCCAGCCTGGAGACGAGGTCGCGCAACTCACCGAACGTGGCGACGTTGACGTCGCCCGACTCCCGGAGCGACTTCACGGCCACCCGGTCGGGAGCCTCGTCGGCCCAGCGATCGACACAGGCGCGGGAGAGGTTGAACCTCCCGTCGACGAACCATGTGGTCCACTCCACACCGCGGGAGGTGTCGCGGATCACGGTGGGCTCCCGATCGAAGGGGAGCCCGAGGAATCGGATGACCTCCCTCCAGAACCACTCGGGGTCCTCGACGGAGCGGACGCCCAGTTCCTCGAGGTCGGACAGCCCGTGCTCGGCCATGAATCTGGCCGTGTTCGTCGATGCCGCCCGCTCCGGGTCGGGCCGCCACACGACGTCGAACTTCTCCATCTACTGCTGAGAGTATCGAAAGACGCGCACGGGGTCGGCGGTCACGTAGCCTGGCGCCGCGATGACACCGGCCGAACGAGCGGAGATGCGCAGGTTCCGCAACCGGACCCTCGTGGTCGCCGGTGTGCTGCTCGGCGTCGCGGCTGTCCTCTGGCTCGTGTGGCGTCTCTCCAACCTGATCTTCATGGTCTTTGTGGCGCTGTTCGTGACCATCGCATTCGAGCCCGCGGTGCATTGGCTGGAAAAGAAGGGTTGGAAGCGCGGACTGGCTGCCTTCGCCGTGCTCGTCGGCGTCGTCGTGCTCGCCGTGGGGTTCCTGGCCGCCCTCGCCCCGTTGTTCATCGCCCAGGTGCAGGAGCTCATCGAGAAGCTGCCGACCATGATCGAATCCTTCGCCACGTGGCTCAACGAGCAGTTCGGGCTCGACATCTCGGTCGACCCCGAGAAACTCGCCGAGGATCTGGGAGGCTCCCTGCAGCAGATCGGCGGTGGGCTGGCGGGTGGTGTGTTCGCCTTCCTGGGCTCGGTGGGGAACTTCTTCCTGTTCACGACCACGACCGCCCTGTTCGCCTTCTTCATGCTCGCCGAACTGCCACAGATGCAACGGACCGTCCTCTCGCTGATGCCCCAGCAGCGGCAACTGAGGGCGCTGGACATCTGGGACGTCGCGGTGGAGAAGATGGGGGGCTACATCTACTCCCGGATGGTTCTGGCGGTCATCGGTGGTGTCGTCTCCGCCGCCGCCCTCCAGCTCCTCGGTGTCCCCTTTGCCCCCGCACTCGGCGCCTGGGTGGGCATCCTCAGCCAGTTCGTTCCGGTGGTGGGGACCTATCTGGCGATGATCCTCCCGATCATCGTCGCCCTGACCTTCAACGACATGCAGACGGTGATCTGGATCGTCGTCATCTTCGTCGTGTACCAGCAGGTGGAGAACTTCGTGGTCGGGCCGTGGATCACCAAGCGGACCATGGAGATCCACCCGGCGATCACCGTGGGGGCCATCCTCGCGGGCGGGTACCTGCTCGGGGGTGTCGGTGTCATCCTGGCCCTTCCCGTGGCGGGCATCGTGCAGGCGATCATCGGGGAGTACCGCAAGACCCATGACGTCGTCCTCGACGACGACGAGATCATGGCCGCCGGGGAAGAGGAGATGGAGTCCCCGGACCAATCCCCGGATTGACCAGGGCGCGCGCTCTCGCACTGCTCGTCGGGCTGCTGGTCGCCGCATGCCGGGCCCCGACTCCCGAGATGACGACGCCGAGCACGATGGTCCCGACAGCGGTGGTCACCACCGAAGCCCCGGCTCCCACGCTCAGGGTCGCCGTCACCGGGCCTCTGTCCGGTGTCAACTGGTGGGCGGCACTCGGGTCCGAGGGCAGTGCGCTCGACCGCCTGATGACTCACGGGATGACCGCTTCCTTGTTCGTCGGGACCGCCCATGAGCCGGCAGCCGATCTCGCCATGCTTCCGCTCGCCGTGCCCCGTCCCGACGGGGACGGCTGGGTGGTGGACCAGCGAATCGCGGCCGATCGTCGCTGGAGCGATGGGAGACCCATCGTGGCGGGCGACCTGACCTTCTATCTGGACACCGTCCGGTCCTTCTCGCTCGACGGGAGCCATGCCTACCCGACGGGAGTCGTGTCGGTGGAGGCGCCCGACGACCACACGATCAGGATCCGGTACGAGAGAGCGCCCGGTCCCGACCTCTGGCCTGGCGAGATCGGCCGTGTTCCGTTCGTTCCCTCTCATCACTGGGAGGCCCTCCTCGCCGACATCCACGATCGTCCTGCGCTCTACGGGCTGGAAGCCCCGGCGCCGCCAGGAGCGATGCCCGAGACGGTTTCCTGGGTGGTGGCCGGTTCACGGGAGGACGCCTACCGCCTGTTGATGGACGGCCAGGTCGACTTCGTGCACGACCCGGTGGGCACGGCCGGGTTGCCTGCCGGGTTGCTCGATGATCTCCGGGAGACGGCCGCCCTCACCACGAGCGTCCGGTCACCGGTCCGGGTCCTCGCCATGAACCAGCGTGTGGCGCCGTTCGACGACCCGGCGATGAGGTTGGCGCTGGCCACCATCGTCGATCGGGTCGAACTGGCCGGGATGCTGGGGGCGACGCCGGCGTACTCCTTCTACCGACCCGACTCGATCGCCCCGGCAGGGCCGGGAACGTTCGACGGCGAGCGTCTCGACCTGGCGGCCAGGGTCGATGCCGCGGTGACCATCCTCGAGGAGGCGGGGTACACCTGGGCGACCCGCCCGGCCGTTGTCGGAAGGGAAGTCGAGGGCGGATCGGCCCTGCGCCGACCGAACGGATCCCCGGTCGGCCCCCTGCGGCTCCTCGTCTCCGATCACGACTCCATGCGTGTCGAGGCCGCGGCTTGGATCGCCGGGCGGGCTGACCTGATCGGAGTCGAGATGGAGGTGGTGCCGACGCCCGACCTGGCCGGGATCGTCCTGCCGCCGCTGGATTCCGACGCCTCTCGAGGTTGGGCAATCGCGCTGCTGGGCTGGCGATGGACCGGGCCGGCCGACCCCGTCGGTCTCATGATCCACCTGTTCCATTCCTCGGAGGACAGCTACCTCGCAGGGGGCACCAACGTCACCGGGCTGGCGTCGGCGACCTTCGACGACCTTGCCGACAGATACCGGGTCACGACCAGCCCGTCGAAGGCTGTCGAGCTCGCCGCGGCGATGGAGGCAGTCGCCCTGCAGGAGGCGGCGCAACTGCCTCTGTACCGGGAGACGATCACCGAAGCCCACGCCGCCGGGCTTCCTTTCGTGCCCGTGGTGGACGGGATCCACGCCGACCCCCGCTCGTGGCCGTTCCAGTCACCGTGAGCCCGGGTTTACCGTTTCGCCAGTGAAGACCCGGTTGCTCCCCGTCGTCGTCCTGGCAGTCATCGTCGCCGCATGCACCGGGAGTGTCGCCACGACCACGACTCCGACGACGGTGCCGCCGTCGGTGATCACGACCGAGCCCGACATCTGCCCGGAGACAAGATGTGTCCGTCTCCGGATCGACCCTGATGCGAGATGGAGCGACGGCGAGCCCGTGACGGCGGACGATTTCGTCCACACCCTCGACATGGCCCGCGCCGCCTCCTCGGCCGACCCCGCCTATCGGGCGGTGAGCCGTATCGACGTGATCGCCGATGACGAGGTCCTGATCGCCCTGTCGGATGTCAGTGCCCCCTTCCAACGTCTCTTCGAGGTGGTGCTCCCCGCCCACGACGACCGGGTGACCAGCGGTCCCCTCGACCACGACCTGCGTGGTGAGGGCTTCGACCTCGAGACGGTGGATGTCGACGGTGTTCGAGGGGTGATCCAGGCGTTCCGGCGCGGTGAGGCCGATCTCGGCTGGCTCCCGGATCCGCCGGGGTGGGCGATCGAGGAACTGGAGGCCCTGGAAGACGTGACCGTGACACTCGTCCCCGGCCCCGATTGGGAGATGATCACCTTCAACCAACAGAGCCCCCTGCTGGCCGAAGCCTGGCTGCGCCAGGCCGTTGCCCTGGCCATCGACCGTGAGACGCTGGCCGATCTCACGGTGCGGACGGTCGATCCGCCTGCATCCCTGCTCGACACCACCATGTGGGTGGATCGCCCGGGCATGGGTGACCCGTACCCCCACGCCCACGATCCTGATGCCGCGGTCCGTGCGCTCCTGGACAACGGTTGCGTCCGGGAGGGGGACGGGCCGTTCGTCTGCGACGACCATCCTCTCCGCTTCACCTGGATGACCACTGCCGGTGACGTCTGGCGGGAGACGATGGTGGAGCGGATGGCCAGCGATCTGGCCGATCTGGGGATCGAGGTCGATGTCCGTCTCATGTATCCCGCCGACATCTACCGCCGTGTCAACCTCGCCGGTGATGGATGGGACATCGTCTCCTTCGCCTGGACGGCCCAGGTCGACCCCACCGCAGCCGCGGAGCTGTACCGGTGCGACGGTGGCCTCAACTTCGCACGCCATTGCCCGGACGGTGTCGACGAGACCCTGGCGACCGCGATGGGGACGATCGACGACGACGAGCGCCGCCTGCTCCTCGAGGAGGTGGACCGGGCGTTCGTCGACCCCGCCGCGATCATCCCGCTCTTCGCACGCCCCGTGGCGTGGGTGTTCAAGGGTGAGGGCGCCGATCCGTCCCCCTTCGACGGGCCGTTCGACGTAGCCGCCAGGCTGGGTCGGGATGTTCGCCTCGCCCTGGTCGACCAACCGGGTGACCCGGCGACGGTCGGGGCGCTCGATCCCGTCGAGTCCTCACTGCGCCGTGCCCACTACCGGGGCGCATTCAGGGCCCTCCCCGGCGGCGGATACGCTCCCGACCTGGTGGTGGACTTCGAGGTGATCGACTGATGCCCGGCCCGCTCGAAGGAGTCAGGGTCGTCGAGTTGGCCGGGATCGGTCCGGCGCCATTCTGCGGGATGATCCTCGCCGACCTGGGAGCGGAGGTGGTGCGGGTCGACCGACCGGAGAGAGCCGGGACGCCGGACACCGACCCGCTGAATCGAGGCAAGAAGTCGATCGCGGCGGATCTCAAGAGCCCGGATGCCTCCGGGGTGGTCCTCCGCCTGGTCGAGATGTCCGACGTTCTCATCGAAGGGTTCCGGCCGGGAGTCGCCGAGAGGCTGGGTGTCGGCCCTGCGGAGTGCCATGCCCGCAACCCGCGGCTCGTCTACGGCCGGATGACCGGTTGGGGCCAGGACGGCCTGTTGGCGGAAACCGCCGGTCATGACATCGACTACATCGCCCTGTCCGGAGCGCTCGCATCGATCGGCCCGGCTTCCGACCCGGTCGTGCCGCTCAACCTCGTCGGAGACTTCGGCGGGGGAGGGATGCTTCTCGCCGTCGGTGTTCTCGCGGCTCTCACCGCGGCGCGCTCCGGGGCCCCCGGCCAGGTGGTGGACGCCGCGATGGTCGACGGCTCGGCGTTACTCATGGCATTCCACTGGGGGTTCCTCGCCAGGGGCGTCTGGTCGCCCCGTCGCGAGGACAACTTCCTCGACGGCGCCGCTCCCTGGTACACGGTCTACCGGACTGCCGACGGGAAGCACGTTGCCGTGGGTGCGATCGAGCCCCAGTTCTACGCCGAGTTGCTTCGGGTCCTCGGCCTGAAGGACGTGGATCTGCCCGATCAACACGATCGCTCCGGCTGGCCCGAGCTCCGGGACCGGTTCGGGGCCATATTCGCGACACGGACCCGCGACGAGTGGGAAGACGCCTTCCGTGGCGTCGACGCCTGTGTCGCTCCCGTTCTCGACATGACCGAGGCACCCGCCCACCCGCACAACCGGGCACGCGAGACCTTCATCGACATCGACGGTGTGATCCAACCGGCCCCGGCGCCGCGCTTTGGCGGCACGCCGACGGGCCGTCCCGATGCGCCGCCGGCCACGGGTCGCGACACCGACGAGGTGCTTTCCTGGCTGGGCTATACGGACGCCGAGATCGGTAAGCTCCGCAGTACCGGCGCTGTTGCCTGACCATTGGAGGATCAGTGACTGACCAGGCAGTCCTCACCGAGAGAGCCGAGATCGATTCCCTCGTCGAAGGGAAGACGATCCTCGACTTCATCGATCGCAATGCGGAGAAGTACGGCGACCAGCCGGCGATCCACTGGAAGAACACCGACGGCTGGGACCATCTGACCTGGTCGGAGTACCGGGAGCGGATCCATCAGGTGGCTGCCGGTCTGCAGACCCTCGGGGTCGGGGAGGGCGAGTTCGTCGCCATCCAGGCCTCCAACCGGCCCGAGCACGTCATGGCCGACTTCGGTGTCGTCCACACCGGTGGCACTCCCGTGACCATCTACTCGACTCTCGCCTCCTCGCAGGTCCAGTACATCGCGGACAACTGCAAGGTCACCGTGGCCATCCTCGAAGACCTCGAGTTCATGAAGCGGTGGGAGGAGATCAGGGCCGATTTGCCCAACCTGCGTTATGTCGTCCTGATGTCGGGTGCCGAGAACTACGACACACTGGACTGGGTCCTCAGCTGGGACGATCTCATGGTCCGGGGCGCCAACCGCCTCTCTTCCGACCCCAAGGCCGTGGAGCGTTCGGCATCCCAGGTCACCCCCGACAGCCTGGCCACTCTCATCTACACCTCCGGGACCACCGGGACCCCCAAGGGCGTGATGATCTCCCAGTACAACGTGGTCTGGACGCTGGAGTCGCTGCGCCGCGCCGCCAATCTGGAGATGGGCGCCCGCATGGTGTCCTACCTGCCGCTCGCCCACATCGCCGAGCGTCTCGCCACCCACTACCTGGGGACCTACCTGGCCGGTGAGGTCTGGTACTGCCCGAACCTGGGCAGCGTCCTCGAGTACATCCAGGAGGCTCGTCCCACCCTGTTCGTGGGCGTGCCCCGGGTCTACGAGAAGTTCGCCAGCCGTCTGCACGCCCGGTTCGAGGAGACCGAAGGCGTCAAGAAGAAGCTGCTCGACGCGGCACTTGCGGCCAACACCAGGCGCGTCGAAGCCGAGGAGAAGGGCGGGAAGGGCTCTGCCGTCGCCCGTCTGCTGGACAAGATCGTCCTCTCCAAGGTCCGCGACCAGCTGGGCATGGATCAGGTGAAGATCGCCATCACCTCGGCCGCACCGATCAGCCCCGACCTGGTCAAGTTCTTCATGTCTCTCGGCATCCCGCTCTACGAGATCTACGGGATGTCCGAGAACACCGGCCCCGCCACGAGCGGCCTGCCCGGTGCCTTCAAGATCGGGTCGGTCGGACGCCCGCTCCCGGGTGTCGAGGTGAAGACGATGGAGGACGGCGAGCTCGCCATCCGCGGCGGGATCGTCGCCAAGGGCTACTACAAGCTGCCCGAGGCGTCGAAGGACACCTTCGGCGACGACGGCTGGCTGTACTCCGGCGACCTGGCCCGGATCGACGATGACGGATACGTCTGGATCGTCGGGCGGAAGAAGGAGATCATCATCACGGCCGCCGGCAAGAACGTGGCGCCGGCACACCTGGAGACCACGCTGGGCAACCATCCACTGATCGCCAAGGCGGCGATGATCGGCGACGGGCGCAAGTTCCTCACGATGCTCATCGCCATCGACGCCGAGGAGGCTCCGGCATGGGCCGAGGCCAACGGCATCGAGTACACGGACCTGGAGAGCTTCTCCAGGCACCCGAAGGTCAAGGAGGAGATCGAGGCGGCGATCGAGGCTGCCAACGCCACCGTCTCCCGGGCCGAGCAGATCAAGAAGTGGTACATCACTCCGGACGAGTGGGGGCCGGAATCCGGCGAGCTGACTCCGTCGCTCAAGCTGCGTCGCAACGTGGTGATGGAGAAGTACGCCAACGAGATCGACGCCATGTACGCGGGCGTCTGACCTTTCTGGAGGTAGGGAATGTCTGACATCACCTTCGATGGCCGCGTGGCCATCGTCACCGGCGCGGGCGGCGGTCTGGGCCGCACGTACGCGCTGGAACTGGCCCGACGCGGTGCTCGTGTCGTGGTCAACGACCTCGGCGGGTCCGTGGACGGGGTCGGCTCCTCCGAGTCGGCAGCGGCCAAGGTCGTGGCCGAGATCGAGGAGGCCGGGGGAGAGGCCATCGCCAATTACGACTCGGTGTCCACCGAGGAGGGCGGGAAGTCCATCGTCCAGGCGGCCATGGACGCGTTCGGCCAGGTCGACATCGTGGTCAACAACGCAGGCATCCTCCGGGACAAGTCGTTCTCGAAGATGACCATGGAGGAGGTCGAGGCCGTCCTCGACGTCCACCTCAAGGGCGCCTTCCACGTCTCGCTCCCGGCGTTCCAGGTGATGCGGGAGAACAACTACGGGCGCTTCGTCTTCACCAGCTCGGCGTCGGGTCTCTTCGGCAACTTCGGCCAGTCCAACTATGGCGCCGCAAAGGCCGGGCTGGTCGGTCTGAGCAACGTCCTCGCCATCGAAGGCGCCAAGTACGGGATCCTCTCCAACGCCATCGCACCGATCGCGCGGACGCGCATGACCGAGGACCTGTTGGGCCCTCTGGCCGAGCACGTCGAGCCGGAGCTGGTCACGCCTCTGGTCGTCTACCTCTGCTCGGAGGCCAACCAGTTCACCCACCAGATCTTCACCGCCGGTGGCGGCCGCTACGCGCGGGTGTTCATCGGCACCAACCCGGGCTGGTTCGCAGGAAAGGGCGTCGTGCCCAGCGTCGAGGACATCGCCGCCAACATGGATGCGATCCGGGACATCTCGGACTACATCATCCCGGAGAGCAATACCGACGAGATCATCCTGCTCGGCCAGAAACTGGCCGAATAGGGCTCACTTCGTTCGCCGTACTGCGTACTTGGTACTGAGTACCGAGTCCTCTCCAAATACCAGGTACCCAGTACCGGGTACGGGGCGAAGCCCCTAGGCCCTGATCTCCACCGGGGTGCCCAGCGGCACCAGCTCGTTGAGCCGCAACGCCACGTCGTTGGGGACGCGCACACAGCCAAGGGAGGCTGCGCTCCCGATCGTGTCGGGGCGGTTGGTCCCGTGGATGCCGATGATCCCGTCGCCCCCGTTGAACTCGGTGATCGTGTTCGATCGCGCCGAGAGACCGAGGGCCGCCGGGCCCCACGGGCCCGAGCTGCGGGCGATCTTGACGTTGTCGGTGACGAAGTAGTGCCCCGGAGGGGTGGGGCTGCGTGAGCTGCCGATTGCCACGGGGGTGCGCAACACCTCCTCGCCGCGGACGTAGTACACGAGCTCCCGGTCACTCAGATCGACCACGATGCGACTGTCGACCACATAAAGGGCCACCTCCTCGACCGGGACCCACCCGGTCGATCCGTTGGGGCGGATGGGCAGCATGACCTCGACCCACCCGTCCACCGGAGGTCCGGTCGTCGTCAGCACCGTGGTGGTGCCCAGGATCGTGCTGGTCGGCATCAGCCTCTCGGGCTCGGGGGCGCCGGGTCGGGCGTACACGGGGATCGGCTCCTCGCCGAGGATCGCCACCAGTGTCCCCTCGAGCTCATGGGTCGCTTCGAAGCCCCGATAGGGAGGGATCTGCGGGCCGGGTCGGGTCGTGGTGGTGGTCGGGCCGATCGTCGTCGTGACGTCCGGTGCCGGCTGGGTGGTGGCTGCCCCGGCGTCGGCGCAGGCGACGACGGCCAGCGCCAGGATGATCAGGGGAAGACGACGGCCCCGCATTCCTTTGATGGTATCGACGGTCCGGCCCGGAGCCGGGGAGGGCGATGCGGGGTTACGCTCGGCGATCGTGGCCGAGATCCTCGTCACCCGGGCGCTCCCCGAGGACCTGATCGCCCCGCTCCATGAGGTGGGGGATGTCGAGGTGTGGGCGGGTGACGAGCCGATGCCGCGGCACCGGATCCTCGAGGCCGTGACCGGTGTCAGGGGGCTCCTCTGCATGCTCACCGACCGGATCGATGCGGTCCTCCTCGATGCCGCGCCGCGTCTCGAGGTGGTGTCCCAGATGGCGGTCGGGGTTGACAACATCGACGTCGCCGGGTGCCGGAGACGATCGATCCGGGTGGGTCACACGCCGGGTGTGCTCACCGAGACGGTCGCTGACACCGCCTTCGCCCTCCTCGGAGCGGTGGTGCGCAGGCTGCCGGAGGGGGAGCGGGCCGTTCGCGAAGGGTCCTGGGGCCCCTGGTCGCCGTTCTGGATGACGGGTGGCGATCTCCACGGCATGACCCTGGGAATCGTCGGCATGGGTAGGGTCGGAGCCGCGGTGGCCAGGAGAGCCACGGGCTTCGGGATGGAGATCCTCTACACCTCCCGAACCAGCACCGGGCCGGGCCGCCGTGTCGAGCTCGACGAGTTGCTCGGTACGGCCGACGCCGTGATGTTGTGCGTCAGCCTCACCGACGAGACCCGTGGTCTCGTGGGGCGACGGGAGCTGTCCCTGATGCGATCCGACGCATATCTGGTCAACGTCGCACGGGGCGAGGTGGTGGACACCGACGCCCTGGTGGACGCCCTCGCCCGGGGTGAGATCGCAGGTGCCGGTTTGGACGTGACCGACCCGGAGCCACTCACGCCCGACCACCCGCTGCTCGGCTTCCCCAATTGCCTCGTGACACCACACATCGCCAGCGCCTCGGTGCCCACCCGGAGAGCGATGGCCGGGCTCGCCGTCAGGAACCTCGTCGCCGGACTGCGGGGTGAGGAGATGCCCGCAGAGCTGTCCCGGGGATGAGCAGTCTCCCGGCGGCATTACCCTGGCGAGCCTGAATCCGTCCAGGGAGGAAGCATCACCAACGCCAATCTGCCAGGTGCGAGGTCGGTGACGGAGAATCCGGAGCAGGAGCTGCTCCGGGAGCTCGCGTTGCAGAACCCGAGGGTCACGCTCACCGAGTTCGGGAACCTCAACTACCGGGCCGAGGTCACGTCCCGGCTCGGCCGGTCGACGTTCTTCGTCTCAGATGAGGAGATCCACCAGAACCGGATCTCGAGGGCCGAGGCCGACGAGTGGGCCGCCCGGCAGGACGCCTACATCGCCGATCGGGACATGCTCCTGGTGGAGGGATACATCGGGCCCGACCCGGACTTCCGGACGGGTTGCCGCCTCTACATCGAGCGGGACCAGCCGAACATCGCCGGGATGCAGACCCACCTCTATTTCCCCAAGGACGAAGCGTGGGAGCCCGAGTTCACGGTGATCTACACGCCGGGTCTCGCGGCTCCGGGCAAGCCCGACGGTCGGCTGATCATCATCGACCTGGAGAATTGGACGACGCGTGTCTTCGGCTCCGACTACTTCGGGGAGTCGAAGATGGGCGGTCTCCGCATGTGGAACCGCCTCGTTTACGACCGTGGCGGTCTCGCCCTCCACGCCGGGCTCAAGACGTTCCCCGCGGAGTCGACCCGGAGCGGCGAGGAGGAGTCGATGCTGATCATCGGTCTCTCCGGCACCGGCAAGACGACCACGACGTTCCGCCAGCAGTTGGGATCGCTCCCCGTCCAGGACGACTTCGTCGCCCTGATGCCCGGCGGGACGGTCCACACCACAGAGGCGGGTTGCTTCGCCAAGACGTTCGGCCTGGACCCGGACGACGAGCCCACGATCTACGGGGGAACGACCCGCCCGGACGCCTGGCTCGAGAACGTGTCGGTGGACGAGAACGGCAAGGTCGACTTCTTCGACACGTCGTACACGGCCAACGGGCGCTGCACCTTCCCGCTCGCCAACATCCGGCACCGGGACCCTCGTGCGGTGCCCCCGGCCCGCTATCTCCTCATCCTCAACCGGTCCGATCATGTGATCCCGGCGGTGTCCCGCCTCGATCGGGATCAGATCGCCGCCTACTTCATGCTGGGCGAGACCAAGGGGACCTCGGCCGGCGGTGCGGCCGAGGCGGGCAAGAGCCTGCGGGTCCCCGGCACCAACCCCTTCTTCTTCAACGACGACGCCATGCAGGGCAACCGGCTCCTCGAGCTCCTCGAGACCATCCCGGACCTGGAGGCATTCGTCCTCAACACAGGCCGCATCGGCGGGGAAGGGGAGGGTTCGAAGAAGGTGACCATCCCCGATTCGTCGGCGATCGTGCAGGGGATCGTGGAGGGGACGATCGAGTGGGAGACCGACCCCGACTTCGGATACCAGGTGGCCACCTCGGTCCCGGGCATCGACGACACGGAGTTGCTCCAGCCCCGTCGCTTCTACCAGCGGACGGGCCGGTCTGCCGAGTACGAGTCGATCGTGGAGCGTCTCAAGAAGGAGCGGGCCGAGTACCTCGCCGCCTATCAGGCGCTGCACCCGGAGATCGGTGCCGGGCTCGCTCCCTGATCAGATCCCGGGAAACACCGCCAGCAGGGTCCCGCTCTCGACGGTGAGGTCCACCACGGGGCTCTCCATGATGTTCGACACGCCGAGCGAGCTTCCGGGCAGCAGGATGCTGCCCCGGAGGTTCCAATGAAGGCCCCTGGTGGTCACACCCGTGGCCGGACCGCCCATGGCGAGCAGGGTGAGGGTGGCACCAACGTCCCCGTGGAGACGGCGTGGCCCACGGACCACATGGGCCCGGCCCCGGCCCGACAACCAGTCGATCTCGTCGACATCGGTCCATCGGGTCGAGCAGATCACCCCGGCCACTGCGAGCTCGTGATCGAGCCGGCCGCCCGACCCTCCGATCACCACGATCCGCTGCGGGTCCCTGCCGGCTGCAGCCTCCATGGCGAGCTCGAGATCGGTGGCGTCCTTCTCGGGTGGATGGCTCTGCACCTCGATGTCGTCGTCGGGTTTGGAGTCCCAGGAGTCCAGATCCCCGACCAGCAGGTCGACCCGCCAGCCCATGTCACGGGCCAGGGCATGCCCACCGTTGGCCGCGATCACGAGGTCCGCTTCGGGGATGTCGCCCGCAACCTGGCGGGGGAGGGGGTCGCCGGCTGCGAATACGAGGATCGTGTCCATAATGACAAAATCGTCTTACGCGCACCGACGCGGGTAAGACCTAACCTTCAAGTTGAGGTTGAGGGCCGGAATGGCCTGGTGGAGACTGGTCAAATCGATCGTCATGGTAAGCGCACGGACCCCGCATGCTGCGGCGTGTCGTCGTCTGGAATACACGTGACCGCCCGCTAGGCTCTGATCGATGGCTCAGATGCAGGTACTCACGATCACTCCGGATGCGCTGGACATGATCATCAAGCTCCGCGACCAGGAGCCGGGCGAGGAAGAGTTCGCCCTCTCCATCGAGGTCGCCGGGGTGCGGGGTCTCCAGTACGCCTACGACCTCGCTTTCGTCCCGCTGTCGGATCAGGGTGAGGACTGGCTCCTGGAGCGTCACGGCGATCTGTCGGTGATCTTCCCGGCCCGTGACGTCGAGAAGCTCGATGGCGCCACCCTGGAGCTCACCGACTCCGGGCTCGCCATGAACAACCCGAACACACCGTCGTCCCCGTTCCAGGGCGCGGTCGACGTTCCCGGGACCCTCGACGGCCCTCTCGCCGAGCGGGTGGCGTCGTTCCTCCAGAACTCGATCAACCCTGCGATCGCCGCCCACGGCGGTGCCACGGAGTTGGTTTCGATCGATGGAACCACCGCCTATCTCCGATTGATGGGCGGTTGCCAGGGTTGCGGCCTCGCCGCGGTGACCTTGCGCCAGGGCATCGAGCAGGCCCTGCTCGATGCGTTCCAGGACGAGATCACGGGTGTCGTCGACGTCACCGACCACGCCTCGGGCACCAACCCCTACTACGACGCGGCCCACGCCCACTGACCCGGCCGATTCTCTGGGCGGACGGGCTCCGCATCGTCATGAGGTTCTCTTGAAGCTGAGCAGACAGGACCTCGAGGCGTTCCGGGGCCGCACCGTCCCCGACCTGGCCGGTCCGGGCACGCTTCTCCTCTTCGTCGGGATCAACCCCGGTCTGATGACGGCGGCCCGTCAGACCCACTTCTGTCATCCCTCCAATCGCTTCTACCCGGCCCTGCGACGCGCCGGGCTGATCGATTGGGACCTGGACGCCTCGACCGGCCTCACCGACGAGCAGCGATCGGACCTGATCTCAGCCGGCATCGGGATCACCAACCTGGTGCCTCACGCCACCGCCCGGGCTTCGGAAGTCGCCAATCACGAACTGACGGAGGGAGCGGGCCGGCTCACGGAGACGGTGGTCCGACTGGCCCCGAAGGTGGTGGCGATCCTGGGCGTGACCGCCTATCGAACTGCCTTCGGCCGCCCGGAGGCGGTCATCGGACGTCAGCCGACCGACCTGGCCGGCGCCGAGCTGTGGGTGGTCCCCAACCCGAGCGGTCTAAACGCCCACGTCACCCTGGACGACATGGCGGGCTGGATGAACACCCTGGCGGCCGCCGCCGGGATCGGGACGCCTAGCTGAGCCAGCCGTCGAGATAACCGGGGACTTCGGTCCCCGGGGGGAGTCCCGGATCGGGCTCCGGCTCGCCGGCGACCAATCGCAGGGGGACGACTCCGGCCCAAACGCCGAGAGCGAGGTCCTCCGGTTCGTCGCCGACACCCCAGTTGCGGATCTTGGCCGACGCCTCGTCGATGTCGACGGCCACGATCGCGGTCTGGAGGTCCTCGGTGCGGTTGGGCTGTCGCGCGTCTTCCCAACGCCCCGGGAGGATGTGGTCGCTGATCGCCCGGAGGGCCCGGTCACGCTCTTCGGGGTCGGTGACCTGTCGGGTACGCCCGAACACGACGGCCGAGCGGTAGTTCATCGAGCTGTTGAACAGCGATCGCGCCAGGACCAACCCGTCGACGATCGTGGCGGTGACACACACCTCGGCTCCCGTTCGCATCGTCCGCAGGTTCCCCGACGCCACCGAGCCATGCAG
This sequence comes from Acidimicrobiales bacterium, assembly GCA_024103415.1. Lineage (GTDB taxonomy): Bacteria > Actinomycetota > Acidimicrobiia > Spongiisociales > ZC4RG35 > ZC4RG35. The sequence continues at coordinate 36,958 of JAGFIR010000137.1, forward strand.
GTAGATGGTGTCGTCGATGCGACCGAACAGCGTGGGGACCACGAGCGGCCCGTCCTCCCGGGAAATGCCCACGTGGCAGATCAGGGCGGCGTCGAGGATGGCGTGGATGGTCTCCCGGTCGTAGTGGGCCCGTTCGGGGAGACGGCGCACCCGGGCGCGGGGCGAGACCCCATCCGGCCTGCTCACGTCCGCTCCACGAAGAGCGTCTGGCTCGACTGGCCGATCTTGTGATCTCGGTCCCAGAGCCAGGCATGGGTCAGGCCCCGACCGCGGTGGTGATACAGCGAGTCGGCGGAGATCGCCACCCACTCGCCTTCGGGGGGCCGGGTGATCGCCACCGTCAGGTCGCTGTTCATGTACACCCAGTCGTCGTCCAACTTGTGGGAGATCCCGTTGGCGAAGTCACCCGTGAGCGCGGCCCTCTGGGCCGGTGTCACCGGGCGTCCCGCCACGACCGGCACGGCCAGTCGGGTCCAGATGGTCGCCGGGCCCTTTTCGTCGAGACCACCCTGGACCGCCCGGAACTCCAGCGCGTGACTGTGGAACATCACCCTGCCGTCACCGCGGGAGAAGCCGACCGCCGGGCATTCCTCGGGCGGGGGGAAGGCGGTGGGGTCGGGAAGGGCGTCCTCCGGGACGACGCGGTCGGCCACCCGGAGTCGCTGCACGAGACCGAGCGTGAGCACGGTGCCCCCGGTGTCGATGAGCTTGGCTTCGACGGTCTGGATCCTCTTGCCCTCGCGCACGATCCGGGTCTCGATCCGGAGGGTCGTCAGCGGCACCACCCGGAAGAGCTCGAGTGTCACCCGGGCGATTTCCATTGGTGTCAACGTCGGCACGGTCGCCTCGACGTGACCGGTGATGAGAGCGGCCACCGCCCCGCCGTGCTGACCCTGCTCGTACCAACCGGCGTTGGCGAGCTCGGTCGACTCGTACGTGTTCGGGTCGTCAGTGGGCAGGTAGACGCCGGGAGCGGTCATGTGCTGACGGTAGTGCCGGTCGTGACGCGCACCCGCCGGTGTTTAGCATTGCCTGCCGTGACCGGTGAAGTCTCCACAACAGCAGAGGCGGCGCCCCGGACGGCGAGCCGTATCGGGCCCAGCCTGATCGTTGCTTCGGTGTTGGGGTCGACCCTCGGGATCGTCATCGCCCAGTTCGTCGACAACCTGGGTATCGGCCTGCTCGCAGAGATCCTCGGAGGTGACGCCACCATGTTCAACAACCGGGTGGTGTTCGAGGGAGCGCGGGACATCGCATGGGCGGGCGGCTTCGCCCTCTGTCTCATCCTCGGGGTGCTCTGCCTGTTCGCCTATCCGACCCAGCGCGGGTACGGCGTGTCCCGTCTCACCTTCTTGTGGACGATCGTCCATCTGCTGCGCCAGGCGCTGACCCAGGCGATGTTCCTTCCATTCGATGCCGATGCCCCTCTGGCGAAGGCATATGCCTCCCTCGACACACCCGCGGGTCTCGACATGGTCGTGGCGGCCGGTGGCGCCGTCGGTCTGCTCCTCGTGGCCCTCTCGTCGGCGGCCGCGTTCCTGGCGTTCACGCCCCATCGCCGCCTGGTCGACACGGCCCGCCGGCGTCTCAGCCTGGCGTTTTGGATCTGCCTCATCCCTGTGGCCGTCTCGGTCTTCCTCGCCATCCCCTTCTTCCTCCCCGATGCCGACTCGAACGTGGTCCCGTCACTGCCTCTGGCCGCGCTGATGTTCTTCATCACCCTCGCCGCCGCTCCCGGGACCAGCACGGTGACCGGGCCGGAGGATGAGGTGGAGACCCCGTGGCCGTACGGCCTGGGGGTCTTCCTTGTCGTCATCCTGATCGTCCACCTGTTCGTGCTGCGTGGCGGGGTGTCCGTCGATCCCCGCATGTGGGGATGACCCGGGCAACGGTCATCACCGTCTCCGACGGCGTCTCCGCCGGAGTTCGCGAGGATCTGTCGGGCGATGCCCTCGAGGGGATGCTCACCGATGCAGGCTTCATCGTGGGGCGCCTCGTCGTCCCCGACGAGCAGGACCGGATAGCCGACGCCATCCGCTCGGCGGCCGGCTCGTCGGCGCTGGTCCTCACCACCGGTGGCACCGGGTTCGGTCCCCGGGACGTCACACCCGAGGCAACCGCGTCGGTGATCGAACGGGAGGCAGGCGGTCTCGTCCATCTCATGCTGGCGCGAGGTCTGGAATCGACCCCCATGGCCGCGCTGTCCCGGGCCAGAGCGGGCTCCGTGGGGTCGGCGCTCGTCGTCAATCTCCCCGGATCACCCCGAGGCGCCACCGAGAGCCTCGCCGCCATCATGGACCTGATGCCCCATGTGCTCGACCTGCTCGCCGGTCACACCGAGCACCATTCGGGGGAACCCCGGTCCGGGGGCTAGGCTCGCCGGGCATCATGAAGATCAGCCAGGAGTTCGTCGTTGCCCGCGACCCGGACACGGTCTGGGCCTACTTCCAGGACATCCCCTCGGTGGCCCGCTGCCTCCCCGGCGCCGAGTTGACCGGCCAGAACGACGACGGGTCGTTCGAGGGCAAGCTCTCCGCCAAGCTCGGGCCGATGACCGCCGCCTTCGAGGGCACCGCCACCGTCACCCCCGACCCGGGCACCAGGTCGGCTCGCATCGAGGGGAAGGGCGTCGACCGAAAGGGCGGGTCCCGCGGGCAGGTCGTCGTGGATTACCGGCTCGAAGCCGACGGAGCCGGCACCAAGGTGACGGTTGACGCCGATGTCACCCTCTCCGGCCCCGCAGCTCAGTTCGGTCGCACCGGGCTCATCAACGAGATGTCACGCCGCCTCATCGCCGACTTCGTGGAGTGTCTCGAGGCTTCTCTGGCTGCCGCGACACCCGAGGAAGCGGCCGCGGTCCGGGCACCCGAGGTGCGTGGATTCGGGCTGTTCTTTTCGGCCCTCTGGGCCTGGATAAAGAAGCTCTTCAGGAAGGCCTAGCCCCATGCGGTCCCGATCCCTCGCGCTCGTCGCCGTGCTCATCCTGGTGGCGTGCGGCGGCGGCGAGGATGAGCCGAGAGCCATCTCCGGTGAGGCCGTCACCGTGAAGATGCTGGACACCAGCTTCGAGTTCGACCAGATCACGATCCCCGTCGGCGGCTCGGTCACCTTTGTCGGCACCTCGAACGCCATCCCGCACAACGCCGTCGCCGCAGACGGCTCGTGGTCCACCGAGACGGTCTTCGGGAGCCTGGAGCAGTACGACGGGGACGAGGCGACGCTCACCTTCGACGAGCCGGGGGAGTACGTCTTCTACTGCACCTTCCACGGCAACCCCCGGGGTGGGGGCATGGCCGGAACCCTCATCGTCGAGGGTTAGCCCAGCTCCACCTCCGTGGCGACACCCGCCCGGATGCGCCATCCGGTGATCCTCGGAGCGGCGCCGAGACCCACCACCAGATAGAACCACCCGGGGTCCAGCGCTTTGGCGATGTCCGTGTCGGACGGCGCCGCCCCGCCCCGGGGGTGGGAGTGGTACGAGCCCGCCAGTGACCAGCCGCGGCTCTCGGCATGTGTCAGCGCGCGGTAGTGATCGGGAGGCGGGACCACGAACGAGTCCTCCGGGCTCGGCGAGTCGTTCGGCGTGGGGTACACCGCCACCACCTCACCCTCGTGAACCGCGATGAGGCCGCATGCCTCTTCCGGCGCGCTGGCCAGACAGTGATCGAGGATCGTCTCCCTGGCGTGGGGAGGCAGTTTCAGGATCTCAGGCAACCGGGCGGCAGGTCTCGTCGTAGTCGACCAGTCGGGGCGGCCGGTCCGGGTCGCTGCAGGCGGGACAGTCCGGGTCGCGCCGGATCGGGAGTGCCGTGAAGTCCTGCTCGAGGGCGTCGAAGACGAGCAGACGGCCGGTCAGGGTGCGCCCCAGGCCGAGGAGATGCTTTATGGTCTCGGTTGCCTGGATGGATCCGATCACACCCGGGAGGACCCCGAAGACCCCGGCCACGGCACAGGATGGGGCGATCTCCGGAGGTGGCGGGAGACGGTGCAGACACCGATAGCAGGGCCCCTGGTAGGGGTCGAACACCGTGACCTGCCCCTCGAAACGGAAGATCGAGCCGTGCACCACCGGAATCCCGAGATGGAGGCTGGCGTCGTTGACCAGATAGCGGGTCGGGAAGTTGTCGCCCCCATCCACCACCAGGTCGTAGGCGCTCATGATGTCGAGGACGTTCGACGAGTCGAGCCGGGCGGCGTGGGTCTCCACCTTCACGTCGGGGTTGAGGGACGTGATCGCCTCACGGGCGGAGTCGACCTTGGCCATCCCGATGCGGTCGAGCGTGTGCAGGACCTGGCGCTGGAGGTTGGACGGGTCGACCGTGTCGTCGTCGACGATGCCGATGGTGCCGACACCGGCCGCGGCCAGATACAGGGCAGCCGGGGAGCCGAGGCCACCGGCCCCGATCAGGAGCACCCTGGACCCGAGGAGGCGTCGTTGCCCGGCCTCTCCGACCTCGGGCAGACGGATGTGACGCGAGTAGCGCTGCAGTTGCTCGTGGGTGAGGTCGCCGCCCCCATCCCACGGCAGGCCGAGACTCCTCCAGGCGACGACGCCTCCACGCATCGACGAGGCCCGGTAGCCCATGCGGTTGAGGATCTCGGCGGCGAAGAGGGATCGATGGCCGGTGGCGCAGTACGCGACCACGGTCGCCCCGGCAGGCACCTTGCCCCCGATGGAGCCCTGGAGCTCACCCAGGGGGATCAGCAGGGCCCCCGGGATGACCCCGTTGGCGTGCTCCGCCGGCTCGCGCACGTCGACCAGGACGACCTCTTCGAGCCGGGGCATCACCTGCCCGGGGTCGACCTCGTCGATGTGGTGGCCCAGGCCGAAGATCTCGAACGGGCCGGACATCAGTGGGCGAAGGCCGGGTCCGGTGCGTCGGGGTCGATGTCGTAGCGGTCGAACGCGTCCTTGACGGCGGTGGACTCGACCAGACCTTCCTTGGCCATCAGCGAGAGCGTGGCGGAGACGACATGCCCGGTGTCCACCTCGAAGAACCGGCGGAGCGCCTCGCGGGAGTCCGACCTGCCGAACCCGTCGGTCCCGAGGGCGGTGTAGGGCCCGGGGATCCACCGGGCGACCTGGTCCGGGACCATCTTCATGAAGTCCGACACGGCGATGGTGGGGATCTGGTGCTCGGACAGGAGACGTGTCACGAGCGGCACCTTCGGCTCCTCGTTGGGATGGAGGAGGTTCCAGCGCTCCACGGCCAGGGCTTCCTCCCGCAGGGCCTTGTAGGAGGTGGCGGACCACAACTCGGCGGAGATGCCGTAGTGCTCGGCGAGCTCGACGGCGGCCTGTCGTGCGGCGGTGTGGGCCGTGCCCGAGAAGAGGATTCGGACCTTGGGATCTCCGTCCTCGGCCGCGGCGAAGCGATAGAGGCCGTCGAGGATGCCCTGGTCCACGCCCTCCGGCTTGGGCGGCTGCACGTAGTTCTCGTTGTAGGCGGTCAGGTAATAGAACTCGTCGATGGGGTCGGGGCCGTACATGCGTCGGATCCCGTGCTCGATGATCGTGCCCAACTCGTAGGCGAACGCCGGGTCGTACGCCCGGCAGACCGGCACTGTCGAAGCGAGGACCAGGCTGTGGCCATCCTGGTGCTGGAGCCCCTCACCCTGCAGGGTGGTGCGACCGGCCGTCCCGCCGATCATGAAACCGCGGGCGCGGGCGTCGGCGGCAGCCCAGATCAGGTCGCCGACCCGCTGGAACCCGAACATCGAGTAGAAGATGAAGAACGGGACCGTGGGTACGCCACGGGTGGCGTACGAAGTCGCGGCTGCCGTCCACGAAGCCATCGAGCCCGCCTCGGTGATGCCTTCCTCGAGGATCTGACCGTCCTTGGCCTCGCTGTAGGACAACAGCATCGCCGCGTCGACCGGCTCGTAGAGCTGGCCGGAGGGGACGTAGATCTTCAACTCCCGGAACAGCGAGTCCATGCCGAAAGTGCGGGCCTCGTCGGGGACGATGGGCACCACGTGCTTGCCGAACTCGGGCTCACGGCTCAGGTTGCGGAGCAGACGGACGAACGCCGAAGTGGTGGACGCCTCCACCTTGCCCGACCCGGCGTACACCTCGGAGTAGGTCTCGGCGGCCGGGAGCGGGAGCGGGTCGTGATCGACCACCCGCTTGGGCAGCGAGCCGCCGAGGGCGCGGCGCCGCTCCATCAGGTACTCGTACTCGGGTGATCCCGGCTCGGGCCGGTAGTAGGGCGGGGTCTTGTCGCCCTCGAGGGCCTCGGCGGGGATCTCGTCGTCCAGATGCAGCCGCTCGCGGAGGTGGAGCAACTGCTGGTTGGTCATTTCCTTGATCTGGTGGGTGGCGTTGCGCCCCTCCACGTCGGGCCCGAGTGTCCAGCCCTTGATCGTCTTGGCGAGGATGACCGTCGGCTTCCCGTTCTTGAGCTCGGTGGCCACCTTGTAGGCGGCGTAGATCTTGAGGTAGTCGAGGCCACCGCGACGGAGCGCCCAGATCTCCTCATCGGTCCAGTCCTCCACGAGCTTCAGGGCTCGCGGGTCCTTCCCGAAGAAGTGCTCCCTCACGTAGGCGCCGTCCTCGGCCTTGTATCGCTGGTACTCGCCGTCGACGGTGGTGTTCATCACGTTGACGAGGGCGCCCTCGGTGTCCTTGGCCAGGAGGTCGTCCCAGCCGGAGCCCCAGATCACCTTGATGACGTTCCACCCGTGACCGCGGAAGACGGCCTCGAGCTCGGTGATGATCTGGCTGTTGCCGCGGACCGGGCCGTCGAGTCTCTGCAGGTTGCAGTTGACGACCCAGATCAGGTTGTCGAGACCTTCCCGCGCAGCCAGCGACAGACCGCCGAAGGTCTCGGGCTCGTCTACCTCGCCGTCGCCGACGAAGCACCAGACGTTGGAGTCAGAGGTGTCGTCCAGGCCGCGGTTGTGGAGATAGCGGTTGAAGCGGGCGTGATAGACGGAGTTGATGGGCCCCAGACCCATGGAGACCGTGGGGAACTCCCAGAACTCGGGCATGAGACGGGGATGCGGGTAGGAGGAGAGGCCACCGCTCACCTCCTGTCGGAACAGGTCGAGGTCCTCCTCGTCGAGCCGGCGCTCCAGGAAGGCCCGGGCGTAGAAGCCGGGGGCGGCGTGACCCTGGAAGTAGACGTGGTCGCCGCCACCGGGTGCGCCGCGTCCCCGGAAGAAGTGGTTGAAGCCGACCTCGTAGAGGGTGGCGGACGAGGCGAAGGTCGAGAGATGGCCCCCGATCCCCTTGATGTCGTGGTTGGCCTTGGTGACCATCACCGCGGCGTTCCATCGGATGTACCGGCGGATGCGGCGCTCGATGTCGCCGTCACCCGGGAACTCGGGTTGGTCCTCCAGGGGGATGGTGTTGACGTACGGGGTCGTGACGGGGCCGGGTACTCCGAGGCCGGCGCGCTGCGCCCGCTCCAGCAGCTTGGCGAGTAGGTAGCGGGCCCGGGTGGGCCCGACGTGCTCGATGACCTCGTCGAGCGACTCCTGCCACTCCTGAGTCTCGACTGGGTCGACGTCGGGAAGCTGGTTTATGAACTCGACGCCGATCGTTTCGCGAAGATCGCTCGGCATGAGGCCAGGCTAGTTCACGGCGGGTGTCACCGAACGGGCCGGAGGTCCTGTGATCGGAGCCACGGGATGACGATCTCCAGGAAACGGGGACCGGCGTCCAACTGGGGGACGTGCCCGGTGTCCTCCATCATCACCAGCTCCCAATCGGACCGGAGACGGCACACCCATTCCACCGCGGGTGGTGGCACGAGGTTGTCGGACTCGCCCTGAACCACCAGGGTCGGCGCCTGCACCCGACGTACAGCCTCGACAAGGCGGGCGGGCCGCGCCCAGAGCGCCGCGATCGATCGTGAAGCCGAGGTCACGGCCCGGCGGGCCCACGGCAGGCCACGTCGTCTCTCCGCCAGCTCGACGAGGGACTCGATGACGGGCATCGGGACCCTTCCGGCCTTGTGGGCGATCCAGTCGAGGGTCAGAGTCACCCGCTCACGGGGCGGGAGCCGGTAGAGCCACGCATCCAGTGCCTCCCCCGTCACGGGTGCCGCCTGGAGGGCGAGCCGGATGGCGGTGGGGCGGTGGACGGCCGGGAGATCACGGAGGCGGGGCGGGAAGGCGGGTGCGACGAGCACCATCGCCGACACCAGGTCGGGCCTTTCCGCGGCCGCGAAGGTGGAGATGAGCCCGCCCATCGAATTTCCGAAGAGCACGGCCTTCATGCCCGTCTCCTCCGTGATCTCTTCGAGGAAGGCCACCACCGACCCGGTCATCCCGCGCAGCCCGGGAATCTTGGTGGGCGGCGAGTATCCGAAGCGCGGCAGGTCGATGGCCACGACCCGGCCGAGCTCGGTGAGGGCCGGCGCCACGGCGTCCCAATCGTGCGCCGAGCCACCGAGACCATGGATCAGGACGATGGGCGCGCCCTCCCCTCCATGGTCCACGCGATGCAGACGCGTGGCGTCGAACTCGACGTAGCGGCCCATAACTCCGAGAGTACCGGGGCGTCTTCCGTATCCTGACCCGCCGGGAAGCGAGGTGATCACGTGAGTCAAGTGTTGGCCGTCGACGGCCTCCGGAAGAGTTTCGGCGACCTGGTGGCAGTGGATGGTGTCGGTTTCCATGTCGAGTCGGGGGAGACCTACGGGCTTCTCGGTCCCAACGGTGCCGGTAAGACCACCACCATCTCGATGATCGCCGGGCTCCTCGCCCCCGACGCGGGCAAGGTGGTCGTGGCCGGCGAGGAGATCTCGGTCCGCTCCACCCGCGGGCGGAACCGGATCGGGTTCGTGCCCCAGGACCTGGCGATCTACCCGGACCTGACCTGTCGCGAGAACCTGGTCTTCTTCGGCAGGCTGTACGGCCTGGGCGGCGACCTTCTCAAGAGCCGGGTCGACGAGGTGCTGGAGGTGATCGGGCTCACCGATCGCGCCGACGACCTGACCAAGGAGTTCTCGGGAGGAATGAAGCGTCGGCTCAACATCGGGATCGGCCTGCTCCACGAGCCCACCCTGCTGATCCTCGACGAGCCGACCGTCGGCGTGGACCCGCAGTCACGGAACGCCATCCTCACTTCGGTGGAGAATCTCTCCTCTGCAGGCATGGCGGTGCTGTACACGACCCACTACATGGAGGAGGCCGAGCGTCTCTGCGATCGGGTGGGGATCATCGACGAAGGAACCATCAAGGCGGAGGGGACGAGACGGAGTCTCGTGGCCATGATCGGCGAGAAGGACCGCATCGTGCTGAGCGGAGACGTCGAGCCGGCGGCCGACGAGCTCCGGAAGATGGACGGTGTCGTCGACGTCTACCCGGGCGATCACCGCCTCGACGTGATGGTCGCCCAGGCCTCTTCGATCCTGCCCGCGCTCCTGACACGCATCACGGAGGCGGGAGGGAGTGTGAGCGGGGTCGAGATCGAGGAGCCCAACCTCGAGGCGGTCTTCCTGCACCTGACGGGGAAGGCACTTCGCGACTGACATGTTCCACTGGGCCACACGTCTCATCGCATTCAAGGACCTGCGTCTACGCGTGCGCGACCGGTCCTTCTTCATCATGGGGATCCTCGCCCCGCTGGGTCTGGCGTTCATCTTCAACCTCACCTTCGGCGGAGTCCTCCAGCCCGGCGGGCTCGACCTCCGGTTCGGCTATCTGGACCTGGACGGGACGGAGAGCTCATCGAGCCTCGGCGAGGTGCTCGAGCAGCTGGAGGCGGACGATTTCCTCGAGCTGACCAGGTTCGACGATCGCGAAGCCGCCGCGGCGGCCGTGGAGGACGGCGACATCCAGGCCTTCATCCTGGTTCCGGAGGGCTTCGACCAGGAGCTGGCGATCGGCGCCCCGAAGCTCGAAGTGGTCGGTGACATCGACAGCGGCACGGCGACCGACGTGGCTTCGGCAATCGCCCGTCAGTTCGGCACGGGTGTCGACGCGGCTCGCCTTGCGGTCATCACGACCGCGTCGATCATGGGCGTGGCCCCGACGCCCG
>JAGFIR010000140.1 GCA_024103415.1 Acidimicrobiales bacterium
CTCGCCACCCGGGCCACGATGAGACCGTCGAGGCCGTGCTCGATCCCCATCCCATCGAGCAGCCAGATCAGGTCTTCGGTGGCGACATTTCCCATGGCGCCCGGCGCGTACGGGCATCCGCCGAGGCCGCCGGCGGACGAGTCCATCTTGTCGATGCCATGATCGAGCGCAGAGACCGTGTTGGCGACCGCCTGCCCGTAGGTGTCGTGGAAGTGGACCCCCACCCTCTCGACCGGTACGCGGTCGAGCACCTCGCCGAGCAGTCGCTCCACGTGATAGGGCGTTGCCTTGCCGATCGTCTCTCCCAGATAGACGTCCTCGACTCCCCACTCGATGAGGGTCTCGGCGAGATGTGCCACCCAATCGGGATCCTGTTCTCCTTCGAAGGGGCAGTGCGTGGCGGTCGAGATGTAGCCGCGGAAACGCACCTCACCCGGCGCCTCGAAGAGGATGTTGCGGACCCGATGCATCGACTCGTCGACCGTGGCGTTGAGGTTGCGCTGGCAGAACTCCTCGGAGGCTGCGGTGAGGACCCCGAAGTAGGTGAGACCCGCTTCCAGGCCCGCCTCGAGCCCCTTCATGTTGGGGACCAGGCCGCCGAGGGTGACGTCGGGAGCCGTCACGGCGGCCACGACCTCGGCGCCGTCCGCCATCTGGGGCACCCACTTCGGGCTCACGAACGACACGGCGTCGAAAGTCTTGACGCCTGCGGCGGCGAGGTCGTCGATCAGCTTCGCCTTGGCCTCGGTGGGTATGAAGGCGCCGAGGGACTGGAGCCCGTCACGGGGCGACGACTCGGTTATGTGGACCCGCTCGGGAAAGCTCACACCCCTGACGGTACCGCGGGGCAAAGCCTCCTTCGTTCCAGGATCGCGGGGTATGAGCGATCCGGACATCGAGGGGTCCGTGGTCCACCACCACAGCTCGCGCCTCGATCTCCCGGGGTCGCCTCTCGTGGCTGGTTAGGGTCAACCCCCGCCGACCTAGGGAACTCGTTGCGCGTCTGGATGTCGATCGTTCCTGGCCACGGGCACTTCTTCCCGATGGTGCCGCTCGCCCGTGCTCTGGAGCGAGCCGGCCACGAGGTCACGTTCTGCACTTCGGAGTCGTACGCGGAAACCGTCGTCGACCACGGCTTCGCGGCCCTTGGCGTCGGCCTCGACTACACCCAGGGAGGGGCCAGGGGTGAGGCCACGGAGCCCGAACATGTCGACAGCGTGGTGGCTCACAAGATGTTCGTCGAAGCCCCGCCGCTGATTCTCGACGACCTCCTGGTCCGGTTCGAGACCGAGCGTCCCGACGTAATGCTGTTCGATCCCTGGGAGCGGGGTGGCATCGTGGCCGCAGAAGCAGCTTCGATACCTTTCGGTGCGGTCGTCAACGCCATCCGGACGGGACTGCTCCTCGGGAGGCTGCCCTTCGACCAGGGCGAGCGAATGCGGATGATTCAGGAGCGACTCGTCCAACCCGAGCAGGACCTCCGTAGACAGGCAGGACTCGACGAGCACGGGCGGCTCCTGGGTGAGAGCGCCTTCGATCGAACGCTGGTCCTCGACATGGTCCCGACGAGCCTGGCGCCGTGGCCCCGGCAATGGGCCTCTCACGTATGGCACCCGCTGCGGCCGGAGACCCATGAAAGCGGCGGCGACCACGACTGGGTGGATTCTCTCGAAGGGCCGGTCGTCTCGATCAGTCTCGGCACCCTGTTCGGCAACCCGGGCCTATACGAACGCGTCACGCGCGCGGCTCTGGACGTTGGAGCCAGCGTCGTGGCCGTCACCCGGTTCGATCTCGGGATCGAGCACGATGCCCTGACCCAGGTTTCGTGGGCATCCATGGACCGACTCCTGCCAAAGACCGACGTCTTCGTCCACCACGGGGGGTGGGGTTCCACCATCTCGGGCCTGGCCTCGGGGACCCCCGCGGTCGTGCTCCCTCTCGGATCCGATCAGTTCAACAATGCAGCCCGTCTGGCTTCGGTCGGTGGCGGCTTGACCGTCGACCACCGACGTATCGAGGCAGACCTGACGACCGCAATCGGCAAAGCACTCGAGGATCCGGTGTACCGGCTCAACGCGCAACGGATCGGCGCCGAGATCGCCGCCATGCCCGGACCTGACGACGTCGTCCCACTGGTCGAACGCCTCGCTTCGGATGGTCTCGCCCTTCGGTCCGACTGAGGTCCATGGCCGTGACCACGCGCGGGAGTGGATGCCCCGTAGGAGCGCCGCCATGAGAAGACGTACGTTCCGCAACGAGTAGCCCGGAGGGATACCACCCAGTCAGGAGCATTCTGTCGCCGGGTTCGACCGCACCGGCCCGCCTACCATCGCGAGACCATGAGCGATGCAGCCCTCGTCCTCGTGTCCTGCGGCTCGGAGGAGGAAGCCCGCACCCTTTCACGGGGACTGGTCGAGCGGGATCTCGCTGCCGGGGTGCAGCGATTCCCGATCACCAGCGTGTACACGTGGAAGGGCGAGGTGGTGGAGGACGGTGAGTGGCTGCTGGTGATCAAGACCCGACCCGACCGCTACCCCGACATCGAGGCGTACGTCGTCGAGCATCACTCCTATGAGGTTCCGCAGGTGATCATGGTTCCGGTCACCGGTGGCCACGCCCCGTACCTCGACTGGATCGACCAGCACACCCGCTGACCGTCACCGTCGCCGGTGGAAGCAGACAGTGTCGGAGCCCTCAAAGGCCGTACCGTCGCGCAGCGAGCCCTCTAAGGGAGGCTTGCCCGCATCGGGCAGATGCCGTATCCGGCAGAAAGTGCGCCGCCGGAGCGGCGCATGTGGTTGGTGGGTGGTGGAGGTGCGGGGAGTCGAACCTTGCCAGGCCCATGTCGGGCAGTCCGGCGTGTCCCGAATAGTCCGTGAACATCGGCCTTTTCGTCGCTTTCGACCATGCCTCCGTTCGTCTGGTATCAGTCTGTCATGCGACGTTGGGTAGAAGTTTGGGTAGAAGATTCCGGTTGACTGAGGCCGGTCACGGAATCAAGTCGAACGGCGCACCGTGGCTGGGTTGAACAATGGCGAAGTCACGGCGGTTCAAGGTCGCGATCACACCGATCTCCAGTCGTTCAGCAATGGCGACAATCGAGGCATCGACGGTTCCGAGACCGAGGTCGGCGTACCGCTCGACCAGTTCGGTGACCCGACCCCAATCTTCGGTGGTCAGGTCAATGCGAGTCAGTTCGCCCTACTCTAACGCTCGCAGGAACGCGACTTCGGCTATCGGTCCGAGCCGGGACTCGATCAACCAGGCTGTCTCCGCGATAACCGTCGTGGGAACGAGCAGAGCTTCCGGTGGGAAGTCCGCCAGGAGTTGTACGGAGGCGTCGTGGTCAGGATCGTCTCGGTCGGCAGCGGCGTACAGAACGCCCGTGTCGACAACGATCACATGTCACTCGCCTTCTTGTCTCTGTGCTCCTCGTCGATGATCTCGCGATGACGCCGGCCAATCGGCCTACTGGTACCGGACGCGCCGACGCCAACAAAACTAGGCCCACGACCTGTTCCGACGGTCGGAAGCTGGCTGGCCAGCTCCGCGATAACGTCGTCGACGCTGACGCCGCGGCGATCCGCCTCGGCCCGAAGCCGATCAAGAGTCTCCTCGGGGAGATCAAAGGTGACAGACATAGGAGACATTCTAGGGAGGATGCTCACTCCTGGT
>JAGFIR010000141.1 GCA_024103415.1 Acidimicrobiales bacterium
GAACGCCAATCCGAAGAGGGCGAACGTGACGGTGGTGTTCACGATCATCGCGCCGACCCAGTAGCCCTCCTCTCTCTCGAACTCGATCCCGCACCGGGGGCAGTTCCTCGCCATCCGGAACCAGGACTCGAACGCCGGACCGCCGCATCTCGCGCAGCGGCGCGCCAGGCCCCTGAGGGCGCGTGTGATTACGGACCCGTCGTTGCTCATGAACCCGAGAGTATCGTCTCGCGCCGTGAGACCCGATTCGACCCGTCACGCCGCCCGCCGAAGCGGTGATGGAGCCCGCTCTTGAAGCTGCACATCGTCGGCTCCTCCGGCACCTTCCCGGCCCCGGGTCGCCCCTGTGCCGGCTACCTGATCGAACACGGCAACACCCGCGTCCTGTGTGACGCCGGGCCGGGAACCTTCATGAGCCTTCCCGTAGACCCGGACTCGATCGACGCCGTGGTCATCTCCCACCAGCACGCCGACCACTGCTCCGACCTGCTCACGATCTTCCACGCGTGGACCTACCGTCCGGAGCCTCGTGTCGACGTGCCCGTTTACGGGCCTGCGTCGGTCCTGGAGCGCGTCATGGCGTTCGTGGACAAGGGACAGGAGGACGTCTTCGCCGGCACCCTGCGGTATCAGGCGGTGGCCGGCGGCGACGAGGTGACGATCGGCGATTTCACGGTTCGGTTTGCCGACATGTATCACTCCGTTCCCTGCGTCGGCTCGCGTTGGGAGGCTGGTGGGCGTTCGCTCTTCTACACGGGTGACACCGGCCCCGGTGGGGACTGGCGTGAGGCTGCCAGGGGGGTCGACCTGATGCTGTCTGAGGCCAGCTATCAGGAGTGGAACAAGAACCCTGAGTACCCCATGCACCTGAGCGGGGCGGAGGCGGGCGAGATCGCCCGGGAGGTCGGCGCACGGAAGCTCGTGCTCACCCACATCCCCCCGTACCTCGATTCGGCCCTGTCGGTTCACGAGGCGGAGGTCGCCTTCGACCGGCCGGTCGCGCTGGCGGTCCCCGGAGTCGGCTTCGAGGTGTGACGCCGGTACCGTTGCCGGCATGACCGACCGCTCACCCGATCAACTCCGCCCGGTCAGCATGGAGCTCGGCTTCACCGACGCCACGCCGGGCTCGGTCCTCATCTCGATGGGCAACACCAAGGTGCTGTGCACCGCCTCCATCGACTCCAACGTGCCCCGATGGATGGCGGAGTCGGGGGAGGGTTGGGTGACCGCCGAGTACGCCATGCTTCCCGGCTCCGGTCGCGAGCGGGTGCGGCGCGACCACGTGAGCGGCGGGCGCGCCAAGGAGATCTCCCGCCTCATCGGCCGAGCCCTGCGCGCCGGGGTAGACATGAAGGCGTTGGGCGAGTTGGTAGTGCGGGTCGACTGCGACGTCCTCCAGGCCGACGGTGGGACCAGGACTGCCGCCGTCACGGGCGCCTGGGTGGCGATGCACCAGGCCCTGCAGGACGGCGTGGAGAGGGGGCTGCTCGAGCGCGTCCCCATCATCGACGAGATCGCCGCCATTTCCGTGGGCATCGTCGATGGTGTGCCTTGGCTCGATCTCGACTACGAGAGAGACGTCAATGCCGACGTCGACATGAACGTCGTCATGACGGGTCGTGGGCTCCTGGTCGAGGTTCAGGGGACCGCCGAGAAGGCGCCCTTCAGCCGGGCAGACCTGGACGGTCTGCTCGATCTGGCGGCGAAGGGGATCGCCGAGTTGCACGACCTCCAGAGGAGGGCGGTGGAGTCGTGATCCCGCGGCT
>JAGFIR010000144.1 GCA_024103415.1 Acidimicrobiales bacterium
GAGGAGAGCAGTGCGATCAGGAGCGCCACCAGGACCACCGCCGCCACCGCAACCGGGCGAGCCAGCAGGTCCGACCAGTCGAAACGGCCGCCTGCGAGCGAGACCCGCGAAGCGAGCATCGCTCCCACGACCGAGAGTCCCCAGCCGAGGACCAAGCCCGCGACGGCGCCGACCAGGGTCTCCACTGCAGCGATGACACGCACCTCGCCCGCGGTCGCCCCGGCCAGACGGAGCGCTGCCAGCCTCCTTCCCCGGCGTGCGGCGGTGAGCCGGACCGCAGCGCCGACCAAAGTCATGGACGGGGCGACGAGCAAGGCACCGGCCACCAGGGCGGCCAGGCGGTAGTCCGCGGGCAGGCCCGGATCGGATCCCTCCGTGGCGAATCCGGCGACGGGGATGACATCCGAACTGACGAAGCCACCCATCACGCGATGGTCGAACGGCAGTCGTTCCCCCGATGGCTCCAGGGCCGGGTTGCCGACGACCGCGACGAGGTCCGCCTCGTGAGCCAGTGCCGGGGCGCCGAGCACACCTGCGATCTCGCCCCCGAGTCGCTCCTCGAACCGAGGGGTGTCGCCACCGAGGGCGTCGGCCAGCGCGGGCGACACCCAGATCTCTCCCGGCCCGGGCACGCGGTCCATCCCGGGGGGTGGGGGCGTTCCCGGTGCGATCTCCCTGAGCTCTACGACGTCCACCCGCTTTCCCTGCCACGGGTGGTAGACGAGACGTTGCAACGCCGTCGCCCCTTCGGTCGAGGCCTCGGTGGGCTCGCGCCATGCGGTTCGGTTCTCCCGGTCCGAGAAGCCGGCGATCGTTCCCAGCACGAGGAAGGTGACCGCAACCGGGATCGCCACCCCGAAGACGGTGAGTGCCAGATCGAGAAGGGTCCGCCGTCCGCCACCGCGCAAGAGGGACCGGGCAATACCCAACAGTTGCCTCATGCGGCCATCCCGATGCGGCCGTCGAGGATGCCGATCTGGCGATCGCAGCGCTCCGCAACCGCAGGGTCGTGGGTGACCACGACCAGACCGGCGTCCGCGTACTTGGTCACCTGCTCCAGCATCTCCATCGTCCGATGCGTCGACTCCGAGTCGAGGGCTGCGGTGGGCTCGTCGGCGAACACCACCGACGGCCCCATGACGATGGCCCTGGCGATGGCGACCCGCTGGGCCTGACCGCCCGAGAGCTCGCCTGGCCTCCGGCCCTCGAGACCGTCGATCCCGAGGGGCTCGAACCAACGGCGCGCCGAATCGAAGGCAGTCCGCCTTTCCTGGCGCTGGAGGAGGAGGGGCAGGGCGACGTTCTCCAGGGCCGTCAGCTCCGGCACGAGATAGCCCTCCTGGAACACGAACCCGAAGTGCCGGGACCGCAGCTTGGTGCGGATCCGATCGTCCATGTCGTCGATCCGCCTCCCGTCGAGGACCACCGACCCGGAGTCGGGGGAGATGATCCCCGCCAGGACGTGCAGGAGCGTGGTCTTCCCCGAACCGCTCGGGCCGGTGAGCGCCAGCGAGCTGCCGCGCCAGACCTCGATGTCGACACCATCGATGGCCACCACATCGCCGTAGCGCTTGCTGAGGCCTCTCCCGATGAGAACCGGGGCCGTGCTCATCGCGACCTCCTGGGCATCGATTCGAGCAGCGCGACGAAGGCGGGGCCGAACAGCACGACGGCCGCCATGAGGATGGCAACGCCCAGGCCCACGGCCTGTGATATCTCGATGAATCTCATGACCACGACTCTGCGGATCGGGGGCGGACGTGTCATCCACCGCAGTCGTGATTCCCGATCAGCCTTTTGGCCGATGTCGACACAGGCCACCGCACCTACTCTCGGCGTTCGGATGACCGGCAGACCCGTTTCCCGAGGCCACGTCGCCACCCTCCTGTCCACCGTGGTGCTCACGGGGAAGGTCCTGGGGATGACCGCGTTCGTCCTCTTCGACCTCGCCGGGACCGGCGGGATCATCCGGATGGGAGCGCTCGTCGCCGCCGCGTTCGCCGTGGGCATGGCATTCATCTCGGGTCGCCATCCCCTGATCGCCGTTTACGCCACTGCGGTGGCGAGCGCGGGGATGTCCGCCCTCACTGTCCTGATCGGGTTTGCCGGATCGGCCCGGCTCTTCGGGCTGGCCGAGGTGGCCGCGCTTGCCATCGCGTCGAGCGATCTGGCACATCGGGAGACACCCACCCGGGCCGTGCCCGGGATCGCCGCCGCTGCGATTGCCAGCGCAATGGTGGCGTTCCGGCTCGGAGACGGGAGCGCCACGATCGTCCTCCTGCTGGTCCTCGCCGTCGCCGTCACCATGGGGATCCTCCTCAGGTGGGCCGACCGGAATCGGGAGATGACCGAGGACATGACCCGCAGCGAAGAGCGGATGGCCATCGCCCGCGAGCTCCACGACGGGGTCGCCCACCACGTCAGCGCCATCGTCGTCCAGGCCCAGGCAGCGCTGGCCGCGGCCGGGGACGACCCTGCTCCCCTCCGTGCCGCCCTGGAGAACATCGAGCGCAGCGGCGCCGCCACCATGACCTCGATGCGGCGGCTCGTCGACGCGCTCCGTGGTGACGGGGCCCCTCTGACTCCCATGGCCGGGGTTGAGGACCTGCGCGACCTGCTCGACGAGGCTGCCGCATCCGGCATGCCGCTGGAGGTAGAGATCGACGAGACCGTGATCACCCCGGCCATTGCCCCGTCGGTGTACCGGATAGTCCAGGAGGCGATCACCAACGTGCGTCGCCACGCCCGGGGCATCGAGAAGGTCAGCGTCGAGGTCAAGGCCATCGACGGTGGTGCCCAAGTCACCGTGGCCGACGACGGCGACCCCGTGGAGCGCGCCGGGAACAACGGTCATGGCATCACCGGGATGTCGGAACGGGTCGCCGCGCTGGGTGGGCACTTCTGGGCCGGGCCGAGGCCCGGACGGGGATGGTCGGTGAGGGCATGGATCCCGCTGGAAAAGCGCCGTTGAAGGTCTATCTGGCCGACGATCAGGAGCTCGTCCGCTCGGGCTTCCGCCTCATCCTGGAGTCCAACGGGATCGAAGTGGTGGGCGAAGCGGGCGACGGGCTCACGGCGGTCGAGGAGGCGGCACGGCTCAGGCCCGACGTGGTTCTCATGGACATCCGCATGCCGCACCTGGATGGTCTCGAGGCCACACGCCGTCTCGCGGGCCCCGACGTGGCCGATCCGATCCCTGTCGTGGTAGTGACCACGTTCGACCTCGACGAGTACGTCTACACCGCCCTCCGCAACGGGGCTTCGGGCTTCCTCCTCAAGGACGCCGGACCCGGCCTCCTCGTCGAGGCGGTCCGGGCCGCGGCAAGAGGAGACGCCCTGGTGTCACCGCAGGTCACCGTCCGTCTCCTGGCCCACTTCGCCTCGGCCCCGGCGGCCAGGCAGCCCTTCGAACCTCTCACCGAGCGCGAGGAGGAAGTGCTCAAGGCCGTCGCTCGCGGGTTGACCAATGCCGAGATCGCCGAGACGCTCTATATCTCCCTGGCGACCGTGAAGACCCACATCGCCCACATCCAGGCGAAGCTCGGCGCCCGGAACCGGGTCGAGCTCGCGGCATGGGCCTGGTCGACCGGCCGGATGGCCTCCTGATTCCAAGCGGTCAGGCCCAACCGAGGGAACGTTCCACCGCCTCGGCCCAGCGATTCGCCAGATGATCCCGCTCGGCGTCGCCGATACGAGGGGACCAGCGCTTGTCCTCGGCCCAGAGCTGCCGGACCTCGTCGAGATCCGTCCACAGCCCCACCGCGAGACCGGCCGCATACGCGGCACCGAGAGCAGTCGTCTCGGTCACCTTGGGCCGGACGACGTCGATCCCGAGCACGTTGGACTGGAACTGCATGAGGAGATCGTTCCGGGTCATTCCCCCGTCGACCCGCAATTCGGTGAGAGGCGTCCCGGAGTCCACGCTCATCGCCCGGAGCACCTCGACGGTCTGGAACGCGGTGGCTTCGAGGGCGGCACGGGCGAGATGACGCCTGTCGGTGAAGCGGGTCAACCCGACGATCACGCCCCTTGCGTCGGATCGCCAATGCGGAGCGAAGAGACCGCTGAACGCCGGGACGAAGTAGACGTCGCCGGTGTCGGGGACCGACGCCGCGAGGTCCTCGACCTCGGCCGCGTCGGAGATGAGACCCAGGTTGTCCCGGAGCCACTGCACCAGCGACCCCGTGACGGCGATCGCCCCTTCCAACGCGTACCGAGTTGGCTCCCCCGCGATACGGCACGCCACCGTGGTGATCAGACCCGCCGACGACACGACGGGCTGCTCCCCGGTGTTGAGCAACAGGAAGTTGCCGGTCCCGTAGGTGTTCTTGGCCTCGCCCGGCTCGAAGCACGTCTGCCCGAAGAGGGCGGCCTGTTGATCGCCGAGGATCGCCGCCAGCGGCACCCCTTCCAGCGGGCCGAGACAGGGCTCGCCGACGCCCACCGAGTCGACCACTTCGGGGAGGACCGACACGGGAACGCCGATAACCTCCGCCAACCCCGGGTCCCAGGCATCGGCCGACAGGTCGTACAGGAGTGTCCGCGAGGCATTGGTGGGGTCGGTGAGGTGCCGGCCGGTGAGGTTCCATGCCAGCCAGGAGTCGATCGTGCCGAAGGCGACCCTCCCCCGTTCGGCGGCCGATCGGAGATCCATCTCGTCGAGCAGCCAGCTGACCTTGGGCCCGGAGAAGTAGGTGGCCACGGGCAACCCGGTCTGAACGCGGAAACGGTCCTGCCCACCTCCGGCGGCGAGCTCGGCGCAGATGTCGTCGGTCCTCGTGTCCTGCCACACGATCGCGTTGGCCATGGGCTCGCCGGTCACCCGGTCCCACAGAACGGTGGTCTCGCGCTGGTTGGCGATCCCCACGGCGGCGAGGTCGGCCGAGGTGAGCCCGGCCTCGGTGAGCGCCGTCTCGATGACTTCTACGGTGTTGACCCAGATCTCTGACGGGTCGTGCTCGACCCAACCCGGGCGGGGGTAGATCTGACGATGTTCCTTCTGGGCGGATGCCCGGATCTCGCCGGCCGAGTCGAAGACGATGAACCTGGTCGATGTCGTGCCCTGGTCGATGGCACCGACGAACTCAGGCATCACGGCCCCGGTGCGCGGCCATCTCCTGGGCACGCGCCCGATCGGTGAACCAGGTCTCGACCACGTCCGCGGCCTCCTCGACGACGAGGTCGACTTCCGCCCGCTCGGCCTTCGAGAAGCGCTGCAGGACGTATGCCGCCGGGTCCATCGAGCCGGGCGGACGGCCGACGCCCAGCTTGAGGCGGGAATAGTCGGTGGTGCCGAGATGCCGATCGATGGAGCGGATCCCGTTGTGCCCCCCGCTCCCACCGCCCACCTGGAGGCGAAGCCTCCCGAAGGCGAGGTCGATGTCGTCGTGGACGACGAGCATGTCGGCCGGCGAAACCTTCCAGTAGTCGAGGACGGCGCGCACGGCCCTGCCCGAGTCGTTCATGAAGGTGACGGGGGCGGCGAGGACACAAGACGGGAGAATCGCCACCTGCGCCGGCACGCGGGAGGGTGCCCGTCCCAGGTCGACACCGGCGCGCTCGGCCACCTTGGTGACCACTTCGTAGCCGACGTTGTGCCGCGTTCCCTGGTAGTCGGGCCCGGGGTTGCGGAGCCCGACCACTACGAGACGGGCGTTATTCGTCTCCGCCCTCTTCCTCTGCAGCCTCTTCGGCAGCCTCATCGCCCTCCGCGGCCTCCTCGCCTTCGGCCGCTTCGGCGGCTTCGGCTTCCTCCTCGGTCTCGGTCGGCTCCTCGGCTGCCGGTGTCGTGACCGACATCAGGACGGCCTCGGGGTCGTCGAGGAAGGTGATGCCCTCGATCTCGGGCACGTCGGCGACACGAAGGCTGGCACCGAGCTCCACGCCGCTGACGTCGAGCTCGATGGAACCCGGGATCTCGGTGGGGAGTCCCTCCACCAGCAGGTGGGTGCGGGTCGGCGTCAGCACGCCACCCTCCTTGACACCAATGGGCTCGCCTTCGAAGTGGAGGGGAACCTCGGCCTGGATGGTCTGGGTGAGGTCGACTCTGACGAAGTCGACGTGGCGGTATTCGGGCCGGTAGGGGTGCCGCTCGATGACACGGGCCATCGTCGTGAGCGTGTCGCCACCCTCGATCTCGAGGGAGATGATGGCGTTGACACCGGCCTCGCTGTGGAGTGCGGCATGCAGATCCCTCGCGTTGACCGCCACGGAGACAGGGTCGTGGCCCAGGCCGTAGACGACCGCCGGGACCATGCCCTCGCGACGGAGACGACGGGAGCTGCGCGTCCCCGGCTCACGCCCGGTCTGGGCGCGCAGGGTGATCTGCTGTGACATCTGAAGACTCCTTGGGAGTGGGAGAACAGACCTTGATTATGGTCGCCACCCGGCGCTTCTGCCCACTCTGCGTTGTGCGACCATGCCCACGATGGCGCGCACCGTTCGCATCACCTGGGCCGACGGACAGGTCACCGGACGTCTGGTTGGAGACGGCCCCGACGGCATCCTCCTGGCCCACGGGGCCGGGACCGATCAGGACCACCCCTTCATGGCGACACTGCGCGACGCCCTCGCCGCCCACGGGATGCGGGTCCTGACGTTCAACTATC
>JAGFIR010000159.1 GCA_024103415.1 Acidimicrobiales bacterium
GTCGCTGCCGCTCTATCGCCGGCTCATCGTCGAAGGAGCCTGGTGGGACCTGGTCGACGAGATCGCCACCCATGTCGTCCGGCACCTGGTCGTCGATCATCCGGCCCAGACCTGGCCCGAGGTGGATCGTTGGGTCGACGCCCCCGACATGTGGCTTCGAAGATCGGCCCTGTTGTGCCAGATCGGCGCCAAGGAGGCGACGGACGCCAGGCGTCTCTTCCGGTTCTGCCGCGAGCTCGCCTACCAGAAGGAGTTCTTCATACGAAAGGCCATCGGCTGGGCGCTGCGGGAGTACGCCAAGACCGATCCGGAGGCCGTCGCCGGGTTCGTGACGAAGTACCGGGACGAGTTGTCCAGCCTCTCCTATCGGGAGGCCACCAAGCACATCGGGCACCTGGTGGAGTGATGATCGACGCGGTCACCCTCGAGGTCGCCCGGCACCGCTTCGCCGCCATCGCCACGGAGATGGGCGGTGTGCTCCGGCGCACCTCCCTCTCGCCGAACATCAAGGAGCGGGCCGACTGCTCGGCTGCCGTCTTCACCGCTTCGGGGGAGATGCTGGCCCAGGCCGAGCACATCCCGGTCCATCTCGGGTCGATGCCGGAATCGGTGAAAGCCTGTCTCGCCCGCTTCGACCCGGTCCCCGGCGCCCAATACGCCGTCAACGACCCCTTCGCCGGCGGCACCCATCTCAACGACCTCACGCTCGTGGCGCCGGTGTTCGTCCGGGGGAGGCACGTCGCCTGGGTCGCCAACCGGGCCCATCACGCCGATGTCGGGGGCGAGGCGCCCGGGTCGATGCCCGCGCACGCCACGACCGTCGACCAGGAAGGCCACCGGGTGTCCCCGATGCAGTGCGTCGCCGACGACCGCTGGCTCCCCGCGTTCCTCGAGCCCTTCGTGGGGGCGTCCCGAACGCCCTGGGAGCGACGCGGTGACCTCGACGCCCAGATGGGGGCCAACGCCGTCGCCGCCCGGCGTCTCACCGAGCTCATCGAGTCGGAGGGGATCGATCGGTTTCTCGCCGTCTCCGACGCCCTTCTCGATTACGGGGAGCGGAGGATGAGTGCGGCGCTGGCGGCGCTACCCGACGGATCGTGGAGCTTCCGTGACCACATGGAGCACGGCGACCGCGACGTCGCCATCGAGGTGACGGTAACCATCGACGGCGACACTCTGATCGCCGACTTCACCGGCACCGACCCCCAGGTGGAGGCCAACTTCAACGCCGTCGAGGCCGTCACCAGGTCGTGTCTCTACTACGCGGTGAGGGTCGCCGCCGATCCAGCCATCCCGCCCAACGGCGGCAGCTACCGGCCGATCGACCTCATCGCCCCGGAGGGCACGCTCGTCAACGCCCGGTTCCCCGCGGCGGTGGCGGCCGGCAATGTCGAGACCAGCCAGCGCATCGCCGACGTGGTGCTGGGCGCCCTCGCCCGGGCCGCACCCGACCGGGTCCCGGCCGCCTCCCAGGGGACCATGAACAACGTCCTCATCGGCAACGAGGAGTTCGCCTACTACGAGACGGTGGCCGGCGGCCAGGGGGCCCGGCCCTGGGCCGACGGTCAGTCCGGGCTCCACACCGGGATGACCAACACCCAGAACACGCCGATCGAGGCGCTCCACACCCACTATCCGTTCCGGGTCGTCGCCTACACGCTCCGCCGGGGAAGCGGCGGTGACGGGATGTTCCGTGGTGGCGACGGCATCCGCCGTGAGATCGTCTTCGAGACCGCAGCCACCCTGTCGCTGATGGGCGAGCGGAGACGCCACGCCCCCTGGGGTCTCGCGGGGGGCGGTCCGGGATCGACCGGCGAGGACTGGCTGCACCGGGCGGACGGATCGGTGGAACGGTTGCCCGGCAAGTGCACCGTCGAAGTCGGCCCAGGCGACCGTCTGGTCGTGCTCACGCCGGGTGGCGGGGGGTGGGGCGCACCGGGCCCGCGGTAGCCTGCCCGCGTGGACGTCGTCAGCCAGCTTCGGGCCGCTCTCGGTGACCACAACGTGATGGTCGAGCCCCTGGAGCTGCATCTGTACTCCAAGGACGCGTCGCTGATGCGGGGCAAGCCGCTCGCCGTCGCCTTCCCTCAGGACACCGCCCAGGTGGCCGAAGTGGTCCGCATCGCCGAGCGGACGGAGACGCCGATCGTCGCCCGCGGCGCCGGCACCGGTCTCGCCGCCGGGGCCAGTCCCACCGAGGGCGGGATCGTGGTCGTGACCACCGCCATGCAGGAGATCGACATCGACGCGGGCAACCGCACCGCCTGGGTCGGCGCCGGGGTCATCAACCTCGACCTGAGTCACGCCGCCGCTCCCTACGGCCTCTATTTCGCCCCGGACCCGTCGTCCCAGCAGGCGTGCACCATCGGCGGCAACGTCGCCAACAACTCGGGCGGTCCCCACTGCCTCGCCGAGGGGAACACCACCAGCCACGTCCTCGCCGTGGAAGTCGTGCTGGCGGGTGGCGAGGTGGCCGTGTTCGGCAGCGCCGCCCCCGACCCGATCGGCCTCGACCTGCGCGGCCTGATCGTCGGCTCCGAGGGGACGATGGGCATCGTCACCCGTGCCCTGGTGAGGCTGCTCCCCGTCGAGCCGGGGATCCGGACCCTGCTCATGGGGTTTCCCGACGTGATCGCCGCCTCGGTCACGGTGTCCGAGGTGATCGCCTCGGGTCTCGTCCCGGCGGCCCTGGAGATGATGGACCAGCGGATGACGATCGCAGTGGAGAACTGGCTGCGGGCCGGTCTCCCGGTCGACGCGGGAGCAGTGCTGCTGGCCGAGGTCACCGGTGAGGAGGAGGGGGTCGTCTCCCAGGCCGATGTGATCGCCTCGATCGCCCGCGCCAACGGCGCCACCAGCATCGAGATCGCCGAGGACCCCGAGCACCGTGCGTTGCTGTGGAAGGGTCGGAAGTCGGCGTTCGGCGCCATCGCCCAACTCGCCCCCGACTACTACCTGCACGACGCCGTCGTCCCCCGCACCCGGCTCGTCGAGACCATGCGCGAGATCTATGCCATCGCCGACCGTGACGACCTGGTAATGCTCAACGTGTTCCACGCCGGCGACGGCAACCTGCACCCGCTCATCGCCTTCGACGCCTCCGACCCCGTGGTCTACGAGAAGGTCCGGAGAGCCGGCGACGAGATCGTCTCGATCTGCCTCCGCAACGGCGGGGCCCTGTCCGGTGAGCACGGGATCGGGCTGGAGAAGCGTGACCTGATGACGGACTACTTCGAGCCGGTCGA
>JAGFIR010000214.1 GCA_024103415.1 Acidimicrobiales bacterium
ACCCCGAGGTTGAGGCGCAACTCTATGTCCGCGCTGCGGCTGGGGCCGGTCACAACCACCAGGTTTGCGGTGGACGCCACCAGATCGGGATGTGCGTGAGCCCAGTGGGCGAGGCCGGGATGGATCCTGCCGGTCTCGAGGATCGCGACGTGGACATCGGGGACGAGACTCGCCAGCCTCGGCCGGCCCGGTCCATGTACCAGCACGACGCTCCCCGACTCGGCGAGTGCAGCATCGGCTCCGGTGACCCCCAGATCGACCTGCCGGTACCGCTCGAGCTGGCCCTCAGACGCGGGGATGCGGGTGAGCCCGGCGGACTCCAGGGTCGAGAAGACGCCGAGTGCGGGCAGGTCGTCCCAGGCGACGAAGGTCGATGCGCCGTGCCCCGAGGCGATCCCCGCCACCACCCGCTCTACGCCGTGGCGGCCCACCGGGCCATGCACCACGGCGCTGACTCCCTGGGCCCTCGTCCGGAACAGGGCGAGGAGGTCGTCGTGTGCCGGATCGGGCAGTTCGTCCCGTGTCTCCGGAGGGTCGGGGATGTGCGCGGTGAGCAAGGCCGACGAGACACGGGACAAGAAGCGATCACGCTCCACGGCTTCTCCACCACTCGGCGAAAGACACCCGCGAGGGCCGTCTCAGGTCGCGGTGCCGGGTCCATCCGGAGCCCCGGCCGGGGAGACGTCGGATCCAGCCGTCCTTGCTGAAGGGTCCCGAGACCAGACGGGCGAGGCGGCGGGCACGGCGGAAGCGGCCGGGGCTCGACGCAGCACGTGCGTAGGTCCGCACGCCGCCCTCGATCCATTCGGGCAGGTGACCCTGCTCGGCTGCCATCCGCCTCAGTTCGAGGAGCATCGAGGGGATGCGGATCCCGACCGGGCAGACCTCCTCGCAGGCTCCGCAGAGGGTCGACGCATAAGGAAGATCGGACCAGGGACCGAGCCCTTCCAGCGAGGGGGTGAGGACCGCACCCACGGGCCCCGAGTAGACGGAGCCGTAGCCGTGTCCGCCGACGGTCCGGAAGACGGGGCATACGTTGAGACAGGCGCCGCAGCGGATACACGCCAGGATCTCCGCGGTGTCACCCGAGAGGACCGCGGTGCGGCCGTTGTCGACGATGACCACATGGACCTCCTCCGGCCCATCCGGGTCGTCGGCCCGGCGCGGCCCGGTGATGACGTTGGTGTAGACCGACAGCCGCTGACCGGTGGCCGATCGCGCCAGCGACTCGAGGACGAGCGACGCCGACGGCCAGTCGGGAACGATCCGCTCCAACCCCATCAGGGCGATGTGGACCCGGGGAGCGGTCGACGAGAAGCGGCCGTTCCCCTCGTTGGTGACCACCACGACGCTCCCTGAGTCGGCGACCGCGAAGTTGACCCCGGTGATGCCGGCGTCGGCGTCGAGGAACACGTCACGAAGCGCGGCGCGGGCGATGGCGTTGAGCTCGGCGGGCTCGTCGGTGTAGGGGACTCCGAGTCGCTCGGCGAAGACCCGACCCACGTCCTGGCGGGTCATGTGGAGTACCGGGGCGATGATGTGACTCGGCGTGTCCCCGGCGAGCTGGGCGATGTACTCGCCGAGGTCGGTCTCCGTCACCTCGAGGCCCGCCGCCTCGAGATGCTCGTTGAGCCCGATCTCCTCGGAGAGCATCGACTTGCCCTTGACCACCCGCCGGGCTCCCGCCCGGTCGAGGATCCCGGCCACGATCTCGTTGGCCTCTGCCGCATCGGCCGCGAAGTGAACGGACCCCCCGGCTTCTTCGAGCCGGTCGGCGAAGCGGGCGATGAGGCGGTCCAGGTTCGCCAGGGAGTGGAGGCGGATCCGGCGCACCCGGTCACGCAGGTCGCCCGACCAGGACAGTTCCTCGATCGCCGCGTCGCGGGCCGCGGTCATGTGTCTGGTGGCGCGATCGACGGCGGCCGCCTCCGGGGTCCCGAGGAGCCGGCCGGCACGGTCGACGAAGGTGACGGGCTGGCTCATCCGTCCTCGTCGGGCGTCAGCAATTCGGCGATGTGCCGGACCTCGATGGCAGAGCCACGCCGACGCAGACCACCTTCGAGATGCATCAGACAGGACACGTCACCACCGGCGAGGACGTCGGCGCCGGACTCCTCGAGACGGTCGAGACGGGCATCCATGATGGCCGCGGACACCTCGGGCATTGCCACCGAGAAGAGCCCGCCGAAGCCACAGCACTCGGTGCCGTCGTACTCGACCCTGACGGCGCCCTCGAGGAGGCGATCGGCGCACTCCGCCAGCCCGAGACCCCGCAGACCGTGGCAGGAGTGCTGGTAGGCGACCGCTCCGTCCGACTTCGCCCGCAGCGGGGCGTCGAGGTCGGTCACCAGGAAGCGTGTCAGCTCACGGGTCCGTCCGGCGAGTTGGTTCGCCGCCTCTTCGTCAGCCGTGCCGGCGAAGAGCCTCGGATAGTGGTGGGTGATCATCTCGACACAGGAACCGGAGGGGACCACGACCGTGTCGTCGGAGCCGGAGAAGACCTCGATGGTGCGCTTCGCCATCCGGCGGGCCTCGTCGACCATGCCCACGTTCATGGCCGGCTGCCCGCAGCAGGTCTGACCCTCCGGGACGTCGATCTGGCATCCCGCCGCCTCGAGAGCCGAGACCGCGGCCCTTCCGACGTGCGGCGTCATGTTGTCGACGAGGCACGTGGGCATGAATTGGACGCGCATCCGGTTCAAGACGATATCCCCCTACCGTTCGACCCCGTGCTCATACCCATCAGCGGCCCGCGCATGGGCCGGAGAATGACCCAGTTGCTGTTCGGTCTCATCGCCTTCGGCGTCGGGATCGGCCTGATGCTGCAGTCGGGCCTCGGCGTCCCGCCGTGGGACGTGCTCCACCAGGGACTGTCCGTGCGCTTCGGCCTCACCGTCGGGGTGTGGTCGGTGATCATCTCGGTCGTCGTCCTGCTCTTGTGGATCCCTCTGCGTGAGCGGTTCGGCATCGGGACCCTCCTCAACGCCGTGATCATCGGACTGACCATCGACGGCACCGCCGCGGTGGTTCCCGAAGCCGAAGGCGCCGTGCTGGCCTGGGTGATGCTCCTCGGCGGGGTGCTCGCCATAGGCATCGCCAGCGGCATGTACATCGGGGCCAACCTCGGGCCAGGACCGAGGGACGGTCTGATGACCGGCATCGCCAAACGGGGCCCCTCGATCCGTCTGACCCGGGCCCTCATCGAAGTCTCGGTGCTCGCCCTCGGTTGGATCCTGGGCGGCACTTTCGGAGTGGGCACGGTGGTCTACGCCCTCGCCATCGGGCCGCTGGTCCAGATCTTCCTCCCCCGCTGGGACCTCGGATTCGACTCCGAACGCGACCAGCCGTCGACGGGACGAAAGACCCTGCAGGGCTGACCTGCGCTTCGCTTTAATCAACTGACAGGAGGTCAACATGACCGAAGATCAGAACGGTCAAACCGGACCGGATACCCCTCCCGCATCAGCACGCCTCGCCCGCAGCCGCACGGACAGGGTGATCGGTGGTGTCGCGGGAGGGCTCGGTGAGTACTTCGGCGTCGATCCCGTGTGGTTTCGGCTCGGGTTCGTCGTCTTCACGCTGGCGGGAGGCTCCGGCATCCTCGCCTACCTGATCGCCTGGGTGATCATCCCCGAGGCGGGTGACGAGGCGTCGGGGCCGCGGACCCCGGCCAAGCCCCTCGGCCCGCAAGGGTCGCTGATCGCCGGCTTGGCGCTGGTGGCAATCGGCATCGTCCTGCTGCTCAAGCAGTTCGTGCCCTGGTTCAGCGAGCTGTTGTGGCCGATGGCGATCGTGGTCGCCGGGCTCGCCCTGATACTGATGGGATTGCGTCATGACCGATCCTGAGATCCACGTGGAGCCCACGACCACTCCCGAGTCGCACCTGCCGTCATACGGCACGGTCGTGACCGGGATCATCCTCGTGGTGCTCGGGGTGCTCTGGCTCCTCGACGCCGCCGACGTCCTCTCGATCAGCCTGGGAATGGTCTTCCCGCTCGCCCTGGCGGTGGTGGGCCTGGCCCTGATGGTGGGTTCGTTCCGGGGCCATCACCCCGGGCTGGTCACCCTCGGCGTGTTCCTCACCATCCTCACCCTGATGGTCTCGTTCCTCCCCGGCACGTTCCGGGGCGGGATCGGAGACCGCGAAGTGAGGGTCACCGAGATGAGCCAGCTCGAGGACAGCTACGGGATGGCCCTCGGCAAGATCACGCTCGACCTCACCGACCTGGAGATGACCGAGTCGGCCGAGGTGCAGCTCTCGGTCGGCGCCGGTGAAGTGCAGGTGCGGGTGCCGGACGACGTCCCCTTCCGGGTGGTTGGCTCGGTCGGCGCCGGCGAGATCATCGTCGCCGACGAGACCGCCCAGGGGATCACTCCCCGTCTCGAGTACACCGGTCCGGGTTACGAGGACGCTTCCACGACCCTGACATTGAACATCGACGTGGGAGCGGGAAAGATCGAGGTGCGGTGATGAAGATGCACATCGGCTCGTTCGTCACGGGTCTCGTGTTCCTGGCGGTCGGGGTGGCGTTCGCTCTGGAGGCGGCCGGGGTCTGGGAGATCCGGATATCGGACCTCAGGCTCATCGGCCCTCTCGCCCTGGTGCTGATCGGCGTCTCGATCATCGCCGGGGCGGTGACCCGCCGGGAGAGCTGAACCCCCCGACGAGCAGGACTTCCTGCCCTGGGCACGACGGGTAGGAGTTGGCACGCTCGTCTCATGACGATCCGCCCGTCCGTCATCATGCTGGCGGCGCTCCTCATCGCCGGCTGCGGTACGCAATTCTCCGACGAGCCCACAGTTGCCGTGGTGGTGGCCGGCACCAACCGGGGTGAGGGCTACTCGAAGAACTCCGTGGCCGGGTACGACGCCGCCTGGGAGATGACCTACCGGGCCGATCTGCCGGCGTTCCACATTTCGAGCGCCGCCTTCGACCGCCACGGGCGACTTTGGCTCGGCGAGGGCTCGAGCGACCGATCCGACGGCCGGGTCGTCTCCATTTGGGACCCGGACGAAATGGTCGGGGAGATCGGGGTGGGGCCCGTGCCGGAGGCCGGCATCGTCGCCTTCGCCGGACGCATGGCGGTCGGGTCGGTCGAGACCGGCTTCGGATTCAGCATCTGGTCCATCGGGGTCGACGAACTCGACGCGCGCGAGGAGTTCAGGGTCGACGACCTCCCAGGCAGCTTCCTCTACCTGACTTCGATCGCAGCCACCGAGGACCATCTGGTGGCTGCCGCCATCCACGACGACCCGGCCGACCCCGACGAGACGCACACCACCCTGTGGTGGTTCGACCCCTCCTTCGAATTGGCGGGGGCCCTCGACCTCGGACCCGGCACCACCGTATGGTCCCTGACCGCGCTCCCCGACGGAAGGGTCCTCGCCCTGGACAACGCTGCCTTCCTCGCCGCCGGGGCGGACCTCCTCTTCTTCGACCCGGCGAGCGGGGTCGTGGTCGACGAGCTTGCAGGAAGCGGATACGGGTTCAAGGCAGCCGTCGACGGGGACCGGTTGTTCGTGCTCGACCGCATCTGGTCGTCGATCCACGTCGACGAGAGACGGAGCCTCACCGTTGTCGACGCCGGACGGATCACCCGGCTCCCCCTGCCCGACGACCTCGGCGCCGAGGACATCGCCGTGGCCGACGGGATGCTCCATCTCGCGGTGTGGACCCGAGGCCAGAACGACCCCGACGGGATCTACCGGGTGGACGAGTCCGGGGAGATCACCCAGGTGGTCCATCACGAGGACGCCAGCATGATCCTGTTCCGGGGTCGCGAAAACTAGGCGGGGACTCCGCTGGCCGTTTCGGCGCGTCTCGCCTAACTTCACCCTCGCTTCCCCCAGGGCGACGCCCACTTCCCCGCAACGGCCCTTCCGCCCACCTGACGCGCGCCGTCGTCGAGCGCAAATCAGGCCGGATGGGGGTCGAAAAGGGCTTCCCGGCTGGGTTTTCGCCCTGTGGACAAATGGTGCTTGACCAATGACGCTGGTGTAATTACAGTGCCGTAGTCCATACCAGATGTTGTGGACACTTCCCCGCCGACCACTACATCTTGTGGTGTTGATAGTCAGTCACTAGTCGTCCCGCCCCACTCGGGGGCGGTGTGCGGAGGAGGTTTTCAGATGACCCAGGGCCTGCGGATCACCCGTCGCTTCACCACGGCCGGTCGCGATCCATACGAGGGCATCGAGTGGTCGCTCCGCGACTCGCGGATCACCAACCCCGATGGTTCGGTCGTGTTCGAGATGACGGATGCCGAGATCCCGGCCGGCTGGAGCCAGGTGGCTTCGGACATCATGGTCTCGAAGTACTTCCGCAAGGCGGGTGTCCCCCAGTTCGACGCCGACGGTAACCCTGTCCTCGACGCCGACGGCAAGCCGGTGCTGGGGCCGGAGCGCTCCGCCCGTCAGGTGTTCGACCGTCTCGCCGGCACCTGGAGGTTCTGGGGCGAGAAGGAGGGCTACTTCGCCTCCGAAGAGGACGCCCAGGCCTTCGAGGACGAGCTCAAGTACATGCTGGCCAACCAGATGGCGGCGCCGAACTCGCCGCAGTGGTTCAACACCGGCCTCAACTTCGCCTACGGCCTCACCGGCCCGGCACAGGGTTTCTGGTACGTCGACTCCAAGACCGGCGAGCTGACCCCCTCCCCCGACTCCTACAGCCGGCCCGCCCCGCACGCCTGCTTCATCCTCGGCGTCAAGGACGACCTGGTGAACCCGGGCGGCATCATGGACCTGTGGGTGCGTGAGGCCCGCATCTTCAAGTTCGGCTCGGGCGCCGGCTCCAACTTCTCCGCGATCCGCGCCGAGAACGAGCGTCTGTCCGGTGGCGGCAAGTCCTCCGGTGTCATGTCGTTCCTCAAGATCGGCGACCGCGCCGCGGGCGCCATCAAGTCGGGCGGCACCACCCGCCGTGCGGCCAAGATGGTCATCCTCGACATCGACCATCCTGACATCGAGGCGTTCATCGACTGGAAGAAGGTCGAGGAGGACAAGGCCCGTCTGCTCATCCAGCACGGCGGCTTCCCGGCCGACTTCAACGGCGAGGCCTACGCCACGGTCTCCGGCCAGAACTCCAACAACTCGGTGCGGGTCACCAACGACTTCGTCCAGGCGGTCCTCGAGGACGGCGAGTGGAACCTGATCAACCGCACCGACGGCTCGGTCCGCAAGACGGTCAAGGCCCGTGACCTGTGGAACCGGATCGCCGAGGCGGCGTGGGCCTGCGCCGACCCGGGCGTGCAGTTCCACACCACCATCAACCAGTGGCACACCTCGCCGGCAGGCGGACCCATTCGTGCGTCCAACCCGTGCTCCGAGTACATGTTCCTCGACGACACGGCCTGCAACCTGGCGTCGATCAACCTGGTCCGCTTCTACGACGACGAGACCGGCGTCTTCGACATCGAGTCCTACGAGCACGCCATCCGCCTGTGGACCATCGTGCTGGAGATCTCGGTGGCGATGGCCCACTTCCCGTCGCCCGAGATCGCCCAGGGCTCCTACGACTACCGGACCCTCGGCCTCGGCTACGCCAACCTGGGCTCGCTGCTGATGCGTCAGGGCATCGCCTACGACTCCGATGAGGGTCGTGCGATCGCCGGCGCCCTCACCGCGATCCTGACCGGCCGGGCGTACGCCACCTCGGCCGAGATGGCAAGCGTGGTGGGCCCGTTCCCGAAGTTCGCCGAGAACCGCGAGGCGATGCTGCGGGTGATGCGCAACCACCGTCGGGCCGCCTACAACGAGTCCGAGTTCGAGGACGTGAGCCACACGGTCGTCGGCATCGAGCCGGCGGTGTGCCCGCCCGATCTCCTCGAGAGCGCCCGCCATGCTTGGGACGACGCCCTCGCCCAGGGCGAGGCCCACGGCTACCGCAACGCCCAGGCGACGGTGATCGCACCCACCGGCACCATCGGCCTGCTCATGGACTGCGACACCACGGGTGTCGAGCCCGACTTCGCCCTGGTGAAGTTCAAGAAGCTGGCGGGTGGCGGCTACTTCAAGATCGTCAACCAGTCGGTGACCCCGGCGTTGCGTCGTCTCGGCTACTCCGACGACCAGATCAAGGACATCGTCGAGTACATCGTGGGCACTTCGACCTTCGAGGGCGCCCCGCACATCAACCGGGAGACGCTTGCCGCCAAGGGCCTGACCGAGGCCGAGATCGACAAGATCGAGAAGACGCTGCCGTCGACCTTCGAGCTGCGCTTCGCCTTCAACTCCTACACGCTGGGCGAGGAGGCCATGGAGCGGCTCGGCTTCTCCAGGGAGCAGTACACGGCGCCGGACTTCAACCTGCTGCGTGAGCTCGGGTTCACCAGCTCACAGATCAACGAGGCCAACGACCACATCTGCGGCCGGCAGACGATCGAGGGCGCCCCGCACCTGGCCGAGGAGCACCTCCCGGTGTTCGACACGGCCAACCGGAACGGCAAGTACGGCCAGCGGTTCATCCACCACAACGGCCACATCCTGATGATGGCGGCGACCCAGCCGTTCATCTCGGGTGCCATCTCCAAGACGATCAACATGCCCCACGAGGTGAGCGTCGAGGACATCGAGGAGGCGTACCGGACGTCCTGGGAGCTGGGCCTCAAGGCGATGGCCATCTATCGGGACGGCTCCAAGGCCGCCCAGCCCCTCAACTCCACGGCCGACGAGGGCGAGGAGAACGAGGAGGAGGCCGCCGCCATCACCGAGATGGTGGAGACCGAGAAGGCGATCCACTGGGGCAAGATCCCGAGCGGCATCTCCCCCACCCAGGCGTACGCCCAGGGGATGCAGCCGCCGCGGTTCCTCCTGCCGTCGAAGCGTCGGGGCTTCAACCAGGAGGCCAGGGTCGGCGGTCACAAGGTCTACCTGCGCACCGGCGAGTACGACGACGGGACGCTGGGCGAGATCTTCATCGACCTGGCCAAGGAGGGGGCCACGCTCAAGGGCATCCTCTCCTGCTTCGCCATCGCAGTGTCCAAGGGTCTGCAGTACGGCGTGCCGCTCGAGGAGTTCGTGGACACCTTCACGTTCCAGACCTTCGAGCCCCGGGGCATGGTGGAAGGTCACCCGAACATCAAGATGGCCAACTCGATCATCGACTACGTGTTCCGGGCGCTCGGTGTCGAGTACCTGCAGCGGGATGAGCTCGCCCAGGTGCCGCCGGTACGTGACGGCGAGATGCCAGAGCCCCCGAAGGGCCTGGCCGTCGAGGCGGGGATCCAACTGGGGATCGAGGACGCCATCGCCGAGACCGAGGTCGACCTGGTCAAGGAGACCGTCGAGCTCCTCGACTCCGACGAGGTGAAGGTGCCCGTGGCCCCGGTGTCGAACGGTGCGGTCAAGGTGGCGCACGCCGCCACGGCAACCGCTGCCGCCCCGGCAACGAGTGCGGACATCAAGGACCTGGCCCTCAAGGAGAACATGGGCGACGCACCGGTGTGCTCCAACTGCGGCCACATGACGGTCCGCAACGGCAGCTGCTACGTCTGCCTCACCTGCGGAGACACCACCGGCTGCAGCTGATGTGAAATGCCACGCTCTCATTCCGGTTTCTGCCACGTTTTGAGAGTGGGTTTGCCATCACTCTCATTCTGGAAAGCGAAGGCGGGGCGGGACATTTCGATGTTCCGCCCCGTCCCTGTTTGGAAAGTGAGGTGATGTGATGGCAGACAAACGACCGGTGCACACGGTGCCCCGTGACGGGAAGTGGGCGAACGTACGGGAGGGCTCGTCTCGGGCGTCGAAGACGTTCGATCGGAAGTCAGATGCGCAGGCTGCCGGCCGGTCGACGGCGAAGCGGTCCGGGACCGAGCATGTGATCCACAACCGCGACGGGAAGATCGGCGAGAAGAACAGTTACGGCAACGATCCTCACCCGCCGAAGGGCTGACCTTGGCTACTCCCGGATCCGACGGTTGGCTCGAAGACCATGAGATTCACGAGCGCCTCGACGTCCTCGCTGAAACTTCTTCGACCGCAGCTTCAACGTCGCAGCCGGATGGCGAACAGCCGTGGGCTGCCCGGGACCGCCGAGTAGTCGCAGCAGTCGAGATGGTTCGCAAGCGTCTGGAGACGGCGCCGGAGTTGCTGGTCTCTCGGACGACCCTCGAAACACTGATCCGCCATGCTCAGTCAGCGATCGACAATCTGCGTGGGTTCATTGACAACCCTGCCAACAACGGCTCGCTCGCACCAGCGGAAAAAGCAATAGACGACTTGCTCCATGAGGCGACCCGGCTGCCCTCTGTTCCTGGCGAGTCTGAGGCCGCGGCGCTCACGGCAGCCACACGCAGGGCCCGGGAAGTGGCCGAGCAGGCTGTCACCAAGGCACAGTCGGAGATACAGCGCCTCACCAGGCAGGCTGAGGCCGACCAGAAGGCTCACGAGGCTGAGCTAGCGACGACCCGAAAGCAGCATGAGACTGAAGTGGCCGCACTGAAGGCCAGCCTCGCAGAGGCTCGATCCAGTCTCGACACCCTGCTGAACGATCTCGGCAAGACCCGGTCGGATCTTGACTCGGCGCAGGAAGAGGCGCGCGAGGAGTGGCGCGGCCAAGCCGAGCGACTGGTTGCAGAACTCGAGCGATACAAGAGTCAGGCCGCAGCACTCCTCAGTGAAACCGCCGGTGAGACAACGAGCGTCCACTACGCCGAGCGGGCCGAGTCGGAGCGGAAAACGGCTGACGGGTGGCGGTACGGCGCGGTCGCCGCCACCGTCGTCGGCGTACTCACCGCAATCGTTCTGTTTGCCAACGGGGACTCAACCTGGTTCCACGCTGTCCGAGCTGTGGTGATCTCCGGTGGCGTCTTTGCCATCGCGGGATACGCCGGCCAGCAGAGCGCTCAACATCGCCGCCAGGAACGGTGGGCCAACAAGTCGGCTATGGAGCTGAATGCTTTGGAGCCCTTCATCGTGAACATGTCCGATGAGGAGCGGGTGAAGGCCAGGAACACCTTCGCCGCCAACTTCTTCAACCAGTTTGCTGAGGAGAAGACGTCCAAGGCTGATGAACCGGTGACGACCTCCCAGTTGATCGAAGCGTTGAAGACGGTACGGGGCATCCTCGGCAAGTAACCCTCGAGGCGTATGCCCTAGGCGCCCTCTTCGATCAGTCCGGCGTTGCCGAGGCGGGCGTAGGCGATGTGGTCGTCGGCGTTGAAGTGCTGCATGTCGACCGTTCCTTGCCGGTGCTGGTCGAGGATGCGGGCTTCGCTGGGTGACAGGCCATGCCGGGCATGTACCCATCGGACGGTCTGGACGACCGTGTCGATGTCCTCGACCGACTCCTCAATTCCGGGCGTAGTCCCAGGTGTTCGTCTCATAGGCCTGGTCGCCCACGATCCTGAACACCCTGTAGTCGCCCCCTCAGCGGGCGTCTACGACCAACCACTGGAGGGGCCTGTCCATGTGAAGCCCGGCCGAACGCCCACCCGCCCGGGTCCTCACCGACCGCTCCTAAGCTCCACCGGGTGAGCCC
>JAGFIR010000199.1 GCA_024103415.1 Acidimicrobiales bacterium
GGTCCTCGGTTTCGAGCACACGGCCCTCATGGGGCTCATCGACATCGTGGCCGGCCTGCTGTTCCTCGTGGCGGCAGCGGCTGTGGCGGTGCGAGGCCAGCTCACCGGAATCTCGCTCCTCACCACAGCCTTCGGTGCCGTGATGATGATCGAGCCCGGCGCAATGTCCGATGCGCTCGGCGGTGGCTCCGATCTGGGTCTCCTC
This sequence comes from Acidimicrobiales bacterium, assembly GCA_024103415.1. Classification (GTDB taxonomy): domain Bacteria; phylum Actinomycetota; class Acidimicrobiia; order Spongiisociales; family ZC4RG35; genus ZC4RG35. The sequence goes on from JAGFIR010000199.1 coordinate 206, forward strand.
TACGTCGTGGTGGGCCTTCTCGGCCTCCTGGCGGCGATGATGTTCCCCACCCGGGTCACCGAGGTCGAGGCAGTCCACGAAGACACGGTGGACCGTTACTAGAGAAGCTTCCCCCACAGAGCACGGAATTCACCCCCGCCACCGGCGGGGGTGAATCTTCATGTGACCGTTCCCTCCACGATGCCCCAATTGCCGGCGATCCGGAGCACCCTGGTCATCTCGAACCCGGCCGCCTGGTACAGAGCCTCGAACTCTGCCTCCGTGCGCTCCCTGCCCGGCAGGAATGTGAGCATCGTGAGGTCGGTCCACTTGCCCATGTCGGGGACGTTCGAGGGACCGAGGACCGCCCCGATGTGGACCACCCTGCCCCCTTCCCTCATCGCCTTTCGACAGTTGCGGAGGATCGTTAGGCACTGTTCGTCGTTCCAGTCGTGGAGGATCTCCTTGAGCAGGTACAGATCCCCGCCGGCTGGAACCTCCTTGAAGAAGTCGGTCACCACCAGTTCGCAGCGGTCGGCCACTGCGGACTTGCGGATGATGTCTGCGCCGTCGAGCACGACTTCGAGGTCGGCGAGCACCCCGGTCAGATGAGGGTGCGCCTCGAGGATCGTCTTGAGCAGGGCTCCGTGCCCACCACCGACGTCGATCACCCTGGTGGCACTTCCGAAGTCGTACTCCTCGAGGAGCTTGGTGCCCTCCGGCAGAGAACGTGAGGACATCGCCTCGTTGAACAGGGCCGCATCCTCGGGGGATCGGGCGAGATAGTCGAACAGCGACTCGCCGTGGAGCTGGTCGAAGGCCGGCGCTCCGTTCTTGACCGCGTCGAACATGCGACCCCACGCTCCCCACAGGAAGGGAGACGAGTTCATCTCCGCCATGGCGCGCAGTGACTGAGGGTGACTCGAGGTCAGGCGCTCACCCATCGACCCGATGTGGAAGCGACGATCCTCGTCCTCCCGGAAGACGTCGAACCCGGTGAGTGCCCTGAGCACCCGGCCCAGGTAGACAGGATCGACTCCGGTTCTCTCCGCCAGCACCTCGGCCGTCTTCGGCCCACTCTCGAGCAGGTCTGCGATCCGCAGTCGGGCCACGATGTACACCGCCTGGTTGATCGCCTGACCCCAGATCATGTAAGGCAGCGAGCCCGCGATGGACGCGCCTGTTCTCTCTTCCTTCAACGGGTGATACCTCCTCCTCGCGGCACGCGCGCGAGTGCACGGACGTGTCGAACCAGTCGCCGTCTGAGGACGACCGCGATCTCGCCTTTCAGTCAGTTCAGGACTGACTCAGCTTGAAGTGGGCGTACTTCTCGATCTGCTGGATCCGTCGGCCGCTACGGGCGAGGCGGATGCCGATCTCGCCGTAGCTCTCGCCGTCGTCGCGCAGCCTGAGAACCGTTCGCTGCAGGGGACTGAGCCCCTTTTCCGGGCGGCGTGGTGTGCCGCCACCGTGGAGGCGATAGCGGGTCATCTCCATGATGCGGGCAACGGTGCCCGGCTTCTTCCCGATCCGGGTGGCGATCTCGCTGAGGGGCGCTCCCTGGTTGTGGAGCCTGACGATGGTCCGTTCGATCGGACTCAAAGACT
>JAGFIR010000222.1 GCA_024103415.1 Acidimicrobiales bacterium
CTCTCGGAGGAGGCGGAACTGCTCACCTCCGAGCCTGCTGCGACTTCGACGGCTGCCGAGGGCGTCAAGGCCCTGCCCGTCGTCCGTAAGCTGGCCCGCGACCACGGCATCGATCTCGCCACCGTCACCCCGACCGGGCCCGGTGGGCGGATCACACGCGAGGACGTGGAGAGGGCCATCGCAGCCGCATCCGCGCCGGCGTCCACTCCGGCCGCCGCCACGACGGCCTCGGAGCCGGCGGTGGATTCCGCCCCGCAGGCGACCCCGGCCGCGGGCACGACTCTTCGTGCCGGGCGTCAGCCCATGAGCCGGCTTCGGCGCACCATCGCCGCCAACATGGCGAAGAGCTGGGCAGAGATCCCGCACGTCACGACGTTCGACGACGTGGACGCAACGAGACTCCTCGAGGTGCGCGACGCCCTCGGCAACCGGCACGGAACCAGGATCCCGATCGAGGCATTGGTGATCAAGGCCGTGGTCCCCGCGCTGGCCGAGTTCCCCGAGTTCAACGCCTCCATCGACGGTGACGACCTGATCGTCCACGAGAAGATCGACATCGGGATCGCGGTGGATACACCCGAGGGCCTGATGGTCGCCGTGATCAAGGACGCGGCGTCGAAAGGGGTCCTCGAGCTGGCCTCCGAGGTCCGCCGCCTGGGGGAGGGTGCTCGCACCCGGTCCCTCGGCGTCGACGAACTGACCGGCCAGACCTTCACGGTCTCCAACATCGGAGCCGTGGGCGGTGGACACGGGACCCCGATCGTGCCGTACGGCACGACGGCGATCCTCTCGGTGGGGATGGCGAAGCCGAAGCCCCTCGTTTACGAGGACGACATCGTCATCGCCCCCGTGATGCCGCTCTCCCTGTCGTACGATCACCGTGTGATCGACGGCGCGCAGGGTCGTCGGTTCATGGCACTGGTGATCGAGAATCTGGAAGAACCTGCGCTCTTCCTGACAGGATGAACATGAGCGAGCCCAAGCGCCTGTACCGGTCCAGGGACGACCGGATCATCGCGGGTGTCTGCGGCGGCATTGCCGAGTACTTCGGATGGGACCCGACCCTGGTCCGAATCGGCTACGTCCTGCTGTTCTTCCCGGGTCTGTTCCTCTACCTCGTGATGGCGGTCGTCATCCCGGAGAAGCCGGCGGACGCATGACGTCGGGGGCGGCGTCCAGCCGCTCCAAAGCCATCAGATAGCCAGTGGCGCGCTCGGTGAGCGGATAGCGCCCCACCAACTCCGCGAAGTCGTGGCCGTGGCCCGGCACTACGAGGTGGGCGAGCTCGTGCACGATCACCGCGTCGAGCACCCACCCCGGAACCGAAGCGAGCCGGTCGGAGATCCGGATCCGCCCATCCGCCGGCGTGCACGAGCCCCACCTCCGCATCTGGCGGGACGACCAGACGATCTCCTCGGGTCGGGGAAGACGGTATCGGGCGGCCAGGCTGCGAGCCCTCTTCTCGAGGTCCACCGCCTCCGAGTCGATTCGGCGGCGGACCTTGGCCACGAGATCGGCGACCAGGCGCGCCTCCTCGTCCGCCTCCAGGCCTGCCGGCAGCATCACCAGGAGGCGCCCCTGCTCGAAGCGGGCCTGGGCGGTGCGACGACGGCGCGGGCTGCGCAGGACCTCCACCGGGACGTCGGTCATCTGCGATGGGCTCATGATGCGACCGTAACGGGGGCGGGAGACGGATTCCGGGATCGACCGACCCGCGGGCTCTACCCTCCCGGGCATGGCCAAGGACGAAGGCAAGAGCGAAAGCAAGGACGAGGCCGCCAAGGACGAGGAGAAGACGCCCGAGATCGAGGAGAAGGAAGCGTCCAAGAAGCTCTCCGGCACCTTCGGCAAGAAGAAGACGGCCTACACGGCCCGGGCCGCCACCCAGGTGTTCGAAGTCGGAGACAAGAAGGTCTCCTACTTCTACGTCGACTACGTCAAGGACGACGCCGATCCCGCGGAGCGCCCCATCCTCTTCTGCTTCAACGGCGGCCCGGGCTCGTCGACCGTCTGGCTCAACCTCGGCCTCTTCGGCCCGAAGCGGATGCATTTTGATGACGACGGGTTCAAGATCGGAATGCAGGGCCGGTTGGTGGACAACCCGCACTCCATCCTCGACATGTGCGACGTCGTCTGCATCGACGCCATGGGGACCGGCTTCTCCCGCACGGCAGACAAGGACGACGCCAAGAGCTTCTATCACTTCAAGAAGGACATCGAGGCCTTCGCCGCGTTCATCGTCCGCTATCTGAACCGCAACGGCCGGTGGGCGTCGCCGAAGTATCTGGCGGGGGAGAGCTACGGGACGCTGCGGGCTGCAGGCCTCGCCCGGGAGCTGTTCACCCGGTACAACGTCGAGTTCAACGGGATCATGCTGATCTCGGCGGTCCTGAACTATCAGACGGTCAAGTCGGATGTTGCCTGGAAGCTCTTCCCCCCGGGGAACGACCTGCCCTACATGCTCTTCCTGCCCACCTACGCCGCCACCGCCTGGTACCACGAGCGACTCGGCAAGAAGCACCAGTCAACGAAGCTCGGCGACTTCCTCGAGGAGGTGGAGACGTTCGCCCTCGGCGAGTACTGGACCGCGCTGGCGCAGGGAGACAACCTCGACCCCAAGACCAGGCAGCGCGTCGCCCGGACGCTGGCCGCGTACACGGGGCTCAGCGAGGAGTACATCGACTACTACGACCTCCGCGTCAACATCCTCCGCTTCTGCAAGGAGTTGCTGCGGGACCGAAGACGGACGGTGGGTCGCATCGACTCGAGATACACGGGCATCGATCGCGTCCCCGCCGGTGACGGCATCGAGGCCGATCCGAGCCTCGACGCCACGGGGGGAGTTGCCGCTTCCGCCCTCAACCAGTTCCTTCGTCAGGAACTCGGATTCGAGACCGACGAGATCTACGAGATCATGTCCGGGGACGTCCTCCAGAATTGGGACTACGAGGACTTCAAGAACGCCTACGTGGACACCTCGGAGGCCCTGCGGGAGGTCATGTCGAGGTCCAGGGGCACCAAGGTGTTCGTCGCCAACGGGTACTACGACCTGGCGACCCCGTACTTCGCAACCGAGTACACGTTCAGTCACATGGGTCTCGACCCCGAGGTGAGGCCGAACGTCTCGATGGAGTACTACGAGGCGGGGCACATGATGTACGTCCACCTGGACTCGTTGGAGAAGCTGGCCCGCCACCTGCGGGACTTCATCAAGACGACAGCCTGAGCTCAGGAGCGGGGGATCAGCGGGCGCTCGGCCCGGGCCTTGATCTCCTGCACGGCCCAGCCGTTCCCGTCGGGATCGTCGAACCAGAAGAACCTGCCGCCGTCGCGGTCCGGGGCGAGCACGGTGATGTCGCTGACTGCGACGTCCCGCTCGACGAGCTCCCGGTGCGCCCGCTCGATGTCCGGGACCACGAGTTGAAGCCCCTTGAGGGTTCCCGGCTCCATGAGACGCATCGCCGGCAGATCACCCACGGCGATGGAGCAGCCGGAGCCCCGTGGGGTCAGCTGGGCGATGCGGTGCCCGCCGATCACCTGGTCGTGGTCCAGGTCGAATCCGAGCTGGTCCCGATAGAACGAGACGGCCCGATCTATGTCGCCGACGGGGACGACGGCTACTTCCAGTGTCCAGTCCATTGCCCGGAGCGTACGGATCCTCCGGCGGCCACGCCAGGGACGGCCGGTCAGTCCCGGTAGACGCGCACCGTCGCCAGCTCCGGGCGGAGCTGCTCGTGCCAGTCGGCGTCGAGCCCGACCTCGGCCCGGTCCCGAGTCGAGTCGAGCGCCTCGAGATCCAGCTCGGCGATCGCCCAGAGTGTGTCGCCCGTCGCGGTGGCGATGAGGCCCTCGTCCGGCCACCCGGCGTCGATCGGCCCGTGGATGGCGGCGTCTCCGGCGTTGAGGTCGAGCCACGGGCTCCAGTGCGCGGCGCCCGCGGTCACCGAGCGCACCACGTAGCAGCGATTCTCCAGCGCCCGCGCCATGCACCCGACTCGAACCCGGGCGGCCCCGGTCTCGGTGTCGGTGCAGCTCGGGACGAGGATGAGCCGGGCTCCGGCCTCCCGCTGGGCGCGCACCTGGATGGGGAACTCGACGTCGTAGCAGACGGCGATGCCCACGCTCGGCCCGTCGAGGTCGAAGACCTTCAGCTCGTCGCCGGGCTCGATGACGCCGGTGTCCTTCTCGAAGCCTGTCAGCTGCAGCTTGTCCTGCCAGTGGTGACGGCCGGCCGGGGTGAATAGGTCGGCCCGGTTGCGGTATCGCCCGCTGTCGACCGCGAGGAGAAAGCTCCCGGCCTGCACGACCGCTCCGGTCTCCCGGGCCACACCGGAGAAGAGGTCGATCCACGCCTCCCGGTGCACCTGGATGGCGGCGAGCGAGCCCAGGAGGTCGGCCCTCACCCCGTCGTCGAAGGTGGCGGCCAACTCCAGCGACAGGTACTCGGGGAGGACCACCACCCGGGCTCCCGATTCGGTGGCGTGACCGACCGCGGCCCGGATGCGATCGGCGAAGTCGCCGAACGTGAGCGGTTCTCCGACCGGCCATCGGGCCGCGGCCACACCCAGGCTCACCCGGTCTCCAGGGCCCGGAGCCAGAAGGTCAGCGGGTGATCGACGTCCCCGACACCGACCTCTCTCCAGCCGAGGTGCATGGTCATCCCGGGCTGCCGGCGGTAGCCGCGCTTCTCCCAGAACGCGTCGTTGGGCCGGTAGCCGGCGGGACGACGCGGGTCGTCGTCGTCCCTGTCCACCGCGGCGAAAGCGGTCGTCGTGAACCCGTCCAACTCCCGGGCGTGGGTCTCGCGATGGTCGAAGAAGGCGTGGCCGACACCGCGACCCCTGTGCTCGGGGAGCAGGACCGACTCGCCGAAGTAGAAGACCGTCTCCACGTCCATCTCACGCTCCAGGAACGGCTTCTGGAACTCGGCGGAGTCTTCGGCCAGGGGGATCCCGGTGGATGCGCCGACCACCTCGTCGCCGGCGAAGGCGAGCACGAAGACACTGCGCGGTGATGCCGCGTAGGCGGCGAGATAGTCACGCTCGTATCCCATGTCGCCGTCGTAGAGATAGGGCCAGTCACGGAACACGGTGATGCGGAGCCGGGCCACGTCCTCCAGAAAGGCCACCACCGCCGGCCCGGAGTAGCGACGCACTTCGAGAGGCACGGGTGTGGTCATGTGGCGGGCGATTGTATGGCCGGGCCTGGCGCGACCGGGCAGCCTCTCCCGGTGATTCGGCGGTGCCCGGCGCGGGTAGGCTGAAAGACGTACGCCCGAACCTGGAGAAGTGAGATGAAGACCGTCCATGTCGTTGGCACCGGGACGATCGGCGAGCCCCTGATCGGCCTCCTCGCTGACAACAAGGAGCATTTCGGAATCGACGAGGTGACCTTCCACAAGCGCACCCCGCTCGTCACCGAGAAGGCGAAGGTGAACGACCTCGTCCGTCGGGGTGCCGTGCTGGCAGTCGACGAGAACCGCAAGGCCACCTTCGAGGAACTGGGCCACTCGCCGAAGTACGAGGCGATGGAGGCGATCGAACGCGCCGATGTCGTCATCGACTGCACGCCGGTGGGCAACCAGAACAAGGAGGAGATGTACGAGAAGGCGAAGACCCCGGTCGGGTTCATCGCACAGGGCTCCGAGTACGGCTTCGGCAAGATGTACGCCCGCGGGGTCAACGACGAGGCCCTGGTCCCGAACCACGACCGCTTCATCCAGGTGGTCTCGTGCAACACCCACAACATCGCCGTGTTGATCAAGGCACTCGCCATGGACCCGGACGGGACCAACCACCTGGTCGACGGTCGCTTCCTCTGCATGCGCCGCGCCAACGACATCTCCCAGGACGGGGGCTTCGTTGCCAGCCCGACCGTGGGCTCCCACGGTGACGACCGTTTCGGCACCCACCACGCACGGGACGCCCACGACCTGTTCTCCACGCTGGGCTACGACCTCAATGTGTTCTCGTCGGCGGTGAAGCTGAACACGCAGTACATGCACTCGCTCCACTTCTCGCTGACGCTGGACCGGGAGATCGATCTCGACGAGGTGCGTGACCGTCTCGCCGCCAACACCCGCATCGCCGTCACTCAGAAGCGATCGGCCAACCAGGTGTTCTCGTTCGGCCGTGACCACGGCTGGTACGGGCGGATCATGAGCCAGGCCGTCGTGTCCCTCGAGAGCCTGGCGGTGCGGAACGGGAACGAGATCGTCGGGTTCTCCTTCACCCCCCAGGACGGCAACCCGCTGCTCTCCACGGTGGCGGCGGTCCTCTGGTATCTGGACCCGTCGACCCTCGAGGACCGCATCAACATCCTCCGCCGGTACCTGTTCACCGAGATCTGAGGCGTGGAAGGGCGGGCCCGGGCGGCGGCCGAGGAGGCGATCAGGGCGCTGGGTCGGGACGACCCGGCATCGGCCCGCACCTTCATGGCGGAAGCCACTGCGATCGACCCCGGGCTCGGGCCACTCGCCGACATCGTCCATCTGGCCTGCCAGGAGCTCGAGAGCGACGGTGAGGTGACCACCTCCACCTGGAACGCCCTGGCCGATGCGGTTGCCGCCGAGGGGATGCTCGCGGTGGTGGAGGGCGTGCGGACCCGGTGAGCGCCCCGACCGTCTGGCTGACGACACTCGGCTGCGCCAAGAACCAGGTCGACTCCGAGAAGGTCCTGGCGATGGCCGCCGAGGCCGGTTACGTCATGGCCCGATCACCCGAGACCGCCGACGTGGTCATGGTGAACACCTGCGCCTTCATAGAGGAGGCGAGAGCCGAGTCCGTCGAGACCATCCTGGAGATGGGCGAGCGTCGACGCCCGGGTTCCAAGGCGATCGTGATCGGCTGCATGGCCCAGCGCTTCGGATCGGAGCTCGGCTCGGCGTTGCCCGAGGTCGACGCCGTGGTCGGCATCGATCGCTACGGCGAGCTGGTGGGCATCCTCGACCAGCTCACCGGCTGGCAGCCGGTGCAGATCCGCCGCCGACCGATCATGGACATCCTGCACGCGGTCGGGCGACCGTTGTCCGACCTTCCCTACGCCTATCTGAAGGTGGCCGAGGGCTGCGACAAGCCATGCACCTTCTGCGCCATCCCCTCGATCAGGGGGAAGCAGCGCTCCCGACGGCCCCACGAGATCCGTGAGGAGGCCCGGGGCCTCGTGGCCGCGGGGGTCAGCGAGATCGTGCTGGTGGCGCAGGACCTGGCGGCCTACGGAAGGGACATCGGTGCGCCCGGGACCCTGGCCGACCTCCTCGACCACCTCTCCGACATCCCGGGGCTGCGCTCCATCCGCCTCCTGTACCTGCATCCCCGGGAGATCCGGCCAAGGCTGCTCGAGGCCATGACCTCGAGCCCCGTGGTCGCTCCCTACTTCGACCTCTCGCTCCAGCACGCATCCGGGAGGCTG
>JAGFIR010000226.1 GCA_024103415.1 Acidimicrobiales bacterium
GACCGAGGCCCTTCGTCTGATCTCGGCTTGACCGGGCCATGAGCTCACTACCGGTCGTGGCGGTGGTCGGACGCCCGAACGTCGGGAAGTCGACCCTGGTCAACCGCATCATCGGGTCTCGCTCGGCAGTTGTGGAGGAGATGCCGGGTGTCACTCGAGACCGTCGCCAGTTCGAAGCCGACTGGGCGGGGCGTGACTTCCTCCTCATCGACACGGGTGGATGGGAGGCCAAGCCGGGCGACCCGATCGAGAAGGCGATCCGGGAGCAGGCGGAGGCGGCGCTCACGGGCGCCGACGTGGTGCTCTTCGTGGTGGATGTGACCACCGAGTTGACCGACGACGACATGGGTGTCGCCGAGATATTGAAGCGCTCCGGTCTGCCGGTCATCGTGGTCGCCAACAAGGCCGACAGCGACGCCACCGAACTGGAGGCGGCCCGTCTGTGGTCGCTGGGAATGGGGGAGCCCCATCCGGTGAGTGCTTTCCATGGTCGCGGCATCGGCGATCTTCTCGACCGGATGGTCGCCGAGTTCCCGGACGTCCCGGAACGTGAGGAGGAGCCGGGGCCTCCGAAGCTGGCGATCGTGGGCAGGCCCAATGTCGGCAAGTCCACGCTCCTCAATAGGCTGGCGGGGGAGGAGAGGGTCATCGTCTCCGACGTCCCCGGCACGACCCGCGACCCGATTGACGTCGAGGTGGAGATCGACGGCGAGCCGTATGTCATCGTCGACACGGCCGGGATCCGGCGGAGACCCCAGATCAGCGAGGACGCCGACCTCTACGCCGTCCTCCGGGCACGCGACGCCCTGGCCTCGGCGGATGTGGCGCTGATGGTGGTGGACGCCACCGAAGGGGTCACCCATCAGGACCAGCGGATCCTCAACGAGATCATCGAAGCCGGGGCCGGTCTGATCATCCTCATCAACAAGTGGGACGCCCTGGACGAGGAGCAGCGCGAGATCACCGAGCGCTCCATCCCGGACCGTCTCGGATTCGTCGAGTGGGCGCCGCTGATCCGGATGTCAGCCCTGACGGGCTCCCGGGTCGGGCGTCTCGCCGACGCGCTGCCGGTGGTCCTGGAGAGCCGGGCGCGACGCATCCCGACGGGTGAGTTGAACCGAAAGATCCGGGAGTGGGTGTCGGCCCATCCGCCACCCGTGAGACGGGGCCGGCGACCGAAGATCCAGTACGCGGTGCAGGCGGGCATCAATCCGCCGACCTTCGTCCTGTTCGTTTCCGGTGGAGAGATCGGAGACGATTACCGTCGGTTCCTGGAGAACCGAATCCGCCGGGAGTACGACTTCACGGGGACTCCCATCCACATGATCGCCAGGGACCGCAAGAAGTGACCGAAGAGCCCCAGCAGAAAGACGAGCACCTCCCGGAGACCGACGGTCCGCCGGAGGAGGAGATCAAGGCGCCCTTCACTTTCAAACTGATGATCGCTCTCACCGTTCTCTACCTGGGCTGGCGTCTCGTCCAGGGGATCATGTGGGTGATCGAC
>JAGFIR010000022.1 GCA_024103415.1 Acidimicrobiales bacterium
TGCTGGGGGAGTGGCACGAAGTGCCGAGGGGGCGCGGTCCGTAGGACCGCTGGGAAACTCCAGGGTGTCTCCTGGCTCGCTTCGCTCGCGCCCCCTCCCGGCCTTCGGCCGTACTCCCCCGTTTCGCTGCCGCTCCACGGGGGAGAAGTCCTTTGGGGGGTCATCGTCAGTGCCCCCTGTCGCTGCCGCTCCACGGGGGAGAAGTCCTTTGGGAAGTCATCGTCCATGCCCATTTCGATGCCGCTTCACAGGAGAAGTCCTGTAGACCTGTATGCATATGTGCATGCAAGTTTGTATGCTGTAGGTATGGCTAGCACCAGTGTGCGGATCGATCGGTCGACCCATGATGAGCTCAAGGAGCTCGCTCGCAGCCTCGGCACGACGGTGGGTGACACCGTCGCCATAGCGGTAAAGGGTCTGCGGCAGGAGATGATTGGCCAGGACCTGCATCGCGAACTCAGCACCGAGGACACCGAGTGGCTCGATGCTGACCTCGGGTGACGTCGTAGCCCTCGACCTCGGCACGCCTCGAGGCAGAGAGGCCGGGATGTCCCGGCCGGCGGTCGTCGTCACCGCGCAGAGGGTTCTCGAGCGGGAGCCGGCAGTCATCCACGTTGTCCCTCTCGCTTCCCGTTTGCGGAAGCTGATGTCGGAGATCGAGATCGAGCCGGACCTCAGCAATGGGCTGAGTGTCACGTCGGCGGCGCAATGTCACCAGATACGGGCGGTTTCCGTCGGGAGAGTGGATGCGGTGTTGGGCAACGTCGGTCCAGTCGCCCTCGCTGAGATCAAGGAGATGATCTCGCTCCTTCTCGACATCCGTTGACAGGCCTTTGGAGCGCGCCACGGATTTCTCCCCCGTTTCGCTGGCGCTCCACGGGGGAGAAGGTCATGGAGTGGGGATGGACGCCAGGATCGTCGGTGTGAACAGCGCCACCGTCTCGCCATGTTCGCCCGCCAGGTGGACGGCCTCCGGGTCGCGCCCGTCCCTCGCATCCCGGATCAGGTACGCCTCGAAGAACGCATGCGGTGCGCCCGTCGGGACCTCGAACGAGGTCCGCGTGTACCCGGCGTCCTGAAGCGCGGAGGTGTCACAACTCGAACCGAGGTCGGCATGCCGTCTGCCGTCGTACATCACCCCGAAGCTCTCGAACTCCCAATAGGCGAACTCCTCGCCGTCGTTCGGCGGGACCATCGTGCCGATGAGGGCGAAACAACGCCCCGGCTCGCCGGGGTCGGGATCGATCTCGACGAGGCCGGTCACCGCCACCTCCCAGGTCTGGCCCATGTACGTGGCCGACACGGTCTCGCCGGTGCCCATCTCCATGACCTCCAGCCCGGCCAGGTAGTCGCCCGCCACGTAGGTGGCGGCGGGGAGGTCCGTGATCACGGTCGGCTCGTAGAAGTAGGCGGGCTCGGTCGTCGGGTCGATGACGATCGCACTGACCCCTTCGGAAATCAGCACGGGGACATAGAAGGAGAATGTGGTCCCCGGAGCGACGGCGGACCCGAAGGGGAGGTAGCCGTCGCCCTCGAGGCCCGCACAGTGCGACGGACGGGCCAGCACGTTTACGTCGGCGAGCAGACCGACGAAGGGCAACTGTCCGAAGTCGGGTGTCAGGTATCCGTCGGGGAGTTCGTCGAGTGTGACCTCGCCGACCACGGCGGCGCACTGGCCCTCGGGGACGGTCATGCCGGTGACGTCGATCGGGTCGGTGGCGACGAGACCGTGGAGCTGGCCCCTCCACGAGGCGCCGCCGATCGTGTAGGAGAAGCCGTTGCCGACGGCGAGGGGAGAGCCGAGTGAACCCCTCCCGGAAGCGTCCGGGGCGGAGGCCGGCGGGGTGGTGGACGGCACCGGCCCGGAGGTCGTCGTCTCGCCTGCGATGGTGGTCGTGGTGGGGTTGGCCGACGAGCCCGAACAGGCCGAGACGATCGACGCCATGACGAGGGCGAAGACGGTGATCTTCGCCCGGAAACGGTGGGGGTTGGTCATAGTGGGGCGGCACCGTAGGGGTCGGATGGTCCGGGGCCCGGTTTTGTCCGTCACGGGGTCGCTCCGGACCGACCGCGGGAACCGTGACCTGATGCGTATAATCGGGGTGACAAACGGGACGCTTTACGGGTCAGGTGGGCGCTTCGGCACCCACCTGGTTTGTTGTGGAGCGAGGTACAACGACGAATGACGACGCAGACGGAACAGCTATGGGGGC
>JAGFIR010000023.1 GCA_024103415.1 Acidimicrobiales bacterium
TCGACAACGTCCGCCACGCCCTGGAGGTGGCCCGGACCGCCCGGTCGATCCTGGGCGCCAACGGGATCACCCTGGAGTATCCCGTGTTCCGTCACATGGCCAACCTCGAGACCGTCTACACCTACGAGGGGACCAACGAGATCCACACGCTGGTGATCGGGCAGTCCCTGACCGGTCTCGATGCCTTCGCCTGATCTCGACGGGCTCCTCGCCGAGCTGGAGCGGGAACCGGACGACGCCCGGCTCAACTACCTGGTCGCCTGTGCCTACGACGGCGAAGGCCTCGAGCATGAGGCCGTGCCCCACTACGTGAAGGCGATCGCCACGGGTCTCGAGGGCGACGAGCTGCACAACGCCCATCTCGGGCTGGGCAGCACCTATCGCGCCATCGGTCGGTACGAGGAAGCCCTCGACACCTTCGATCGTGGCCTGGAGACGTTCCCCGGAGCACCGGAGCTCCTGGTGTTCCGGGCGATGACCCTGCACAACCTGGGTCGCTCCGAGGAGGCGGTGTCACAGCTGCTCAAGGTGCTCGTCGAGCACACGGACGACGAGTCGATCCTGCGCTACCGCCGCGCCCTGGAGTTCTACGCGGACCGTCTCTCAGAAACCTGGTGATCTACGGGTTGGGCACTGCCCCCTACCCCACGGCGAGCCGTGGGGCCCCCTCCCCCTTCGCCAAGGCTCAGGGGGACAAGACTTTGGCCAGGTCGCCTCTGTCGCCGACCACGACGTCGTCCAGGTCGAGCCAGACGGCCATCGACTCCAGCTCCTGACGCAGGGCGCGGCCCACCGCCACGCGGTCCATGCCGGGCTCCCCGTATGCGCCCCGCACCAGCAACGCGCGATTGGCCCGATCGGCCTTGAGGTCGACCCGGCCCACGAGGTGGCCGTCGAGCAGGAAGGGCAGCACGTAGTACCCGTACACCCGCTTCGGCGCGGGGGTGTAGATCTCGATCCGGTAGTGGAAGTCCCAGAGCCGCTCCACGCGGTCCCGGTTGAAGACCAGGTTGTCGAACGGCGACAGGAGCGCGGTGGCGGAGACCCGTCTCGGGATCACGGTCTCGGGGTGCATGTACGCCGGCTGGCGCCAGCCCTGCACCTGCACCTTGCGCAGCCTCCCTTCCGTGACGAGCCGCTCGAGCAGCTTGCCCACGTGTCGCATCCGGTAATAGTCGGCGAGATCGGCGGCGGTCCCGATGCCCAGGGCCCGAGCCGACATCACCAGCAGCTCCGCCTTGGCCTCCTCCTCCGGTGGCGTCGGGGTGTCCAGGACCTCCCGGGGGATCACCCGCTCCTTGACGTCGTAGATCCGGACGAAGTTGGGACGGGCAGCCGTCGCCAGCTCACCCTTGAAGAACCACCACTCGAGGGCCGCCTTGCCCTCGCTCCAGTTCCACATCGGGTCGTCCCCGTGTTTGTGGCCGGGGTCGGTCAGGTCGCTGGTCTGCAGCGGTCCCCGCTCGCGGACCTCGGCCAGGATGAGCTCGAGATAGTCGGGCTTCTTCTCCAGCACCTTCTGGAACACGCGCCAGATCCCCTCGTTCTCCATTCGCCAGCGGAACAGGCGGTGGTTTTCGACCGGGACGACCGATGCCATGTGGGCCCAGTACTCGAGCATCTCACCCGAGCCCCAGATCCAGTCGTCGAGACGCCGCCGCTCGTAGGGGCCGAGCCGGGAGAAGAACGGCAGATAGTGGGTCCGGGCCAGCACGTTCACCGAGTCGAGCTGGACGACCCCGATGGTGTCGATCACCTTGCGGAAATGGCGCACGTCGACACGGCCGGGGGGCCGCGCCCCGTTGAACCCCTGGGCGGCGAGGGCGAGTCGACGCGCTTGATCGGCGGCGATGACAGTCATGAGGGCTGGCACCCTACGCCGAATCCCGGACACCACGAGTCAGGTACGGTGCTGCCGTGATCGAGCGGTACACCCTGCCCGAGATGGGTGCAGTCTGGTCCGAACAGCGCCGTCTGGAGATGCTCAAACGCGTCGAGGTCCTGGCGCTGGAGGCCTGGGAGAAGCTGGGGCGGGTCCCCGAAGGGACCGCCGCCGCCGTCGATGCGGCACCCTGCCCGACACCGGAACAGGTCGCCGAGCGGGAGAAGGTGACCAATCACGACCTGGCCGCGTTCGTCGACCTCCTGGGCTCGGCAGCCGGCGGTGACGCCGCCGCCTGGGTCCACTACGGCCTCACCTCGTCGGACGTGCTCGACACCGCCACGGGCGCCCAGCTCGCCGAGGCAACCGACCTGCTGATCGATGCCACCCGCAATCTCTTCGAGACCGTGCGCCGCCGCGCCATGGAGCACCGCGAGACGCTCATGGTGGGACGCACCCACGGCATCTGGGCGGAGCCGACCACGTTCGGCCTCAAGCTCGCAGGCTGGGCGTTCGAGCTGGCCCGTGATCACGAGCGCCTGGCTGCGGCCCGCAGGACGGTGGCCGTCGGGAAGATCTCCGGAGCCGTCGGCAACTACGCCCACGTCCCACCCCAGGTCGAGGCCCACGTCTGCTCCCGGATGGGTCTCGACATCGAACCGGCGTCCACCCAGGTGACCGCCCGGGATCGTCACGCCCAGTTCCTCGCGACGGTCGCCCTGGTGGGCGCCACCATGGAGAGGATCGCCACCGAGATCCGCCACCTGCAGCGCTCCGAAGTGGGCGAAGTCAGGGAGGCGTTCGGCGAGGGGCAGAAGGGCTCGTCGGCCATGCCCCACAAGCGGAATCCCATCCTGTCGGAGCGGCTCACCGGGATGGCGCGCCTGCTCCGCGGCTACTCCCAGGTGGGGTTGGAGAACGTGGCGCTGTGGCACGAGCGGGACATCTCCCATTCCTCGGCGGAGCGCGTCGTGCTCCCCGACGCCTCGATCACGCTCCACTACATGCTGACCAAGGCGCAGTCGCTGATCGATGGCCTGGTGGTCGACACCGACCGGATGCTGGCCAACCTCGAGTCGACCAACGGCCTCGTCTACAGCCAGGCGGCCCTGCTCGGGCTCGTCGGCGCCGGTCGCACCCGCGACGAGGCCTACCGGGTGGTCCAGGGTGCGGCGATGCGGGTGTGGGAGGGCGAGGGCACCCTGCGTGACCTGCTCGTCTCCGATCCCGAGCTCGGGGTCGACGAATCGACCGTGGACTCGTGGTTCGCCGCCGGGGGGGTCATCCGGGGCACCGACGTCGTGTTCGAGCGTCTCTCAGGCCTGACGCTCGAGTAGGGCGTCGAGGTCGATCACCTCACGGAGCTGATCCGTGAACGTGCGATTGGGGGTGAGCACCGCCGCCCCCTGCGGGCTGCGCATGTTGGAGACATCGATCCGGAACCTGATCACGTCGGCCTTCTTGATGCCCCGGTAGCGCCATGCGGTGGAGACCGCCTCACCGAACGACCAGCCGGAGTCGAGACGGATCGAACTGGAGACCGCGGAGAGACGGCTGACCAGGTTGGTGGGTGACGTGAAGCTCGCCGCCTTCGCCGCCAACTGGAACAACACATCCTGCTGACGCGTCTGCCGGGTGAAGTCGGACTGGCCCGCCGGTCTCCATTCCCCGTCGACCAACTCCTCGCCATGACGCGAGCGCACCCAGGCGAGAGCAGTGGTGCCGTCCACGACCCGGCAGCCGGGGTCGTCGATCTGCAGGTGGGACTTGATGTCGCGCGTCGGGTTGTCCACACAGACCTGGATCCCGCCCATCAGATCGATGAGACGGGCGAAGCCGCCGAAGTCGATGCGGGCCAGGTGGTCGACCGGGATCCCCGTGTAGTCCTCGACCATGATCGCCATCATCTCCGGGCCCGACGCGGTCCCGCGACACCCGCCCAGTCCCTCGTTGATCCTCGTGTACCGCTCCTTGCACAGGTTCCAGACGTAGAGGTCGCGGGGAAGGCTGACCATGATCGGGGCGCCGCCCACGGCCGGCCGCAGCACGTAGATGATCGAGTCGGCCAGCGCGCCAGACGCGTCCGACCCCAGCAGGAGATACGACTCGAACACCTCATCCGGGATGGGCTCCCCGAATGCGTTCGGATACTCGGGCTCCACGGGGCCGAAGTCGACGGGATCGAGGGCATCGCCCGCGATGAGTCCGCCGACTCCGGGATCCACCTGCTGCTCCGCTTCGATCGCCTCCCGGGCAGCCTCGGGGCGGAACGACTCCTCGGTGATGTCACCGAAGGTCGCCGTCACCTGATAGGCGTAGAAGCCCGTGAATCCGAGCAGGGTCCCCAGTAGGAGGACGACCAGCGTCCGCCACGGGTGAAATACGACGAAGTGGATGAGCCGCACCCGCAGGTGATGCTAAATCGCCGCGTCAACGCTGGACGATCACCAATTGGGGCGGGGCATCTCCGGCGGCGGTGAGGTGAAGTCGCCCTTGCTGTCGTCGTACTCCCACTGCAGGTGATCCGTGACGGATGCCACGCCGTCGACGCGGCGGGTCAACTCGACCAGCAGGTTGGCGTCGGACCGGTTGGGGAGACGGCCGTCGAGGACGACGTTGCCGTCGGTGGACGTCACCTCGACCAGGTCGGGATCGACCCAGAGGATGTTGCGCATCACGTGCTCCTTGATCTCGGCGACGATCGCCTCGTCGGAGCGCGTGAAGGCCCGCATGATGTCGGCGCGGGAGACGATCCCCTGGACCTGCTCGTCCTGGGTGACCACGAGACGCTTGACGCCCTCTCGCTCCATGCGACGGGCGGCCTCGGTGTGATCGTCGTCCGGGCCGATGGTGATGACGTCCCGGGTCATGACGTCGGCAACCGTGAGCTCCTCGTCACCGATGACCTGGCGGTTGAGGAGGAAGCGCAGCAACCCGGCGCGCTGCTCGGCCCGACGACCGGCCTCGCCGGCGACGAAGTCGGCCTCGGTGATGATCCCGACGAGGCGGCCGTCGTCGTCCACCACGGGGATGCCGCTCACACCGGACTCGACCATGAGCCGGGCTGCCTCCTTGATGGGGTCGTCGGGACCCACGCTGACCACTTCTGTGGTCATCAACTCTCTGACCTTCATGGAAGGGACTCCTTTCTGTGCAGCCAAGTCTGGCAGCGTGCACCGCCCTGCGTCAGGGAAGTTCGGCCCTTTCCGGGCGGGGACCACCGTCCGCTACGATCGCGCCACGTGCTGGCCCTACCCCACATCGCATCGGGCAAGGTGCGGGAGATCTACGAGATCGATGCGGATCGACTCCTCTTCGTGGCCACCGACAGGATCTCGGCGTTCGATGTGGTCCTCAACCAGGACATACCGGACAAGGGCCGCGTCCTCACCGGTCTCAGCCTCCACTTCTTCGAGTACCTCGACACCCCGAATCACTTCCTGAGCACCGACCTGTCCGGGATCCCCGGGCTCACCGATGACGATCTCGATTGGCTGCATGGCAGGGCGATGGTGGTGAGGCGGGCCGAGGTCATCCCCGTGGAGTGCGTCGTCCGGGGGTACCTGTATGGCTCGTCGTGGCGGGAGTACCGCGATGGTGGCGGGCCGACCACGGAGCACCTGCCCGCGGGCCTCCGTCTCGCCGACAAGCTGGACGAGCCGATCTTCACACCGGCCACCAAGGAGGCCTCGGGTCACGACGTCAACATCGACGAGGCCACCGCACGGGAGATCCTCGGTGACGACCTCTACGAGGAGCTGCGCAGGCGCTCGATCGACATCTACCGGCGCGCCGCCGACTACGCCGCGGACCGGGGCGTGATCCTCGCCGACACCAAGTTCGAGTTCGGCTTCTCCGACGGGGAACTGCTGCTCATCGACGAGGTCCTCACGCCCGACTCGTCCCGCTACTGGCCGGCCGACCGATGGGAGCCCGGATCGGACGTGCCGTCCTTCGACAAGCAATACGTGCGCGAGTGGCTGGAGACCCGGGACTGGGACAAGACCCCGCCTGCACCAGACCTGCCCGACGAGATAGTGGCCGGCACCCGGGCCCGCTACATCGAGGCTTACGAGCGGATCACCGGCCGCTCCTTCGACGAGTACCTGAGCCGATGAAGGTCCGCGTCACCATCGACCGGCGCTCCGAGATCGCCGACCCCGAGGGGCACACCGTGATGCGCGCCCTCCACGATCTGGGTTTCGAGGATGTGCAGGAAGTGCGCATGAACCGGGTCATCGACCTCGAGATCGCCGGGGACGACCCGGGCGAGGTGCGCCGCAGGGTGGTCGAGATGTGTGAGAAGCTGCTGGCCAACCCCGTGTTGGAGGACTTCGAGGTGGAGATCCTGGGATGAGGGTCGCGGTCGCGGTGTTCCCGGGCAGCAACTGCGAGCACGACGTCGTCCGGGCCCTCGGCACCCTCGGCGCCGAGCCCGAACTGGTGTGGCACAGGGAGACCGACCTCGAAGGCTTCAACGGCGTGGTCCTCCCGGGTGGCTTCGCCCACGGCGACGCCCTCCGCACCGGGGCCATAGCCGCCCTCTCCCCGATCATGGAGCCGGTCCGGCGCATGGCGGAGAGCGGCAAGCCCGTGCTGGGCATCTGCAATGGGTTCCAGATCCTCTGTGAGGCCGGGATGCTCCCCGGCGCGCTGATCGCCAACCGCGACCTGGCATTCATCTGCCGCTTCGTCGAGGTCGAGGTGGTGGACACCGGCACGGTCCTCACCGCCGCGGCCGAGCCGGGTCAGATGCTGCGGATCCCGCTCAACTCCTATGAGGGCAACTGGGTCGACCCCGCCCGCACCGGCCGCGTCGTGGTCCGTTACGCCGACGACCCCAACGGGTCACAGGACCGCGCCGCCGCAGTCGCCAACGAAGCCGGGAACGTGGTCGGGATCATGCCCCATCCCGAGCGGGCGTCGGACCCGCTGCTCGGTTCCGACGACGGTCTCGTCCTCCTCGAGGGCTTCGTGCGATCCCTGCGAGCTTCGGTCCCGGCATGACGACCATGGAGACCCCCGTCTACGCCCAGCTCGGCATGACGGAGGAGGAATACCGGTCGGTCGTCTCGATCCTGGGCCGCGAGCCCCGGCCGGCCGAGCTGGCCATGTACTCGGTGATGTGGTCGGAGCACTGCTCCTACAAGTCATCACGCGCCCATCTCCGTCGCTTCCCCACCGAGGCGCCGTGGGTCGTGGTCGGCCCCGGGGAGAACGCCGGTGTCGTCGACATCGGCGACGGCTGGCTCGCCGCCATCCGCATCGAGAGCCACAACCACCCCTCGTTCGTGGAGCCGTACCAGGGGGCGGCCACCGGTGTCGGCGGCATCCTCCGGGATGTCTTCACCATGGGTGCCCGACCGGTGGCCCTCTGGAACCAGATCCGGTTCGGGCCGCTCGACCAGCCCCGCAACCGTTACCTGTTCAACGGGGTGGTCGGAGGCATCGCCGGCTACGGGAACGCCGTCGGCGTCCCGACCCTCGGAGGCGAGATCGAGTTCGACGACTGCTACTCGGGCAACCCCCTGGTCAACGTGATGTGTCTGGGAATCCTGCGCAAGGAGCAACTGGTCCTCGGCACCGCTGGGGAGCCGGGCAACGTCGCCGTCCTGCTCGGCGCCGCCACCGGCCGCGACGGCATCGGCGGCGCTTCCGTGCTGGCGTCGGCTTCCTTCGACGAGGAGGCCGCCACCAAGCGTCCCAGCGTCCAGGTGGGCGACCCGTTCGAGGAGAAGAAGCTGATCGAGGCGTGTCTCGAGCTGTACGAGCGCGACCTGGTGGCCGGCATCCAGGACCTCGGCGCGGCCGGGCTGTCGTGCGCCACCTCCGAGCCGGCGGGCCGGGCCGGTCTCGGGATGGACGTCGACCTCGACCGGGTCCACCTCCGCGAGACGGGGATGACCGCCCCCGAGATCCTGATGTCGGAGTCCCAGGAGCGGATGCTCGCGTTCGTCCGCCCCGACAACGTCGACGAGGTGCTCGAGGTCGCGGAGAGATGGGAGATCGACGCCTCGGTGATCGGGACCGTGCGCGCCGACGACCGTCTGGTCGTCAGCCATGACGGCGAGTTGGTCGCCGACGTCCCCGCAGCGTCGCTCGCCGACGACGCACCGCTCTATCACCGGCCGGTCGAACGGCCCGGGTGGCTCGACGATCTGTGGAGCCGCCCGTTCCAGCCGGGCGAAGTCCCGGTCATCGACACCCTCCTCGACCTCCTCCGCCAACCCGGCGTCGGGTCGGCGGCGTGGGCCTATGAGCAGTACGACCACATGCTCTTCCTCGGAACCGTGGTCGGCCCCGGTCACGACGGTTCGCTGCTCCGCGTGGCAGGGACCGGGAAGGGTCTGGCGGTCTCCACCGACGGCAACGGCCGACTCTGCCTCCTCGACCCGCGTCGCGGCTCGGCGCGTCTGGTGTGGGAGGCGGCGCTGAACGTCGCCGTCACCGGCGCCCGGCCGCTCGCCACCGTGGACAACCTGAACCTGGGCAACCCAGAGAAGCCAGAGGTGATGTGGCAGCTCGTCGAGGTGGTGGAGGGCATCTCCGGGGCGTGTGAGGCGCTCGGCATCCCCGTCGTCGGTGGGAACGTCTCGCTCTACAACGAGACCGACGGCGCTGACATCAACCCGACGCCGGTGGTCGGCGTCCTCGGTCTCGCCGACCCGATGCCGGCCCTTCCGCCCCGGCTCGACCGGGCGGAGCCCGGGATGGAGATCTGGCTGATCGGCCCCGAGCCGACCGACAACTTCGCCGGGTCCCATCTGGAGCGTCTCCACGGCCCCGCCGGCGGGAGACCGACCGCCGCGGACCCCGAGGTGGGTCTGGCAGTGATCGACGAGGCGGTGAGACTCGCCCACGTCGCGCCCGTCCTCCACGACGTCTCCGACGGCGGGCTCGCGGTGACGATCGCCGAGATCTGCATCGCTTCGGGTGTCGGCGCCACCATCGAGCTCGAGGGCACCGCCGAGCTGTTCGGCGAGGACCCTCACCGGTTCGTGGCGGTCGTCACACCGGGCTGGGACCCACCGGCTCTGGGCCGGAGGATCGGTGTCATGGGCGGCGACTCCCTGCGGATCGGCGACGAGAGCGTCTCCGTGGCCGCTCTGGCCGAAGCATGGCGGGGGGCGATCCCGGAGGCCATGAGGTCATGACGGTCCTGGGTGCGGTCCTGGCCGGGGGCGCGAGCTCCCGCATGGGCAGGGACAAGGCAGCCGTGGTGGTCGGCGGCCGCACCATGCTGGATCGCGTCAGCGACGCCCTGGCGGAGGTGTGCGATCGGGTGGTCGTCCTGGGCCCGGAGCGGGAGGATGTCGAGACGTGGCCCGACCGGGACCCGGGGTCGGGACCGCTGGCCGGCCTCGCCAACGCCCTGGAGAGGGCCGACACCGACCACGTCCTCCTGGTGGCGGTGGACAACGCCTTCGTCCGTGTCGAGACCCTGCGCGGTCTGGTCTCCCTCGCCGGGGAGATGCCCGTCATTCCCGTGGACCGGGACGGGGTGCGTCAGGTGACCTGCGCGCTGTACCCGACCTCGCTGGCCGGCATCGCCCGCGAGGAGTTGGAAGCGGGCGGTTCTCTGCAGAGCCTCGTCGACCGTGTGGCGTTCCGTCCGGTGACACCCGACGAGTGGGCGGCCTGGGGCGAGGACGGGCGCAGCTGGGACTCGATCGACGACGAGCCCTCCCTCCGAGCGGCCGAGGCCACGTACCATGACGATGTGCCCGGTGAGGCGTGCGGTGTGTTTGCGGCCTACTCGACGACCCAACGCGTCTCACATCTGATCTACTTCGGCCTCTTCGCCCTCCAACATCGCGGCCAGGAGTCGGCGGGGATCGCCACCTCCAACGGCGAGACCGTCACCGTCTACAAGGACCTCGGTCTGGTGGCGCAGGTGTTCGACGAGTCGTCGCTGGCGGGTCTCGACGGGCATCTCGGCATCGGCCACACCCGCTACTCCACCACCGGCTCGAACACGTGGGCCAACTCGCAGCCAACCCACCGGCAGGCGGGGATCACCTCGATCGCCCTCGGGCACAACGGGAACCTGACCAACACGGCCGAACTGGCCACCCGGCTCGGGGTCACGGAGGCCACCACCGACTCCGACCTGATGACCGAGGACCTGGCCCGTGCCATCGACGACGACCGCAGCGACGGCCGCGGGCTCGAGCGGGCGCTGATGCAGGTGGCACCGGGTTGGAAGGGCGCGTTCTCGCTGGTGATCATGGACCAGGGCCGCATCGTCGGGTTGCGCGACACCAACGGATTCCGTCCGCTGTGTCTCGGCTCGCTCCCCGACGGCGGGTGGGTGCTCTCGTCGGAGACGGCGGCGCTCGACCTGGTCGGAGCGAGGTTCGTCCGGGAGATCGGCGCGGGCGAGATGGTGGTCATCGACGCCACCGGAGTCAGGAGCTATCACCCGTTCGCAGAGGTCAAGCCGGGTCTCTGTCTCTTCGAGTTCGTCTATTTCGCCCGACCCGACAGCCAGATGTACGGGCGCAACATCCACGCCGCCCGCACCGAGATGGGACGCCGTCTGGCCGGGGAGCATCCGGTGGATGCAGACGTGGTGGTGCCGGTGCCCGAGTCGGGGATCCCCGCCGCGCAGGGCTTCGCCGCCGCCAGCGGAATCCCGTATCACGACGGGCTGGTCAAGAACCGCTATGTGGGCCGGACCTTCATCGAGCCCACCCAGATGCTTCGTGACCGGGGCATCCGTCTCAAGCTCAACCCGCTCACCGACAGCCTGACCGGGAAGCGGGTGGTGCTGGTCGACGACTCCATCGTCCGGGGGTCGACCACGCGCAAGCTGGTGGAGATGGTCCGGGAGGCGGGCGCCACCGAGGTCCATCTGCGGGTGTCGTCGCCGCCATACCGCTGGCCCTGCTTCTACGGGATGGACACTGCCGATCGGTCGACCCTGATCGCGGCGTCGATGGAGGTGGAGGAGATCCGGGAGAGCCTCGGCTGCGACACGCTCGGGTACCTGTCGCTCGACGGCCTGCTCGAGGCGACCGGGGTGGCCGACGCCGGGTTCTGCACTGCCTGCCTCTCCGGCGACTACCCGACCGAGATCCCTCTGAACACGGACAAGTTCCAGCTGGAAAGGTCGTGACCTCCTACCAGCGGGCCGGAGTCGACCTGGAGGGCGCCGAGGCACACGTCCGGCGCATCGCCGACGCCGTCACCGCCACGTGGGGGCCCAACGTCGTGGGCTCGTTCGGAGGATTCGCGGCGGGCATCACCATCCCCGAGGGCTACCGGCGGCCCGTCCTGATGCTGACCACGGACGGTGTCGGCACCAAGCTCGAACTGGCCCGCCGGGCCGGTCGCTGGGAGGGGGTCGGCCGCGACCTGGTCGCCATGTGCGTCGACGATCTGGCAGCCGCCGGAGCGAGACCGCTGGCACTGGTCGACTACATGGCGGTGGGGCGTCTCGATGGCGATCGTGACCGCACCATCGTCGAGTCGATCGCAGAGGGTTGCGAGGCGGCAGGATGCGCCCTGCTGGGCGGTGAGACGGCGGAACACCCGGGTGTGATGGACCCGGGAGCGGTCGACCTGGCCGCAGCCGCCCTCGGCGTCGTGGAGGCGGGCGAGGAGTTGACGCCGTCCTCGGTCCGGGCGGGAGATCTCGTGGTCGGCCTCGCATCGCCGAACCTCCGCTCCAATGGCTTCTCCCTCGTGCGGGAGGTCCTGGGCGACGAGGTCGAGGATCATTTCGATCTCCTGCTCGACCCGTCGGTCATCTACGCGCCGCTTGTCCTGGAGATGGCGGCGACGGGTGCGGTCCGGTCCGCGGCCCATGTCACCGGTGGCGGCATACCCGGCAACCTGCCCCGGGCGCTTCCCGAGGGCCTCGGTGCGGTCGTCGACACCTCGACCTGGGAGCGGCCGCCCGTGTTCGACCTCCTCGAGGAGCGTGGCGTCACGCGCGACGAGATGTTCCGGGTGTTCAACATGGGCATCGGCTTCTGCCTGGTGGTCGACGCCGACCTGGTGGAAGAAGTGACCGCACTTGGCGGTTCGATCATCGGTGAAATCGTCCACGGGTCGGGAGTGAGGCTGCAATGAAGTTCAGTGAGGCGAGCGCCGTCCAGAGGGTCGGCGCCGGGTCGTACACCGCAGAGATCCAACCCGGTTGGGACATCTTCGGCGTGGCCAACGGCGGCTATCTGCTGGCGACATTGGCCCGGGCCATGGGTGAGGAGGCCGTCGGCCGCGACCTGGTGTCGATCTCGGCCCGGTTCCTCAACCCCGGTCGGGAAGGCCCGGTGTCGATGGAGGTGGAGACCCTGAAGCAGGGTCGGGGCACCACCACGCTCCAGGGTCGGATGACCGCCGGCGACCGGACGCTGTTCGTCGCCCACGCCACCTTCGCCATTCCCGGGATGGGCGCCGAGGTGAACGCCTCGTTCGAGCAGGCACCGGAAGTCCCACCGCCTGATCAGTGCCTCCGTCTGCTGCCGGTCGACGATGCCCCGCTGCCGCCCCCGTTCTCCACCAAGGTGGGGATCCTGATACGGCCCGAGGATGCGGTGATGGGTGAGGCCGCGGAAGGCCGATCTCCGGACATCAAGGGCTGGTTCCATCTCTTGGACGGCGAGTTGATCGACCCCTACGGCCTGATCCTCGCGGCGGACGCATTCCCCCCGGCGGTGTTCACGGCCAACCTCCCGCTGGGCTGGACACCCACGATCGACATCAGCGTCTACGTCCGCGACCC
>JAGFIR010000068.1 GCA_024103415.1 Acidimicrobiales bacterium
GAGCGCATCATCGAGCATCTCGCCGTTCGCAAGCTCCGCGCCGAGCGGGGTATCGAGGCCGACACCGACCGCAAGGGCGGCTCGATCCTCCTGCTCGTCGGCCCGCCCGGGGTGGGCAAGACCTCGCTCGGCGAGTCCGTCGCCCGCGCCCTCGGACGCAAGTTCGTCCGGGTGGCGCTGGGCGGCATCCGGGATGAGGCCGAGATCAGGGGCCACCGCCGCACCTATGTCGGTGCCCGTCCCGGACGCATCGTCCGCGCCCTGATCGAGGCCGGGACGATGAACCCGGTCTTCCTCCTGGACGAGATGGACAAGGTGGGCGCCGACTGGCGGGGCGACCCGTCATCGGCCTTGCTCGAGGTCCTCGACCCTGCCCAGAACCACACGTTCCGGGACCACTACCTGGAGGTGGACCTCGACCTGTCCCACGTCATGTTCATCGCCACGGCGAACGTGCTGGAGACCATCCCGGCGCCTCTCCTCGACCGCACCGAAGTGATCCGCATCGACGGATACACCGACGACGAGAAGGTCGCCATCGCCCGGGATCACCTACTCCCCCGCCAGCTGCGGGCTGCAGGTCTGGAGCCCGAGGAGCTCCAGGTCTCCGACGAGGCCCTCGCCGCCATCGTCGAGCGCTACACCAACGAAGCCGGGGTCCGGAACCTGGAGCGGGAGCTGGGCAAGCTCGCCCGCAAGGTGGCGACCACCATCGCACGGGAGGGCGGCAGCGACCGCGTGGAGATCGGCCCCGACGATCTCACCGAATACCTGGGCAAGCCGAAGGTGTGGAAGGACCAGGCTTCGGACCGCACCGACGTTCCCGGTGTCGCCACCGGGCTCGCCGTGACCGGAGCCGGTGGCGACGTCCTCTTCATCGAGGCCACGCGAATGGAAGGCGAGCCGGGGCTGACCCTGACCGGCCAGTTGGGCGATGTAATGAAGGAGTCGGCGCAGATTGCCCTGAGCTATGTGAAGGCCCACGCCGAGAATCTGGGCATCGACCCCTCGAAGCTGGAAGATCGCATCCACCTCCACGTCCCCGCGGGCGCCATCCCCAAGGACGGCCCCTCGGCAGGCATCGCCATGCTCACCGCCCTGGTGTCACTGCTCACCGACAGGAAGGTGAAGCCGACGGTCGGCATGACCGGGGAGATCACCCTTCAGGGCAAGGTCCTGCCGATCGGTGGCGTCAAGCAGAAGGTGCTGGCCGCCCACAGGGCCGGGCTGACCGAAGTGATCCTGCCCCGACGGAACGAGATCGACCTCGACGACATCCCCGAGAAGGTCCGCGAGGAGATCCGGTTCCACATCGTCGACACCGCTGCCGACGTCCTGGCTGCAGCGTTCTAGAGCAGGCGGAGGTCGGCCACCACCATGTGGTGGTCGGAATCGCGCACCCGCACCACCCGCGCCGCGGTGGCCTCCAGACCCGTGCCCAGGATGTGATCGATCCGCAACAGCCTGAGCCCGCGCGGAAAGCCCCAGGTGCGTCGGGGACCCGATGGAGATGCTGAGACGAGGTCGGGCCACCTCCCGGCCAGCCGCCGGTAGGCCTTCCAGATGGGAGTGGCGTTGAAATCGCCCGCCAGGAGCTGGGGTTCGGCGGCGGGCAAGCGGTCTCCCCAATCGAGAAGCGCTTCCACCTGCTGGCGGCGCTTTCTCGCCAGGTCGATGGGATTGCCGAACAACGGGTCATAGAGGTGAATCGCGGCCAGGTGCAGAACGGTTCCTGGAAGTTGGACCCGCAAAGCGCCTCCCCGTCCCAGCCACGACACGTCTTCGTCTGCCGTCATGTCGTATCGCCCGGCTACGCCCCATCCCATGAAGTGCGGGTCCGGCACGAGATGATGGTGCTCGAAGTGGTCGGCGATCACGTCAGCCGCCTTCGGGGCCATCTCGACGGCAACCATCAGGTCCGGCTGCACTTCATCGAGGACCCTGGCGAGATGGCCCGGATCGACGAAGCGAGTGAAGAGGTTGACGGTGGCGAATCGGAACGTCTGCACCTGCGGGATCCGAGAGTAGGACGAGAACCGGAGCTTTCCGCCACTACCTCCAATAGGCGACACGACGGGGTCCCGCCACCCTGCGGAGCAGACGGGGGGAACATCGCCCCCACCACCAGGCCGAAGATGAACCCGCCGACGTGCGCCTCCCACGCCACGTCGGTTCCCTGCAACCCGAACTGACCGATGAACCAGATGGCGAGGAAGAGGACGGCGGGCAGCGGAAGCAGGAACCAGCCCACCAGGGTGAGAACCCGATGGGCGGGGAACAACACCGCGTATGCGCCGAGGACGGCGGCGATGGCCCCGGATGCGCCCACCAGCGGAACTGTGGAGTCGGGGTTCATCCAGACGAATGCCAGGGTGGCCACCACTCCACCGATCAGATAGAGAAACAGGTAGCCGACCACGCCGAACGCCTCCTCGACGTTGTTGCCGAAGATCCACAACGACCACATGTTGAAGAGCAGGTGACCCAGGCTGCCGTGGAGGAACATCGAGAACAGGATGGACATCCAGGGGCTCTTCTCGGGGAACAACAGCTCACCCCCCGGTTCGGACAGGCACACCTGCCGCGTGACCTCGACCACCGACAGCGGCTCGCCGGTGGTGATCTCGCAACCGATCGCCGCCGTCTCGTAAAGGAATGCGATCTCCTCGTCCGCCGTGGCGTGGTTCTGCAGGAAGAACCACACGAACGCACAGGCGGCGATGAGTAAGAGCGTGATGACGGGCCGGACCCGGGTCGGGTTTATGTCACGGATCGGGAGCACGAGCGGATGCTATGTGACCGAGCCCGTCAGGACCGGAACCTGTCGAACGGAGGGAGCTCGATACCGGCCTGCTCGAGTGTCTCCTCGACGGCCACGATGGCATCGGAGATGTCGATGGGCTCGAGCCCGGCCCACGGGTCCGACTCGGCGCGGGTCACGGCCGACTTCAGATCGATGGCGTCGGGGGCGACCTCGTCCACCTCCGACCACTCGAGAGGTGTCGCCACCGGGGCGTTCTTGCGCGCACGCAGCGACCAGGGGGCGACCGCGGTGGCGAGCGGAGCGTTGCGCAGCCAGTCGATGAAGACCCGATCTCCCCGGTTCTTCTTCTTGAACTCGACAGTGAACAGGTCGGGATGCGCCTCGGACGCCAGGACCGCCAGACCCCTGGCAAACCCGGCGACGTCG
>JAGFIR010000102.1 GCA_024103415.1 Acidimicrobiales bacterium
GTCCTGGTTCCGGATGGCGAGGAACTGCCCCCGGTGCGGGATCGAGTTCGAGAGAGAGGAGGGCTACTGGGTCGGCGCGATGATCGTGAACACCACCGTCACGTTCGCCCTCTTCGGATTGGCGTTCGTCGGGCTGATCGTCCTGACCTGGCCCGATGTCTCCTGGGCGGCAGTCATGGGCGCATCCGTAGGCATCTGCACCCTGGTGCCGGTCTTCTTCTATCCGATCGCCAAGAGCCTCTGGTTCGCTCTGGAGATCTCATTCCATCCGCTCGAGGAACACGAGGTGCTGGCGGCCCAGAGCCGGGTGGGCTAGAGCCGTTTCGCAATCTCGTCGAGCATCACCTCGGTGGCCCCGCCACCGATGGAGTTGATGCGGACGTCGCGGTACATGCGCTCGACGGGGGTCTCCCGCATGTATCCCATTCCGCCGTGGAACTGGACGCAGTCGTACAGGACCCGGTTGGAGAGCTCGCCCACCAGGGCCTTGCACTCCGACACCTCCCGGACTGCGTCCTCGCCCTGATCGAGCAGCCATGCGGTGTGATAGACGAGCTGACGCGCCGCATCCACCTCCGCCTGCCGCATGGCGAGACGCTGTCGGATCGCCTGCTTCTCCCACAGTGGTGCCCCGAAAGCCCGGCGCTCCTTGACGTAGGCCACGGTCCGGTCGATGGCTTCCTGACACTCCCCGATCGCCGCGGCCATCAGGGCGATTCGCTCGTTCTGGAAGTTGGCCATCACGTAGTAGAAGCCCTGGTTGACCTCGCCGATCACATTGGAGTCGGGCACCCACACGTCGTCGAGGACGAGCTCGGCCGTGTTCGAGGCGTGCCAGCCCATCTTCTCCAGGGCCCGGGTGGCGGTGAAGCCCTCGGTGCCCTTCTCCACGGCGAAGATGGTCATCCCGCGGGAAGCCTTGGCGTCAGGGTCGGTGCGGGCGGCGATGAACACCAGGTCGGCGATCCCGCCGTTGGTGATGAACATCTTGGTGCCGTTGAGCCTCCAGCCTTCACCATCTCTCCTCGCGGTGGTCCGGATCGCCGCCACGTCGGAGCCGGCATCGGGCTCCGTCACGCCGATGGCGCTGATCAGCTCGCCGGTCATCATCCCGGGCAGCCAGCGTGCCTTCTGCTCCTCCGATCCGAACCTCGTCAGGTACGGCATGGCCAGGTCGGTGTGGACCAGGACGGTGATGGCGGTCCCGCCGGAGGTGCTCCGCCCCAACTCCCCCGCGAACACGACGGAAGCGATGTGCCCGAGGCCGACACCACCGTGTTCCTCGGGCACCCTGAGCCCGAAGAAGCCGAGGCTGCCCATCTGCTCCAGGAGCGAGCGTGGCACCTCGCCGGTGCGCTCCCATTGGTCGACGTTGGGGACGATTTCCTTCTCGACGAACTCAGCGACCGCCTGACGGATCGCCTCCAGGTCCTCGTCGATGTAGATGGATTTCACGACGCCAAGTCTGGCGCGAACCGGGACCTTGGGCTACTCAGCGGGGGCCGAGGAGGTCGCCGACGTCGGGCCTGTCGTCGCCATCGCCACCGGTGAACATGTCGAAGAGACCGCCCAGGTCGGGCATCGCCTGTTTCCCGGCCTCCTTCTCGCCGCCGAGGATGCCGCCGAGCAGGTCTCCGATGCCGCCGCCGAATCCGCCGCCACCCCCGAGCAGACCGCCGAGGAGATCGCCGAGACCGCCCCCTCCTTCATCGGCGGTGGTCGCACCTCCGCCGCCACCGGCACCGGCCTTGTTCCGGAGACGACCGGCCAGCCAGGACATGACGAGCGGAGCGAGCATCGGCAGCAGCTTGGAAAAGAGGCCGGCTTCGGCCTTCCCGCCGGCCCCGAGGCGCTGCTCCACGGCCGTGCGGTCAGAGCCGAACAGGTGGCCGAGGATCTTCTCGCCATCGGCGGCGTCAACGAACGCCAGCGGGTTGTCCCGGGTGAGGATGTCCGGGTCGTGATCCTGCAAGGCGGCCGAGGCCAGGGACTCTGCCTTGCCGGTCTGGACCTCGAGGTCGAGACCACTCAACAGCGCAGGAAGGGCCCGGCGGACGGCGTCTTCGGCAGTGTCAGGGTCGGTGCCGAGACGTTCGGCGATCTGGTCGATGGGAAGGCCGCTCAGGATCTGATCCATCATCGAGCTCACGAGGGCTCCTCGGTTGGGGGGTTCGGAACCTACTCGCTGCCGGCGGCTGCGAGCATCGCCCGGCCGGCGCGGCTCTGATAGTCGAGACCGTGGGTGTCGCAGAACGCCCTCGCCACCCGGGCCACGATGAGACCGTCGAGGCCGTGCTCGATCCCCATCCCATCGAGCAGCCAGATCAGGTCTTCGGTGGCGACATTTCCCATGGCGCCCGGCGCGTACGGGCATCCGCCGAGGC
>JAGFIR010000103.1 GCA_024103415.1 Acidimicrobiales bacterium
CGTCACCGACGACGAGACTCTCCTCGGAGGTGGACACCAGCACGGCGCGCAAGGCCTCGACGTCGAACAGTTCCGTCGGGCCGTCCTTTACCACCCCGCCGGGGACGGGCCGGTAGCGGGCCACCGCGAACTCGCTGCGACGGACGTCCACCACCGCCCAGATCATGCGGTGCCCCGTCCGGGCTTCCAGGGCGAGGGCGTCGACGGAGGTGGCCGGGATGATCGGGATCCCGAACGCTGCGGCGAGCCCCTGCGCGGTGGCGAGACCGACGCGGATCCCCGTGTAGAGGCCGGGCCCGACGTCGACCACCACGGCGTCGAGGTCGGAGGGTGACCAGCCCACCTGGTCGAAGCAGAAGTCGATGGCGGGCACCAGGAAGGAGGCGTGCCCGACTCGGTCGATCCTGGAGGCGGCCGCGAGAGTGGCGCGATCTTCGACCACTGCCACGGACGACCCGGGCGTGGAGCTCTCGATGGCGAGGATCCTCACCTGACCAGCTCCAGGGACCTGCCGTTCCATGATCCCATCGGGACCAGCGTGATCGTCCGGGTCCCGTCGTCGTCGACCTCGAACTCGACCCTGAGGTGGTCGGATGGCAGACCCGTCTCCACCGCGTCACCCCACTCGACGACGAGCACGCCGTCGCGCGCCACGTCGAGCACCTCGAGGTCCTCGAACTCGTTGAGGCTCCCCAGGCGATAGACGTCGACGTGGATCAGCGGCATGAACCCGCTGCGGTACTCCCGCATCAGGATGAAGGTAGGCGACGTCACCGGCTCTTCCACCCCCAGCCCCGCGGCCAGGCCACTCGTGAACAGGGTCTTCCCCGCCCCGAGGCCCCCCTTGAGGATCAGGACGTCGCCCGGCCGGAGATGGGCAGCCAGACGGCCGGCGAGGGCCATGGTGTCGGACGGTTCCGGGCAGGTGTAGGTGGTCACGATGTGCGGAACAGCTCCATCTGCTCGGTGGGGTCGAGCTCGGCGTCCTGCCGGGCCTCCACGCCGGCCGGTTCCTCCTCCGGTGCCGCCCCGGAGACGGACGGGGCAGGTGGTTCGTCGAGCAGATGACGGACCAGAGCGAAGTCCTCGCGCATCTGCTCGGCGACCCTGGGACCGCCCCTCAGGGCCGCGGCCGGGTGGAAGGTGGGGACGAGCATCGCACCCAGCCACCATTGATGGGCCCGACCACGAAGACGCGTGATCCCGGTCTCGGTGCGGAGCAGGAGCTTGGTGGCGAAGTTCCCCAGGGTCATGACGACCCGGGGGTGGATCATCCGGATCTGCTCCCTCAGGTAGCCCTTGCAGGCGTCGATCTCCTCGGGACGGGGGTCGCGATTGCCGGGAGGCCGGCACTTGAGGACGTTGGCGATGTAGACCGCCTCGCGGGTCATGCCGATCTCGCCCAGGAGCTCGGTGAGGAGCCGGCCCGCCGCTCCCACGAAAGGCTCCCCCTGCAGGTCCTCGTTCTTGCCGGGTGCCTCACCCACGAACATGAGCCGCGCCTCGAGGGATCCGACCCCGAACACGACGTTGGTCCGGGTGCCGGCAAGGGCGCAGTCCTGACAGGACTCTGCCCTCTGGCGGAGCGCCTCGAACTCGGGGATGTTCCTGATCACCGGGGGGCAATTCTGCCAGCCGTCAGGCGCCGGCGTTGCGGACCGCCAACTCGATGGCGGCTGCGGTGGCGGCGAACGCGGCCTCGGCGGCGATGTCGCAGTCACCCTCCACTTCGCCACACGAGACCGCGAAGACGATGTCGCCGTCCCAGCGGGTGTGGGCCGGGCGGATGCATGCGGCGATGGCGTCGTGGGCGCGGAACACGAGCCGTCTCAACTCGATGCGGTCGAAGGCGGCGTCGGTGGCCACCACGACCAGGGTGGTGTTGTTGGTGAACGCCTGGGGGACCATCGCCGGCGGCCCGGGCTCATGAGCACCGCCGGTGAGGGGCTCGCCTTCGACGGTGAACACGTCGCCGATCGCGTTCACGGCCACGATGGCACCCACCGTCGCGTCGCCGGCGGGACGGGTTGCCGATCCAAGACCACCGGGGCGGATGTGCTCGAATCCGCGCCATTTGGCGGCGGTGGCGCCCGTCCCGGCGCCGACCCGTCCCTGTTCCACGGGGTCGGCCGAGGCGGAGCGGTATGCGACGGCCCCCTCCTCCGGGCCGGGCCGCACCGATGGGTCGCCGGGGAAGAGGTCGAAGAGCACGGCGGCGGGCACGATCGGCACCTTCCCGACCAGCGTGTCGTGGCCGCGCCCGTCGGCCTCCAGCTCCCGGACCACACCGTCGGCGGCGGCGAGACCGAAGGCGCTTCCGCCGGTGAGGAGGATCGCCTGCACCTGCTCCACCCTCATCTCCGGCTGGAGGAGCGCGTACTCCCTGGTGCCCGGTGCGGCGCCGCGCACCTCGGCCGTGGCAACGTTGGGCTCCGGGAACACCACCACGGTGCACCCGGTCTCGGCGTCGCGATCGGTCCAATGCCCCACCCGGACACCCGGGATGGCGGTGATCGTGTCGTTCATTCCAGATACCTCCGGGGAACCCTGGGGCCGATCGAGCAGACGATCTCGTACGAGACCGTGCCGAGCTCGGCGGCCCATTCGTCGGCCGTCACCTCTTCGCTTCCCTGCCGCCCGATGACGACCACCTCGTCGCCCACCGACACCGGGTCGTCGCCCACATCCACGAGGACCTGGTCCATCGTGACCCTTCCGGCGAGCGGATACCGGTTGCCGTTGATGAGCACGTCGCCGCTCCTTCCCCGCGCGAACCCGTCGGCATAACCCACCGGAACGGTGGCGACCGTCGACGCACGGGCCAACTCGCGGATCCGCCCGTAGGACGGGCGTTCGCCCGCCTCGAGCCTCTGGACGTGGACGACCCTGCTCACCATCCTCATGGCGGGACGGAGGTCGAGCACCTCCCTGGTCTCGGGGCAGGGATGAAGCCCGTAGGTGCCGAGGCCGATGCGGACCATGTCGGCCCTCGCCTCGGGGAAGAGAGCGGCGCCGGCGGTGTTGGCGAGATGGGTTCGCCGGACGTCGAGATCGGACGCCACCTCCTCGAACCCGGCGATCTGACGCCGGGTGTATGCGGGGTCCTCGTCGGCGACCGCGAAGTGGGTCCATGCAGCCTCGATCTCGATGCCGGAGGATCGGGCATGCTCCGCGAGGGCTCTTGCGTCTTCGGGACGGGCGCCGACCCGGTGCATGCCGGTGTCGATCTTGAGATGCGCCGAAATGCGACGCCCCGTTGCGGCCAGGGCGTCGATGAACTCCCTCGAGTAGACGGTCGGGGTCAGGTCCCAGTGGACCACGGCGGCAGCATCGCCCGACCAGGGCTCGGAGAGGAGGAGGATGGGACAGTCGATCCCGGCCTCACGGAGCCGGGCACCCTCCTCGACGAGGGCGACGGCCAGCAAGCCGGCCCCGGCCTCGATGGCCGCCTCCCCCACCGGCACGTCCCCGTGGCCGTAGGCATCGGCCTTCACCACCGCGCACACTTGGGCAGGGGCGACGAGGCGGCGGAACTCCCCGACGTTGTGCCGGATTGCGCCGAGGTCGATCTCGACCGCGGTGGGCCTCACCAGGCCCACCTGCCGATCTCGTCGAGCAACTTGCCGGCCGTCACGGACTCACGCCGTGACAATTCGCCGGCGGCGACACCGTGCCAGTAGGCGGCAGAGACGGCAGCCTCCATCGGGTCGAGCCCTCTCGCCCAGAGGGCGCCGAGCATGCCGGCCAGCACGTCGCCGGTGCCGATGGTGGCAAGGACCGCGCT
>JAGFIR010000116.1 GCA_024103415.1 Acidimicrobiales bacterium
GGTATCCACTCCTTCGCCAACTCGGCGATCTATCGCTCCTGGTGTGACGAGCAGGGGATCGGGGTGCTCACGATGGCCGACGTCGACTCACGCGGCATCGACGTGGTCGTCGAGGAGGCGATGACCCGCTTGGGCCACTGCGACCGCATCTACGTCGACGTGGACGTCGACGTCCTCGACGTCGCCTTCGCCCCCGGCTGTCCTGGCTCGCGACCCGGGGGGATGACGGTCCGCGACCTGTCGCGTGCGGTGTACCGGTGCGCCGTCGATCCGAAGGTGGCAGCCATGGACTTCGTCGAGGTGGACCCGGAGTCCGACCCCACCAATCGAACGGTCGACGTCATGGCGCATTTGTTCCTCACGGCCGCGGCGGGCCTGGCGAGCCGCCTTTTCTCCCCCGCGCAGCGGTAGCGGAGCGGGGGAGTACGCCGAAGGCGGGAGGGGCGCGAGCGAAGCGAGCCAGAGAACGTCTGCCCCTACCTCCGCCTTCGGCGGCGGTACCAGGCGAGTTCCAGCGGTGAGTGGACGGGCCCTCGCTTGGCTCGCTTGGGAGACTGATCCGGATTCGGGATGTGTCCCCCACGACCGAAGGGAGTGGGGGAAGGTACCGCAGCCGGAGCGAAGCGGAGGCTGGGGTAGGGGGTCTCGATCCTCAGCCGCCGGAGACCGCTTCCTCTGCTTCCGCCGGGAGTGCGTCGGTGTCCCGGGTCTCCAGGAAGCCCTGCGGGAGACGGACGGGACGCGGGCCGTGGCTGTGCCCCCGCACCATCTGCGCCGCCTCCATGGGGTAGGGGATCTCCGGGTCGAGTTTGCCGATGAGGTCGGCCAGTCGTTCCAGCGAATCGACGTTGGCGAAAGCGTCCCGGAGGATGGGGCCGACCGGGAATCCCTTCAAGTACCACGATGTGTGGCGTCGGAACATGGTCACGCCTCTGGGGCCGAAGTGCTCGGCGAGGTGTTGGGCGTGTCGGAACATGATCTGGCCCACCTCACCGAGGCTCGGGGCCGGGGTCGGCTCCCTGCCTGCGAACATGTCGGCCAGGTCCCGGAAGAGCCACGGTCGGCCGAGGCACCCGCGTCCCACCACGACACCGTCGCAGCCGGTGGCCTCCATCATCGACCTGGCGTCTTCGGCCACCCAGATGTCCCCGTTTCCGAGGACCGGTATCGAGGTGACGGTCTCCTTGAGCCGGGCGATCGCCTCCCAGTCGGCTTCACCCGAGTAGAGCTGACGGGCGGTGCGAGCGTGCAACGCCACGGCGGCCGCCCCTTCCTCTTCGGCGATCAGGCCCGTCTCCAGGTAGGTGAGATGGTCGTCGTCGATGCCCTTCCGGAACTTCACGGTCACCGGCACGTCGCCGGCGTTGTCCACGGCCGCCCGCACGATGCGGCGGAACAGCCCGGTCTTCCAGGGCAGGGCCGCCCCGCCACCGTGACGGGTCACCTTGGCCATGGGACAGCCGAAGTTCATGTCGATGTGGTCGACCCGGTGCTCGGACACCAGCAGGGCGACTGCCTCGCCGAGCGCTCCCGGGTCGGTGCCATAGAGCTGGATCGACCGGGGCGACTCGTCCGGCCCGAAGCGGACGAGGTCGAGAGTCTTCTCGTTGCCCTCCACGAGACCGCGAGCGCCGATCATCTCAGAGACGTAGAGCCCGGCCCCGAACTCCCGGCAGAGAGCGCGGAAAGGCGCGTTGGTGACACCCGCCATCGGTGCGAGCACGACTGGCGGGTCCACGGTGAGCGGGCCGA
Source organism: Acidimicrobiales bacterium (assembly GCA_024103415.1). GTDB lineage: Bacteria > Actinomycetota > Acidimicrobiia > Spongiisociales > ZC4RG35 > ZC4RG35. The sequence goes on from JAGFIR010000116.1 coordinate 1,753, forward strand.
TGCGGAGGGCCATGAGGAAAAGGTACCCAGGGACGGGCCCGTAAACGCGACCGTCAGTTGGGGATGATGGCCCGGCCGTTCGACAGTTCGATGACCCTGTCGGCCAGCGCCATGGGGGCGGGATCGTGTGTCGCCACGATGGCCGCTACCCCATCCTCCCGCACGACGTTGTAGATCAGCTCGATGATCGTCCTCCCGGTGCGGGAATCGAGCTGGCCGGTCGGCTCGTCGGCGAGCAAGAGCTTCGGCTCGTTGGCGAGGGCCCGGGCGATCGCAACGCGCTGTTGCTCACCGCCAGACAGCTCGTGAGGCCGGTGCTTGACCCGACCCCCGAGACCGACGTGTTCCAGCAAGGCAGTGGAGCGGCTCCGTCGCAGGTCGTGATCGGCCCTGGCGAGACGCATCGGCACCTCAACGTTCTCGGCCGCGGTGAGGATCGGCAAGAGGCCGAAGGTCTGGAAGACGAAGCCCACCGTGCTGCGGCGAAGTTCGGCGAGCTCACCGGGCGAGAGCTGGTGGATGTCGACGCCGTCGACGAGCACCGTCCCGGTGGTGGGGCGGTCGAGACCGCCGAGGAGATTGAGGAGAGTGGTCTTGCCACTGCCCGAGCGGCCCTTGATCACCGTCAGCGTCCCCGGTTCGACCGCCAGGTCGAAGTCGCGCAGCGCCACGACGGGCTCGGGCCCCGTCGTGTAGGTCTTGCCCAGGCCCCTGGCTTCGAGGATCGCCGCCATGTCAGTCCTGCCGATCCCGGTCGTCGGGCCAGACGTTGACGTGATCGGGGTCCAGCGTGAGACGGACGCGGTCCTTCAGGTCCAGGGCTTCCATGTACTCGTGAGGGAGTTGCATGCGCCCGACCCGGTCGAGCACGACGTACTCCTCGGCCATCAGCCGATGCTCGCCCTCCTCGTCGATCTCGGTCCAGCGCAGCACCTCGCTGCTGGTGCGCCCGTCCCGGATGGCCACGGTCCTCTTGACGTGGTGGGCGACCAAGGGGTCGTGGGTGACGACCACGATGGTGGTTCCCGCTTCGTTGACCGCTTTGAGCGTCTCGAAGACCTCCCTGCCCGTGCCCTCGTCCAGCTCGCCCGTGGGCTCGTCGGCGAACAGGACGCTTGGCCCGTTGGCGAGGGCGACGGCTATCGCCACACGCTGCTGTTCGCCACCGGACAACTGGGCCGGCCGGTGCTTGGGCCGGTGGCTCATCCCCACCAGGTCGAGCAGCTCCATGGCCCGGCTGCGCCACTCACGGGAGGGGCGCCCGTCGATGACCATCGGCAGCTCGACGTTCTCGACCGCGCTCAGATAGGGGAAGAGGTTCCGTCCCGTCTGCTGTCTCACGAAGCCGATCACGCCCCGGCGGTAGCGGGTCCTCTGACGGGGAGTCATGTTGAGGAGGTCGAGACCGGCCACCTTGACCGTGCCGGCCGATGGGGTGTCCAGACCGCCGAGGATGTTGAGCAGTGTCGACTTGCCGCTTCCCGAGGCGCCGACGATGGCCACGAACTCGCCGGGCTCGACGGTCAGGTCGAGACCCTGGAGGGCCACGACCTCGAGGTCGGCGACCTTGTAGATCTTGACCAGGCCGTCGCAGACGATGACGGGAGCGGTGCCCGGTTGGCGGGTGCTCATCGGTCCCCTACCCGAAGCACCTGGCCGAGATCCTGCCGGCGATTCACCAGCACAAAGATAACTGCGGTGGCCGTGAGCAGGGCCAGCGCCGCCACCAACAGGAGGGCGAGAGCGGGCCAGTCGATGGTCAGCGGTGTTGCACGGTTGCCGGTGAACGGGGCGAGGTCGATCGCCGGCCGGATTGCGATCGCGGTGACCGCGCCGGCGACCAGCCCGAGTGCGACGGCGAGCGTCACGCCGGGTACCTGTTCGACCAGGGTCATCCGCGTCGCCTGGGCGCTGGTCAGACCCATCGTCCGGAGGTAGCCGAGGTCCTGGCGTCGCCGCGCCGCGCCGATCACGAACGAGGCGATCATGCTGACGACGCCGACCACGCCGGCGAGGACGGCTCCGGCCCACATGCCGAGCGTCGCCCATCTCACCATCGGGTCGGCGGCGAGCCGGTCGAGCACTTCGTACCGGGCGGTCATGGCGGCGCCTGACGCGGTGACCACTTCCTCCAGGACCGAAGCGAATGAGCGGGGACCCCTGTACAGCGCGTGGGTCGGAGCGAGACTCGTGCCCGCGGCTTCCTCGAGGGTTCCCCGATCGAGGATCACGAATGGCGGCTGGAGGCCGCTCTGCACGTCGACGAGGCCCACGATCTCGACGTCCAGCTCCAGGTCCCCCACCGGGAGCGTCACCACGGCGCCAACGAATGGCCGCAACCGCTGTGTCCATGTCGTGGAGACGATCGCCGGGATGGCCCCGTTCGCCGTTGGTGTGACCAGCCGGTCGTAGCCGGCCGCACCGGGAGTCTCTCCGAAGACCTCCTCGTGTCGGGCGGCGTCGACGGCCATCACGGTGGCGTTCATGCGCTGATTGTCGAACCGGGCGCGGGTCGTGAACAGGGCCGCATGGACGACCTCGCCGCCTTCCACGTCGAGCACCGCCGCGGGTAGCGGGAGGTCGGAGTTGGTGACGACGAAGTCGGCCCCGACCGTCTGCCAGGAGCCATCCAGCTGACCCTCGGCGATCGAGCGCGTGAGCACCAGGGAGAGGGTGGCCGTTGCCATGCACACCACGAGGACCGCGAGAGGTGTTCGCACCCGTGCGGGCTGTTGCACGACGCCACGCAGGGCGACGAAGGAAACCGCTCCCGGGCCTCGGGAGGCGAACCACGACATCATCGATGAGAGGGGGCCGACGAGGCGGACTGTGATCACGCCGACCGCAGCCCCGACCACGGCCGGCGTCGCCACCAGCAGCCAGTCGAGCCCGGTCGCAGCAGCCGGATCGCGTCTCCGCACCATGAGCACGCAGGCAGCCGCGACCAGGATCAGCAGCACCTCGAGAACGACACGTCGCGGGTTGCGGGGGAGCGGCCAGGTGACCTCGGCCCTGATCGCCCCGAGCGGGCGACGCGCCAGGCCCCACACGGGCGCCACGAATGCGAGGGCCGCAGTCACGGCGAGGGCCACGGCCATCGCGTACGGGGTGAGTCCGTCGGTGCCGGGGAGGATCGCGGCGGCCGCGACGTAGGCGGCGGCGATCGGCAAGGCCGTCAGCGCAATGGCTTGATAGAGCCGCGTCATCAGCACCTGAGGGGCCGAGGCGCCGCGGTCCCTGGAGAGAACCACCTGGTTTCGCTGTCTCTCTGTGGACAGGACGCCGAGGGCGAGCAAGGCGAAGGTGATGGTGGCGACGATGCCGGCGACTGTCAGGGCCATCAACCGCAGCGTCTGTTCCCGTTGGGCGACATGGAGATCGATGAGCTCGGGGAGGCTGGTGGCGACACGGGCCGCCTGGGTGCCCGACTGAGTGGTCGTGTGGGCGATGCGGAAACGCGTCAGCTCCGTGCCCAGGTCTACATAGTCGATCGCGGCCACCCCGTCCGGGTCGATGAAGAACCGGTACTCGTAGTTCCACCAGGGCGGGCCGTCGGCCGTGGCCGCGAGCACGTCGGCGAACGCATCGGGGCTGATCAGGCCGGTCGCTTCGGTCCACTGGACGTCCAGGTCGACGAACACCTCCCGGGGGAAGTGGAGACGTCGGTCGCCGAACCACAGGTCGAGCTCCGGGTCGGTCAGCTCGACGATCCCGGTGACCTCCATCACCAGCCGGATCTGCCCGAGGGCGTCCAGCGGCACTTCATTCCACGTGGTGCCGGACGTCGTCGGCACGAGCAGCACGCGATCACCCACGGACACGTGTGCCTCCTCGGCGGTCTGGGCCGTGACCGCTACCTCGACGACTCCCAACGAGACCGGCGGGCACTCTTGCTCCTCTTCGGGACATGGGAAATGGAGGTTCACCTGGCCGCCTCGCTCGGGGAGGCGGCCCTCCGTGACCTCCAGCTGATCCCAGACCGCGTCCTGGTGACGCAGCTCGAAGAACACCTGCTCGGCCGGTCTCTCGGGACCACCGGGCAACTCCAGGACCTCGAAGTTCGGGGAGGTCGCCACGAGGTCCGAGGAGTCGATCACTTCGCCGAGCTGCGGCGGCCCCTGACTCTCCATGAAGCGTTCAGCCCATTGGCGCGCCGGGCCGAACGGGTCGCTTCCCGGACGATGCACGTACCGCTGTGTCACCGCGATGTTCCTGGGGGCCGGGAGCGAGCTCGTGAGGGTCTGCCTCAGATCCTCACGCGAGGCATTCTCGAGAGTGCGGGGCAACACCGAGAGACCGAGAGCGGCCACGAGCACGAGCGCCAGCACCGTCACGACCACTCCCGGCTGGGAGGCGAGCTGGCGGAAGACCGTGCGGAGGCCGACGGTTGGGGACGGGTGCCTCTTGCTCACGGTTCGTCCCCGAATCGAAGGCTGGAGGCCACGCCGCGTCGGGCGACCAGGACGATGAGTGTGCCCAGGACCACGCCGAGCGCGACGAGCAGGGCGAGCTGGAACCCCCAGATGGAGGCCCAATCGTGGATCACCAACAGGTCGGGAACCGCTTTGCTCCCGTCCTGGTTCAGGGTGACGAGCGGCAGCAGGAACTCGCCGATGCCGATCCCGACGGCGAGGCCGAGGAGCAGGGCGATGGCGACCAGGGCGGCCTGTTCGAGGAGCAGCCACCGGCCGAGCTGGCCGCGTTTGAGACCGAGGGCATGGAGGAGCGAGAACTCCACCTCGCGGTCCCGCGCCGACACCAGTGCGCTGATGGTGAACCCGATCACGGCGAAGACCGCGGCAGAGACGAACCCGACCGTGAAGGCGCCGACCGTCCCCACGGCTATCGGGTCGGCCATGAGGTCTTCGGCCACGGAGAGACGGTCGACGATCCTGCCTCCGAGGATTGGCGGCTGCGCCACCGCCGCGATCGCCTCATTTGGATTGCTGACGGCGAGCCACATCTCCTCGGGCCCTTCGATCGTTTGACCGGGGACGTACTTCATTGCCTGATAGCTGGGGAGGTCGATGAGGAGGACCAGCGGCGGGTTGGGGTCGACTCCGGGGAACGAAGGGATGGTGCCGATGACCTCGCCGACCGCGCCGCCCACGCCCAGGGGGCGGAGGTTCAGCCTCATTCCCACTTCGAGGAGGTTGTTGTCGAGGAACGCGTCGGTGGCGATCACGGGGTACGAAGCAGCCGGCGATGAGACACCCGGCGTGACGGCGACGGTGACATACGAGGGGGTGTTGGTGTAGCGCCGGTAGGCAACGCCGGAGTCGAGCACGAGGGTCAGGCCATCACCGGCTTCGAAGCGGGCGGACGCCCTGGTGTAGAGCTCTGAGTTCGCGGTGAACGCTGTTGCGATCCCGGCTTCGGTCGAGCGGAGCACCACCGGGTCGCGGCTTCCGTCGGGTCCAACGGCTTCGACCGAGTGGAGCGACACGGCGGAGGTCACGGTGCGGGGGCCTTGCAGTGTGAACCGACCGGCCCGCGTGGTGAACTCCACCGCCGTCAGCTTCAGCGGGTAGACGGGGGAGCGGCCATCCCCGTCGACGAGGTCGACGCGCAGGGTGACTGGGTCGTGGCCTCCGTACACGACGCCGGCCTCCAGGCGGTGGAGCAGTCCGCTTCCGTCCTCGATGACCAGGAAGACGGTGCCGTGGAGGCAGTTGGGGAAGGGGCCCGGCTCCGCCGGGCAGTGCTCTGGCGGCTCCTCGCTGTCCGGATCCTGCAGTTCGATGACCTCCCAGACCATCTCCAGGGCAGCGGGCTCGCCCGGGAGCACTATCGCCGGGAGGCTGACGCGACCTTCGTCCATCCGCTCCGCCAGTCCTTCCAGATCGCCGGCGATGTCGGGGCGCGGCCGCACCACCGTTGCGAGCGATGCGGCGTCGGTGACGACGAAGCGGCCCTGGACTCCTCGGGTCACCGGCCCGCGCTGCTGGAGGACCGGCAAGGCAGTCGAGATCCCGGGCGAGTCTTCGAGAGTGGAACGGAGATGGAAGTCGGGGAGGGCGTCCGCCGACCTGCGGACCAGGAACTTGGCGTCGGCTCCGACCTGGTGGGCTGCCTGATCGTGCTGGGAGGTCGTCCAGCTCACCGAGAACGAGGAGGCGAAGACTCCGAGGGCCACGGCGGTCATCAACAGGAGAGCGGATCGCGAGTATCGGTCGGGCCGGCGCGCCACCTGCCAGAGGGCGAGGGCTGACACGACCGGGACCCGCGCCGAGACGAGCCGCTCGGCGAGGCGGGCGAGTCGGGGGATGATCCGCAGGGCCAGGACGACGCCGGTGGCGAGCCCGAGGGCCGGTGCGATGACCAATAGGGGGTCCACCCCCAGCCGGCCCCTCACCGTGGCGCTCACCCGCGGCCCCAGCTCGCCGAGCTGCCAGATGGCAATCGCCAGGAGGGCGACCAGCGCCAGGTCGATGCCCAGCTTCTGGGAAGCGGATCTTCCCGATGTCCGCCGGGTCTTCTTCTGCTGGTCGGGGAAGGCGCGGGCCGCGCGGAACGCCGGCCAGAGGAGGGTGAGGATGGCCACACCGGCTGCGGCGGCGGCCAGCAGATAGGAGGCGCGATTGGGGCTGGGGTCGATGGTCAGGCCGATGGCCGAAAGGGGTCCGAACCTGCCGAGCAGGGCCACGAGACGGGCTGCAAGGGGTGGTCCGACCAGGATCGCGGGGATGGCGAGAAGGACGCCCTCGAAGAAGGCGGGGACCGCCACCTGTGTCGGGCTGGCGCCGCGCGACCGGGCGAGGGCGGTCTCCGTCGTGCGGGTGTCCACCACCAGGCGAGCCGTGAGCACCAGCGCATAGAGGGCCAGGAGCGAGAGCTGGAGGACGACGGCGAGGATCGTCGAACTGGTGACAGTCAGGGACCGATCGATCGTGTCGAGACGCTCACCGATCCGGGTGTGGGTGCTGAAGTTGATGACGTCGGCGTTTCCGATCCCGGGAGCTCCGCCCTTGCGGCCGTTGAGGGTGTCGGCGATGCGGGTCATGGCGTCGCTGAACCGGGATATGTCCTCGACTTCGAGGGTGTTGAAGTCGGGGGCGACCCTCCAGGTGACGCGCAGGTCGGTGCTCCCGAGTTGGCCCACCACGGCCGCCCGGGAGGCGATGAGCGGCCCGTGCACCGTGTTGCCGGCGCTGGTGATGGCGCCCTCGACCACCATGACGTCGTTGAACCAGGCAACGTCGTCCACGTCATCGAACGTGAACATCCCGACCACGGCAGCCTCGTAGGTCTCCGACCCGTTGCGTGCGGCCAGGACGAGCGTGTCACCGACGTCGATGCCCAGGGTCCGGGCGACGGCCACCGGTACTGCGATCTCGGTGGGGCCATCGTCGGCCGGCCATCTGCCCTCGGCGAGGGTGGCCAGCTCGTCGATTCCCTCGACGTGCCAGACCTCGGCCAGGTCGGTCTCCCCGCCGTGTGACGCGATCTGACGGGTGGTCGCCCTGGCGATCGCGGTGACCCGGCCATCGGTTCCACCCATCGCCACGTCAACGGCGGCGTCGACGAGGAGGTCGGCGCCCTCGAAGTCCTCCGCTCGCGGGCTGGCGGAGATGGAGGCTCCCGACTCCTCGGCCGGTGCGTTCTCCATGGCGCGGGCGAACGCACTGATCGTGATGGCCTCGCCGTAGATGGGGCCGGCGCTGAGCAGGGTGGCGGAGAGGAGGACCGTGGCGAGCGCGGCGGCGACCACGGGCCAGTCAGACACCATCCTTCGGGCGGCTGCCTGGAACCCTCGCAGGAGACGGCGTGGCGTCATCCGGTCACTGCAGGCGGCATGAGTTGGGGCACATTAGTGAGACGGCCCCCATCGGCCTCCCGGTTCGTGTCAACCGAGGTTGACGACCGCGATCTGTCAACCTAGGGTGACATTATGAGCGAGTTGGCCCCGCCCGTCACCACAGCCGAGGACGATCCCGCCTCCGGCTTCGATGCCGTCAAGGCATTGCGGAAGCTGGCGGACGCACTCGAGGAGCAGTACGTGGCCGTCGCTCGACGTCAGGGGTGGACCTGGCAGCAGATAGGCGACGCACTCGGCGTCACCCGTCAGGCGGTACACAAGAAGCACGGGAGGTAGAGGTGTTCGAGAAGTTCGCGACCGAGGCCCGGGCGGTCGTTCTCCGTGCCGCGGAAGAGATCTGTGCCGCCCGGGGCGATCACATGGTCGGCGCCGAGCACCTCTTGCTGGCGGCCGCGGAGACGCGGAGCCCGCTGGTCGAGGCCGTCGGCCTGGACCCGGAACGTCTGGAGGAGGCGTGGAATCGGCTGGAGGTCGACGCCCTGAAGGCCGTCGGTGTCGATATCGGAGTCGCCCCGCCCTGGCGGGAACGCTGGCGCCGGCGTCGGCACATCCCCTTCTCGGGTTCGGCGAAGACGGCTCTGAAAGGTGGGCTACAGGAGGCCCTGGAGCGTGGCGACAAGCGAATCGGCGTCGAGCACATCCTGTTGGGGATCACCGTCCTGCCCCCACAGGACCGGGCCGTCAGGATCCTCGAGCGGGCGGGGATGTCGTCCTCGGATCTTCGTTCCGCTCTTCTCGAGTCGCTGCGCAAAGCCTCATGAGAAAGCTCGTCACGGTGGCGCTGCTGCTGGCCCTCGCCGGTTGCTCGTCCCAGGGCCGCGTCGACGGACCGGTGCTCACCTCGCCGCGGCCGGGCCTCACCGACCGGGGTGGATTCGATGCGATCGTGGCGGGCATCGTGGTGTACGAGGCGGATTCCAACTGTCTCTATCTCGAGCTCGACGGGGTCAGGAACCCTGTCATCTGGCCGGCCGGCACCAGGTGGCAGGAGGACCCGCCGGCGATCGTGTTGACCGGTGGTGTCCGGGCCGAGCCGGGGACGGCGGTGCAGGGCGGTGGGGGATACCTGTCGGTGGATCACATCCGCGAATCGGTGGGTGACGCGGTTGCCGTGGAGGTGCAGCGATGCGCTGACCCGGCCGCGTCGGTTGCGTTCTTCAACACCGGCTCCAGAGTAGAACTACAGGAGTAGTCGGCTGAGGGGGGAAGGTACCGCCGGCGAAGCCGGGGGTAGGGGGGAACAGTGCGAACAGGGTCGACAGCGCCCGGTTCCCCCTAGATTCAGTGGTGTGACCGAGACGCGCAACGACGAGGCAGTGTTCGGACCCAACGCCTCGTTGGTGGACGAGATGTACCGCCGCTATCTGGCGGATCCGCAGGACGTCCCCGAGGCGTGGCGTGAGTTCTTCGTCGACTACGAGCCCCACAGCCCGGTCTTGAGGAAGGCGAGGGAGAGGGAGCTCGCCGCCGGCGTGGAGTCCATGCCCGAGGCCAGGACGATAGAGGGCGGGTCGGAGCCCACGCCCGAGCCCGTCGCCACTCCTCTGCGGGCGGGCGCCGGCGCGGTGGCCAAGCACATGATCGCCAGCCTCGAGGTGCCCACCGCCACCTCGGTGCGCGCCATCCCCGCCCGGCTGCTCGAGGTGAACCGTGAGCTGATCAACGCCTACCTGCGCACCGGATCGAAGCGGGGCAAGGTCAGCTTCTCCCACATCATCGGGTACGCGCTGGTCAAGGCGCTGTCGGAGATCCCCGAGGTCCGCATGATCTATCGGGAGATCGACGGCCAGCCCCACCGGGTGGCGCTGAGCCACGTCAACCTGGGCATCGCGGTCAGCGTCGAGGGCGGGCCGGATCAGGCAAAGCTGGTCGCCCCGAACATCAAGCACGCCCAGAGCCTCGACTTCTCCGACTTCTGGCTCGCCTACGAGGACCTCGTCGATCGGGCCCGTCAGGGGCGACTCACGCTGGCCGACTTCGAGGGCACGACGCACAGCATCACCAACCCGGGGACCATCGGCACCTCCCACTCGGCTCCGCGTCTCATGACCGGTCAGTCGCTGATCCTCGGTGTGGGGGCGATCGCCTACCCGCCGGAGCGTCAGGGGTCGGACCCCGAATACCTGGCGATGGAGGGTGTCTCCAAGGTCCTCACCCTGTCGTCCACCTACGACCACAGGGTGGTCCAGGGCGCCGACTCGGGCCGACTGCTGGCGCGGATCGCCCAGTTCCTCACCGGGGCCGATGGCTTCTACGAAGAGATCTTCTCCTCGCTCGGCATCCGCTACACGCCGTTCCGCTGGGCCCAGGATGACTGGACCGGGCCCGACGAGCGAAAGTGGGCCGACAAGCAGGTGGCGGTGTCCCGTCTCATCACCGCGTACCGCACCCAGGGTCATCTCATCGCCGACCTCGACCCGCTCCGTCAGCATCCGCCGACGCTCCATCCCGAGCTCGACCCCGGGTTCTACGGGCTCACGATCTGGGACCTCGACCGGCGCTTCGCCACCGGTGGGCTCGCCGGCAGCGAGCAGATGCCCCTGAAGCGGATCCTGGCCCGGCTGCGTGCCAGCTACTGCGACACGATGGGCATCGAGTACATGCACATCTCGGACCCGGCGCAGAAGCGGTGGATCCAGCAGCACGTCGAGATCCCCGAGGTCACGCTCAGCAGGGAGGAGAAGCTCCGCATCCTCCACAAGCTCAACCAGGCAGAGGCGTTCGAGGCCTTCCTCCACACCAAGTATGTGGGCCACAAGCGTTTCGGTCTCGAGGGAGCCGAGTCGCTGATCCCGTTGCTCGACTCGATCGCCGGGGCGGCGGCCGGAGATGGCGTCGGGGAGATGGTGATGGGCATGGCCCACCGCGGTCGTCTCAACGTGCTCACCAACATCGTCGGCAAGAGCTACGCCCAGGTGTTCCGCGAGTTCCAAGGGGACATGGAGCCCAGGGCCATGGGCGGCTCCGGCGACGTCAAGTACCACCTGGGGGCGGAGGGCAAGTACGAGACCGCCGAGGGCCCCATCGACGTCCATCTGGTCGCCAACCCTTCGCATCTCGAGGCGGTCGACCCGGTCCTCGAAGGAGTGGCCCGGGCCAAGCAGGAACGGATCGGGCCCGACGGCCACACCCGGGTGATGCCCGTCCTCATCCACGGCGACGCCGCCTTCGCCGGACAGGGCGTGGTCGTGGAGACCCTCCACCTCTCCCAGCTGCCCGGCTATCGCACCGGCGGCACCGTCCACGTCGTGGTCAACAACCAGGTGGGCTTCACCACGTCCACGATCGACGCCCGCTCCAGCTTCTACGCCACGGACGTCGCCAAGGCGATCGAGGCGCCGATCATCCATGTCAACGCCGACGACCCCGAGGCCGTGGTGGCTGCCGGCCGTCTCGCCGTCGACTACCGCAACACCTTCCACCGGGATGTGGTCATCGACCTGGTCTGCTACCGGCGCCGGGGCCACAACGAGGGTGACGAGCCGTCGTTCACCCAGCCCCTCATGTACAAGCTGATCGACGCCCACCAGCCGGTGCGCAAGCTCTACCTGACCCAGCTCGTCGACAACGGCGACATCTCGGTCGAGGAGGGCGAAGCCGCACTCGCCGAGTTCCAGGAGATCCTGCGGGCCGCGTTCGCCGAAACCCAGCACCCCGCACCCGAGGTGCGCTCCGAGAAGCCGCCGCTCGAGTCGGCGGAGCCGGTCACGCGGGTGCCGCGGGACCGACTGGAGTCGATCATCGAGCACATCACCACCCCGCCCGAGTGGTTCGTGGTCCACCCGAAGCTCACCAAGCTCCTCGAGTACCGGCGGACCGCCCTCGACACGGGCATCGACTGGGCGACCGCGGAGGCTCTCGCCTTCGGGACGCTCGCCCAGGAGGGCGTCGACGTCCGGCTGGCGGGGGAGGACTCCAAGCGCGGCACGTTCTCCCACCGGCACGCCGAGATGGTCTGTTACGAGACGGGCCGCGGCTGGACGCCGCTGGCGGAGATGGAAGGCGAAGGCTTCGGTCGGGTGGCGGTGTACGACTCGCTGCTCTCGGAGTTCGCCGCGGTCGGCTTCGACTATGGCTACTCCATCGAGGCGCGGGACAGCCTGGTCATCTGGGAGGCCCAGTTCGGTGACTTCGTCAATGGCGCCCAGGTGATCATCGATCAGTTCATCGCGTCCGGAGAGGCAAAGTGGGGCCAGGAGTCAGGGTTGGTGCTGCTGCTGCCGCACGGACATGACGGCCAGGGCCCCGACCATTCGTCGGGCCGGCTGGAGAGGTTCCTCCAGCTCTGCGCCGAGGACAACATGCGGGTGGTGGTCCCGTCGACCACGGCCCAGTATTTCCACCTGCTGCGCCGGCAGGCCCTGTCACCGGTCAAGAAGCCGCTCGTGATCTTCACGCCGAAGACGCCGCTTCGCACCCGTGCCTCGTTCTCCGACGTGACCGTGTTCACCGAAGGGAGGTTCGAGCCCGTCCTCCCCGACCCCGAGGTGCAAGCCGGGGCGCGGAGGGTCGTCCTCTGCACCGGAAAGGTGTATCACGACCTGGTGCAGCGGAGAGCCGAGTTGGGCATCGGCGACGTGGCGCTGATCCGGGTCGCCCAGCTCTACCCGCTGGCGGTCGACGAGATCGCCGCCGCGGTGGCACCTCACGAGGGTGCCGAGTTCGTGTGGTGCCAGGAAGAGCCGGAGAACCAGGGCGCCTACCGGATCATCGCCCCGAAGCTGGAGCAGATCCTCGGCGTGAGGCCCGCCTACGCCGGTCGCCCGGAGTCGGCTTCGACCGCCACCGGTCTCACCAAGGTCCACGAGGCGGAGCAGGCCGAGCTCATCGACTCCGCCCTCGGCGT
>JAGFIR010000146.1 GCA_024103415.1 Acidimicrobiales bacterium
CGACAAGCCGCGTATCGATCGTCGCAGATCTGTGTCGGCTTCCAATCGCTGACGAGAGTTCGGATGTGATCCATTGTTCTCATGTCCTCGAGCACGTCGTCGACGATGCGGCGGCCATGACCGAGCTACGCCGCGTCCTCGCGCCCGGTGGCGAAGTCCTGATCCAGGTGCCGCGACGGAAGGGAGCCATGACCGAGGAGGCCGTTGGGGCTGGCCCGGAGGAGTTGCTTCGCCGGTTCGGCCAGGAAGACCACGTGCGGCTCTACGGCGAGGACTTCGAAGAGCGCCTGGAGGCTGCCGGCTTCCGGGTACACACATCCTCATACCGCAGCTTGCTCCCTGAGCCGGCACTCGACTTGATCGGCATCGACGCCGATCACGAGCTCTGGATCGCGGGCACGGACCCCGGCCGCTCCCCCGCCGTAGCTCCGGACTCGTTGATGCGGGTCCTGGCGGACCGGATGCTGAAGTCCCAGGTTCTTCTCGAAGTGAAGTTGGGCGAAGCGATCGACAACCTCGAGTCAGCGAGGCGCCAGGCCGAGGAATGGCGGAGTCACTACGAATGGCTCGCGTCGAACCCGGTGATCCGCTTGGGACGAAGAGTCAAGCGATTGGCGCGACTCGGACGCCGACAACTCTCTTCTTAGGATTCGTGAGCATGGAACCTCTCCTTCTCGAACCGGACGTGTTCACCGACGAACGCGGCCACCTGTTCGAGGCCTACAACAAGGACCGGTTCGACAGCCTCCTGGGTCACAACGTCGAATTCGTCCAGGACAACCACTCACACTCCAAACGTGGGGTACTCCGGGGCCTTCACTACCAACTCCCTCCGGAAGAGCAGGGAAAGCTGGTGCGGGTCGTGCACGGCGAGGTCTATGACGTTGCAGTCGACGTCCGGCGATCGAGCCCCGGATACGGCGAGTGGCAGGGTCACCTCTTGAGCGCGGACAACCGCCTCCAGATGTGGATCCCTCCGGGCTTCGCCCACGGCTTCCTCGTTCTCAGCGAGACGGCCGACGTGATCTACAAGCTGACAGCCTTTCACCGGCCCGAACTGGCACGTGGAATCCGATGGGACGATCCCTCCATCGGGATCGAGTGGCCACTCGCCGAAGGAATGCCGATCCTCTCCGAGAAGGATGCCGCCGCTCCTAGCCTCGCCGAGGCGGAGACCCTCGACTGATGACACGCAAGTACCTGATCACCGGAGGAGCGGGTTTCATCGGATCCAACTTCGTCCGGATGCTCGCCGAAGACGACCCCGAGGCGATCGTCGTCAACCTCGATCTCCTCACCTATGCAGGGGTGCCGGCGACGGTCGAGGAGCTCGACGAGTATCCCAACCACCGCTTCGTCAAGGGCGACATCCGGGACGAGACCCTGGTGGACGACGTGATGAGCGACGTGGACATGGTGATTCATTTCGCCGCGGAGAGCCATGTCGATCGCTCCATCGCCGGACCGGGGCCATTCGTGAGCACCAACGTCCTGGGGACGGCCGTTCTCCTCGACGCGGCCATGCGTCACGAGGTCGACCGATTCATCCACGTCTCGACGGATGAGGTCTACGGATCGGTCGCGACCGGGTTCGCCCCGGAGACCGCGCTGCTCAACCCGACGTCTCCATACTCATCTTCGAAGGCCGGATCGGATCTTCTCGCCCTGTCCTACTTCCACACCTACGGGTATCCCGTCATCGTCACCCGCTGCACGAACAATTACGGGCCCTACCAGTTCCCCGAGAAGGTCATCCCCCTCTTCGTGACCAACCTCATCGACGGCAAGAAGGTCCCCCTCTACGGGGAGGGCAAGAACGAACGCGACTGGCTGCATGTCTCCGACCACTGCAGCGCGCTTCGGTTGCTCATGGATCGGGGCGAGCCGGGCGAGATCTACAACATCGGAGCCGACAACCAGCTCGCCAACATCGAACTGACGAGGCGGATCCTCGCCCACTTCGGGATGGACGACTCCTACATCGAACGTGTGCCGGATCGCCTCGGGCATGACCTCAGGTACGCAGTCGACTCGTCGAAGCTCCGGGCCCTCGGGTGGGCGCCGGCGGAGGACTTCGACCAGCGCCTCGAAGAGACCATCGCCTGGTACCGGTCACGGGAAGACTGGTGGCGGCCGCTCAAGGAGAAGACATGAAAGGCATCGTGCTCGCAGGCGGGGCGGGGAGCCGGCTCGATCCGATCACACGGGTGGCCAGCAAGCAACTGCAGCCGGTGTACGACAAACCGATGATCTACTACCCGCTGGCAACTCTCCTCGAGGCCGGGATACGGGAGATCCTCCTCATCTCGACGCCCGTCGACCTGCCTCGGTTCGAGTCGCTCCTCGATGACGGCAGCCAATGGGGCGTCGACATCCGCTACGCCGAGCAGGAGCAGCCCAGAGGCATCGCGGAGGCACTACTCATCGCCGAGGAGTTCACCTCGGGAGAGCCCGTCACGCTCATCCTCGGAGACAACGTCTTCTATGGCGATTTCGGTCTGGAGCGTCTCGTCACCGAATTCTCCGGCGGAGCCGTCATCTTCGGATATCCGGTCGACGACCCGGCCCGATATGGCGTGGTCACCCTCGACGACGCCGGGAATCCGTTGTCGATCGAGGAGAAGCCGGCCAATCCGGCATCACGTCTCGCCGTCCCCGGCCTGTACGTCTACGACGGGAAGGCGGCGGAGATCGCCCGAGGGCTCCGTCCGTCCGCAAGGGGCGAGTTGGAGATAACCGAGGTCAATCTCGAATATCTGAGACGCGGTGAGCTCCAGGTGGTCCCGCTGGGCCGTGGCATCGCATGGCTCGACAGCGGGACACACGACAGTCTCCTCGAGGCGGCCAACTTCATCGCCACCGTGGAGCGACGGCAGGGTCTCAAGATCGCCTGTCTCGAGGAGATCGCGTTTCTCAAGGGCTATGTGGACCGGGATCGCATGGAACAATCGGTCGCCGCGATGCCCGAGTCCACGTATCGTCGATACCTGGAGCGAATGCTGGATTCCGCCACCTGATGATCGCCATCCTCGGTGCCAGCGGACAGGTGGGATCGGCGTTGCTGCGGCTCCTCGCCGACGCAGCGCTACCCGTTTCCAGGTCCGACCTCGACCTCGAAGAGATCGACAGGATCGGCCCTTGGCTGCGCCGCGTGAAGCCGGATGCGGTGATCAACTGTGCGGCGTACACGGCGGTCGATGCGGCCGAAGTGGAAGTGGATCTGGCCTACAGGCTCAACGCGGAGGCTGTGAGCGCCCTGGCCCGGGATACCGCCGAGGTCGGCGCGAGATTCGTCACCTTCTCCACCGACTACGTGTTCGACGGGACCAAGGGCTCGCCGTATGTGGAGAGTGACGCCCCCAATCCGCTCAACGTGTACGGCGCGAGCAAGGCCGAAGGCGAGCGACTGGCCCTCGAGGCCAATCCGGACGCACTGGTCATCCGCACCTCCTGGGTGATGTCGAGCACCCACCACAACTTCATCCGGACGATGATCCGGCTCATGCATGCCGGACCCGTCTCCGTCGTCGACGACCAGCGGGGTCGCCCCACGTTCGCCGAAGACCTTGCCCCTGCGGTGCTGCAGGCGCTGAAGGCCCG
>JAGFIR010000164.1 GCA_024103415.1 Acidimicrobiales bacterium
TGACTCTGCGGTCCTCAGCACGTGGGCGAGGGCTTCGGATTCGTGGCCGGCGAAGAACTCCGACCCTCGCCCGGCGGCGAAGAGATCCATGATGGCGAGCATCCTGCCGCCGTCCGGGGCGAGGTCGGCCGCGGCTTCGGTCGAGGATCGTGGCGATCGAGCTCTCACGGTCAACGACGTCCGGTCGGTACACGATCGGATCTTCCCGCCGTGAGGTGCGGACGACGATGTCGGTGAGCGCGTCCGCCAGGTCGGCCATCATCGGGTAGTCGAGCTTCTCCGGGGTGTCCTCCGGCGTGTGGTAGTACCGGTTGCGGCCGCTGGTCAGGAACATGGTCGGGATCCCGGCCGAGTGGAAGGCGAAGTGGTCGCTCAGCGGCGGCACGATGTCGGCGCCGATTCGGCGGAGAGTGACGCCTTCGGTCGGCGTGTCGTCGACCAGGGCGCCGAGGCCTGCCCGCTCCGCGCCGCTGACGACGACCAGGTCTCGCAGCTCCTCGGCGATGTCCGGGCCGCCCGAGGGCGAGCCCACCAGATCGAGGCACACCATCAGCTCGATCGAGTCCAAAGGCACCGTCGGATTGGACACGAAGTGGATCGACCCCATTTCGGGCGCGAGGAAATACGGCGGCTCCTCGGCGTCGAAAGACGCCACCAGCACGTCCCGGCCGAGTTCGGATCGGCGTTCGGCGAGGCCCCGGGCCACCTCCAGCAGCACCGCCACCCCGCTGGCGTTGTCGTTGGCGCCCGGGTACATCTCCCCGCCCAACAGGCCGAGGTGGTCGTAGTGGGCGCCGATCAGGATGTGCCTGCCCTCACCGGGTCCCGGGACGCGGCCCAGGACGTTGGCACCGCCGATCGAGGGGATCGGTTGGAGGAAGCCGTTCTCGCCTGCCGGTTCCAGCCCTGTCTCTTCGAGCCATCCGGTGACCAGCCCCCGGGCCTTCCTGCCGCCCGGCGTGCCGGCGGCGCGGCCCTCGCACTCGTCCGACGCCAGGGCGGCGACATGGCCCCGCAGGCGGTCGATGACGTGCTCCACGACCCGGGCCTTCAGTGCTCCAGCCGATAGATGCGGGACACCACGCGCTGGATCTTGGCCAGGTTGTCCAACGTCTCGGTGTAGAGCGGTGTGCGGTCGGGCGCACAACAGGCGACCTGGAGGAAGCCCAACTGGGCGCCGGCATCTTCGAGAGCGTCCCGCACGGCTGTCGCCGAATCCGCATCGGCGAGGGCCTCGAGTCGGTCACGGGCGACCCGCAGTGTGCCGGCCAGTGTCTCCATCCGTGGGCTTCGCAGCGGCTGACAGCACCCCTCGTGGAGCTCACGGACCGCGTCGTCGGCGGCATCCAGGGCGGCGTAGGCAGAATCCAGGCGCGGGTCAGGCATCGCCGCAGGCTATATGCCGGTCGGGTCAGGTGGTCTTGTGCTTCGCTTGGCGGTCGGCCGCCGCCTTCTTCGACTTCTTGTCCTGGCGCTTCTCTTTCAGGCTCTTCGAGGCAACCTTCTTGGTGGCTCGTCCGCCTTTGTCCTTGCTGGCCATGACGTTCTCCATCCTGGGCCGTCGAGGTGACGGCTATCCCGCCATGTTCGCACCGGACGCCGGATACGGAAGAACCCCCGGGTTTG
>JAGFIR010000166.1 GCA_024103415.1 Acidimicrobiales bacterium
GTCGCCGACATCACCTTCTACTTCGGCAATCCCGGTGACATCCCCCTGATCGGTGACTTCGACGGGGACGGTAAGGACACCGTGTCCATCTATCGCCCATCCGAGGCCCGCTTCTACATCATCAACAAGCTCGGCCAGAACGGTGGTGGCCTCGGGAAAGCGGACTACTCGTTCGTGTTCGGTAACCCGGGTGACGTCCCGTTCGTGGGAGACTGGAATGGTGACGGAAAGGACACGCCGGGCCTCAGGAGACCAACCGACGGATTCGTCTACCTCCGCAACTCCAACACCCAGGGAATCGCCGACATCAGCTTCTTCTACGGGAACCCCGGTGACGTCGTCTTCGCAGGCGACTGGAACGCCGACGGGCGAGACTCCATCGGTCTATATCGACCTTCCAATGGAACCATCTACCTCAGAAACGCACTCTCGACCGGCGTCGCCGACATCACCCTCAGTATCGGCGGATCCCAGCACAGGGCAGTCGCCGGCTGGGGCTGGGACTGATCCCGCCGTCTCCATCATCCTCCCTGCCTTGAACGAGGCTGAGGCCTTGCCGCTCGTCGTCTCCGACATCAGGGAGGTGCTGGGCCGCGGTGTCGAGATCGTGGTCGTCGACGACGGCTCCACGGACGCGACCGCGCAGGTCGCCGAGAACCTCGAAACCGTCCTCGTACGGCACCCCACCAACCGGGGAAAGGGAGCCGCCATGGCATCCGGAGTCGAGGCCGCCGGCGGGGATCTGATCATCTTCATGGACGCCGACGCCACCTATCCGGCCGGGGCGCTCCCGCAACTGATCGAGATGCTCGGTGACCACGACCTGGTGCGGGGGGAGCGACCCCTGGACTCAGAAGCCATCCCGCCCATCAACCGGCTCGGCAACCGAGTCTTCAACCGCCTGATCGGGGGTTTCCACCAGATTCCCGGGCGCGACATCATGAGCGGGTTGTACGGCATGCATCGCCGGGTATTCGAGCAACTCGATCTCGAGTCGACGGGTTTCGACATCGAGGTCGAGATCGGGATCAGGGCCCGGCAACTCGGCCTCGACGTCGGCCTCTTCCCAATCGACTACCTGCCGAGAGTCGGCGAGAAGAAGTTGAGCCCGGTTCGGGACGGCCTGAACATCCTGATGCGCGCAGCCGGGATCGCCATCCTCTACTCCCCCGTGGTCACGTTCATCATCCCGGGTCTGGTGATCATGGCCCTCGGGGTGATCGGGTCCGTGGCCCTGTCAGCGGGACCCGTCTTCATCGGCGAGGTCGGTCTCTCCATCAACAGCTTCGTCCTGGCCACACTCGGGGTTCTCGGCGGGTTCCAGCTCGTCGTGTTCGGTGTCGCCGCCACCCTCTACCGGGTCGAGAGCGGTGTGCCTCCCCAGAACTGGGTGCTCGCCCTGGCCCGGCGGCCGGTGCGTCTCGGCGCCGCGGGTCTGGGGATCCTCCTCGCCATCGTGGGAGCGATCCGGATCGTGGGTCTGGTCGCGGGGTGGATCTCGGACGGTGCCGGGGAGTTCCTTGCCACCGATCGCCTGGTGCTCGACGCGGCCCTCTTCGTGTTCGGCCTCCAGCTGATGAGTGCCGGCCTCTTCGTGTCGATGTTCTCGGGTCGCCTCGCTGCCCGCCGTGGCTGACGCGCCGTTCACCGCGATCGTCGTGAACTACCGCAGCGGGGATCGTCTCCGTACCTGCATCGACAGCCTCCTGTCGGCGGGTGGCCCGCTGTCCCGGATAATCGTCGTGGACAACTCTCCCGGCGATCCCTCGATCGGACCAGCCGTCGACGCCCAGGTCGCGGGGAAGGCGGTCACGGTGCTGGAGGCACCGCAGAACCTGGGTCTCGCCGGAGCGGTCAACCTGGCAATGGCACACGTGGACACGCCCTTCGTCGTGTCGCTCAACCCGGATGTGACGGTGACCAACGGCTGGTTGGAACCGCTCGGGGAGGCGCTCGAGAGCGGAGCCGGGGTGGCGTGTCCCCTGATCCGGATACAGGGCACCGACAGGATCAACTCCCTAGGCCAGATCATCCACGTGTCGGGTTTCGGTTTCAACCGGCTCCTGGAGCGCCCCCTCTCCGGCGCACCGACCGAGCCACACCGTGTCGGCGGGTTGCACGGAGCCGCGTTCGCGATCCGCGCCGACGTCCTGCGAGGTCTCGGAGGATGGGACGACACCGGGTTCCTGTATCAGGAGGACGCCGCACTCTCGTGGGACGTCCTGCTGGCAGGACAGACGATCCTGGCCGTCCCCGCCTCGGTGGTGGATCACGACTATCACCTCACCATGTACCCGGAGAAGTTCCATCTCCTCGAGCGGAACCGTCTGGCACTCCTGCTCAGCCATTTGAAGTGGTCACGGCTCTTCCTGCTCTTCCCGATCCTCCTCGCCGTCGAGCTCGCGGTGTGGGTCTTCGCCTCGGTGCGAGGCAGCGGATTCGTGCGGGCCAAGGCTCGCTCCTATGCCTGGGTTCTCGCCAATCGGCGGCGAATCTCCGGTTGGCGTCGACGGGTCATGTCCCGGCCCGTCTACGACGGGCGCTCCCTCCGGCGGCACACGACCTGGGGGGTCCCATGGGATCAGGTCCTCAAAGTGGGCCGGGAACGGGGACCTTCCACACGGATCCCGGAGGGCGGATTGCCTTCCGGTCCCGATCAGACCTGAGTCTCAGGGCGCCGGGACGATCCGCGAAACCCGGCCCTGCAACGAGGTCACGTACAACTCGCCCTGGCCGTCGTAACCGAATGAGCTGAGACGCGAGACGGTTCCGAGATCGCTGCGGGTGGTGACCGGGCCCACCACCTGATTCTCGTAGCGGAACGACCGGACGAACCCCGAGCAGAAATCGCCGAAGAAGTAGGTTCCTTGGAGACCCGGTATCGCCGAACCTCGGTAGACGAACCCGCCGGTGATCGAGCAACCCTCGTTGTGCCCGTACTCCACCTGGGGGAAGGCGTATCCACCGGTGGCACAGGGCCCTGCGAAGCAGTGGCTGCCTTCCCAGACCCTCCAACCGAGATTCGCCCCTCGCTGTTGGGACGCCCGGAGCACGGTGATCTCTTCCCGCGTTCCCTGGCCCACGTCGGCGACGTAGAGGTTCCCCTGGTCGTAGTCGATCCTCCAGGGGTTTCGAACCCCGAGCAGCCACACCTCGGGAGCACCGCCTCCGCTGCGGAACGGATTGTCGGCAGGGATTCCGTACTGACGACCGGATGAGGGCGAGTCGACATCGATCCGGAGGATCTTGCCGAGGAGGCTGTTCGGGTTCTGGGCCCGGTTGCCCGGGTCTCCAGCGGATCCTCCATCTCCCGATGCGATCAACAGGTACCCCTGGTCGCCGAACAGCAACATGCCCCCGTTGTGGTTCGAGAAGGGTTGGGAGAACTCGAGCAGGATCCGCTCCGACGAGGGGTTCGCCCTGTCGGGATCAGCCGAGACCGTGAACTCCGACACCCTGGTCACGGATCCCACGGTGTAGTTGACGTAGAACTTCCCGTTGCTGGCGTAGTCGGGATGAAAAGCCAGGCCGAGGAGGCCCCGCTCTCCGCCGGACGTGACGGTGAGACGAAGGAACGGCGTCGTGTTCTTCACGCCACCGTCGATGATCTCGATGTCGCCCGTCTGCTCCACGACAAAGAGCCGGTCGTCACCTTGTGGCGCCGCCACGAAGACCGGTGCATCGAGACCGGTCGCAACCGTCTGCAGTCGCAACGCCGGCGGTGGCGGAGGCAACGAGAGACCGAAGCTGCCGGCCACCGGATACGAGCCACTCTCGCCGAGGACGAAGCTCTGGTGGGCGACGCCGGTTGAGTGGCTGTTGCGCAGGTAGAAGGTGCGGTTCGACGGGCGATACAGACCAACCGTGTCCACCCCGTCCCCGTTCCAGTCGCCCGCGTACACGACGTCACCGGGGTTCCCGTAGAAATAGCTGATGTCGGCGATCCCCTGGCTGTTGGTGTTCCTCAGGTAGACGAACCCGTCGGATGGCCTTCTCAACCCCGGTGTGTCCGTCCCGTCACCGTTCCAGTCGCCTGCGAACGGGACATCACCGGGATTGCCGAACACGTAGGAGTAGTCGGCCGCCCCGAGACCCCCGCCGTTGCGACCCAACTCGTTGATGATGTAGAAGCGGGCCTCCGAGGGCCGGTAGATCGAAACCGTGTCACACCCATCACCGTCGAAGTCGCCCACGATCGGTATGTCGCCCGGGTTCCCGAAGAAGAAGGTGATGTCGGCCACCCCGGTGCCGTTGGTGTTCTTCAGATAGACGAAGCCGTCCGACTGGCGGTACAAGCCCGGTGTGTCGGTCCCGTTGCAGTCCCAGTCACCCATGAACGGGTGGTCACCGGGATTGCCATAGCCGATCGTCGTCGAGTTGCCGTTCGGTGCCCGGAGAGTCCAATGGCCCTTTGCCTGCTGAACCGCTCCCACGGTGTCCTGAGCCGCAGCAGGAAGCGCCAGCCCGATGAGGAGCAAGGCCGCGATGGCGGCCCGCACGCCCTTCATCAGAAGTCTCCTGGCGCGGGGAGACGACCGGTCCCGACGAAGAACGAGCCATCGGCCACGCCCGTCGAGAGCGCGTTTCGGAGGTAGATCACCCCGTTGGACGGGCGATACAGGCCGATCGAATCACGGTCATCGGCGTTCCAGTCACCGGCGAAGACGACGTCGCCGGGGTTGCCGTAGAAGAAGCTGATGTTGGCGACGCCCTGGGTGTTGGAGTTGCGGAGATAGACGAACCCGTCGGACGGTCTCCGGAGCCCCGGCGTGTCGATCCCGTCACCGTTCCAATCGCCGACGAAGGGGACGTCCCCGGGGTTGCCGAAGACGAACGAGTAATCGGCTCTCCCCAGGCCACCACCATTCTGTCCCAGTTTGTTGATGACGTAGAAGCGCGCTTCCGACGGGCGGTAGAGCGACACCGTGTCGCAACCGTCACCGTTGAAGTCCCCGATCAACGGGATGTCACCCGGGTTGCCGAAGTAGAAGGTCACATTGGCGACTCCCTGAGTGTTGGAGTTCCTCAGATACACGAAGCCGTCGGACTGGCGGTAGAGCCCGGGAGTGTCGGTCCCGTTGCAGTCCCAGTCACCCATGAAGGGGATGTCGCCCGGATTGCCGTAGTAGAAGCCACCGACCTTGTCCATGCCGTCCCACAGGTCCCAGAAGCCCGTCTGGGTCCCGACCGTGGCGAGCTTGGTCGCCCCGTCGGGCAGCTCGAAGCACTTGGTCGTGTTCGCCGAGACGAGTTTCCCGAGAAGAGTCAGCGCCTGACCGGCCTGCACCAGCCCCCACCCGTACAACGAGTCCCAGCCGGGATTGCCCAGGTCGGTGGCGGTGCACTTCATCGCTTCCCTGATCTGGGCGGGAGTGGCCGACGGATGTCTCGACTTGAGGAGGGCGGCGACCCCGGCCACGTGAGGTGCTGCCATGGAAGTGCCGTAGTAGCCGGTGAAGGTCGAAGTGCTCTCGAGTGGCACCTCCTGCCAGACGGGCACCGCGGAGGTCCCACCGGGTGCCACGAGGTCCAGACCCGACCCGCGGGCCGAATACTCGGTGACGGTGTTGCTGAAGTCGACCGCACCGACGGCGATGACGTTCGGGTGCCTCGCGGGGTAGAAGACCGGCCCGGGCTCGTTACCCGCAGCCGCGATCACGACGACCCCGTTGGCAACCGCCTCGTCGATCGCTTCATCGATCAAAGGGATGGAGGGCGTCTCGAAACCCAGTGACAGGTTGATGACCTTGGCACCGTGGCCGATCGCCCAATGGATGCCCAGGTAGACGTCGACGGCATCGGCGGCCCCTCCGAAGAACACATTCACAGGCATGATCCGGGAATCGGGGGCGACACCGGTCCCCCACTTTCCGTTGCCGCCGCACTGGGCAACACTCCCGGCGACGTGTGACCCGTGGCCCTCCCAGTCGACTCCCGCCCCCGGTCCGGTGATCCCGAAGACGATGTCCACCTCGTCCACGAAGGAATGGCAGAAGCCATCCAGGTTCCCGTTGGTTACGCCGGTGTCGATGACCGCCACCACCACGCCTGAGCCGACGGACTGCTTCCACGCATTGGGGAGATCGATGCGGTGCATGTGCCATTGACGGTTGGTCAGATTGGACGCGCCAACCCACCACGGGTCATTGGGTGTGTAGGGCGCCGTGGCGAACAGATGGGCGATGTGGTTCACGGACGCATCCAGGACACCTGCCTCTGACTCGAGGGAGACGGCGAAATCCGCCGCGTCGACACCGGGTGGAACCGGAACGGTGATCCAGCCCTCACCGATCTCCTGGATTTCGTTCGAGGCCAGACCGAGCGCCTGGGGGCGGGCGCCCCGGGCCAGCTTGACCAGCACCTCGTCCTGTCGATAGCTCCCTTCCACCACCCGCGGCACCGACTCCCTTGACACCGGTTCCCGGGCCGATGCGGCGAGCGGCGCGACGAGCAGGATGATGATCCAAGCGATCACGAGGCGGTGGCGTAGGGAGGCCATGTGAGGTCGATGGTACGCAAGGATCCCGAGGTAGGCATGAGCCTGTCGACCCGTGAGCCGTTCCCAAGGTGACGCGGTACCATCCGGCCGAATCGTCTGGGGGGCTGATGAGGAATCTCGGGAGGCTGGTCGTCGCTGGGCTCTTTGCCCTGGCCGTCTTCAGTCTCGCTCCCGCGGCCGGTGCAGTCCCGGAGGGCTTCCAGCGGGAGTACCTCTACGGGCCCGGGACCGGGACCAACAACCTCGTCTATCCCACCAATCTCGAGTTCGCACCTGACGGTCGCATGTTCATCACCGAGCAGCGAGGAGTCATCAAGACGGCGGC
>JAGFIR010000175.1 GCA_024103415.1 Acidimicrobiales bacterium
TGATCCTTCGGTATGTCCGTCAGGGAACCGTGGAGCAGGTGGCCACCTTCTCCACGACCGATTCCGAGGCCATCGAGATCGTGGTCGAGCCGGGATCCCCGGCAGTTGGCAAGGCGATCGTCGACCTGGGCCTGCCCCCAGGGGTCGTGATCGGCGGTATCTCGCGCAACGAGACGACTTTCATCCCCGACGGCTCGTCGATCATCCGCGAGGGCGACCACATCATCTACTTCGCGTTGCCCGAGGCGATCGACGCCTCCTCAGAGATCTTCAGCGCATGATCGCCAACCAGGCCGAGCGACCCACTCGAGCGTTGTTTCGGACCGTGGCCCACGTGCTGGGCTCGGTCCTGATCTTCATCGGTATAGGCATGGCGACAGCGGCCGTCGTGTCGGTGCTGCACCGAGAGACCGGCGCCGCACTGGGCATCGGCGCCGCCGCACTGGCGACGAGCGCGACCGGGCTGGTGACGAGGAGGTTGTTCCAGCTGCCGGCCTCGATCACCGTCAAGCAGGGGTTCGCCACGGTGGGGCTCGCGTGGTTCGTTTTCTCCTTGTTCGGGACACTGCCTTACCTCTTCACAGGCGCCATCCCCGACTTCGCCGATGCGTTCTTCGAAACGGCATCCGGATTCACGACCACCGGGTCCAGTGTCCTGCCGAATCCGGAGACCCTCCCTCATGGCATCCTCTTCTGGCGAGCCCTTACACAGTGGCTCGGCGGCCTCGGTGTCATCGTGCTCGGAGTCGCGGTCCTTCCCCTGCTCGGCACCGGCGGCATGCAGCTAGTTCGGGCCGAGACCAGTGGGCCGGCGGTCGACCGGCTGGCGCCCAAATTGCAGGGCACCGCGAAGAGACTCTGGCTCGTCTACGGGGTGCTCACGGTCACGGAGATCGTCTTCCTCTACATGGGGGACATGACGGGTTTCGAAGCCGTCGTCCACTCCATGGCCACCATGTCCACCGGGGGCTTCGCCACGAAGGCGACCTCCCTGGCCTCCTTCAGTGCGTACACCAAGTGGGTGATCACGGTGTTCATGTTCCTCGGCGGCATCTCGTTCGCCCTTCACTTCCGGGCGTTCCGACGGCCCGTCGATTACGCCCGCAGCGCCGAACTCAGGCTCTACGTGATCCTCGTCGTCTCAGCAGTCATTCTGGCCACAGGCGGCCTGCTGCCCCGGTTCCCGTTCGGAGAAGCTCTCCTCGAAGGTGGAGTGACAGTTGTCTCGATCATCACCACGACCGGGTTCGCGTCGTCGGACTTCGGACTCTGGCGACCCGCCCTCCAGGTCCTCATCGTCGGTCTCATGTTCCTCGGGGGCATGGCGGGTTCGACCGCCGGTGGGATCAAGACGTTCCGGATCGGGGTCCTGACCAAGGCGGCGTACGCCGATCTCCGCCGGCTCGTCCACCCGAGAGGGGTCTTCCGGGTCACGCTCGGCCGGCAGAAGGTGAGTGATCCGGTCGTGGAGTCCGTTCAGTCCTTCTTCCTGTTCTACATGTTCCTCTTCATGACCGCCACGTTCCTGCTGACGTTCATCGACGCCAACCTCGGTGAGGACCTCGACCTCATAACCTCGGCGTCGGCGGTGGCAAGCGCCATGGGCAACATCGGACCAGGCCTGGGCGACGTGGGGCCGGCCTACAACTTCGCCTTCATGCCGGCACCCGCCAAGTTCCTCCTCTCCGGGCTCATGATCCTGGGACGTCTCGAGATCTTCCCGGTCCTCGTGCTGTTCACCAGGGACCTCTGGAAACGCTGACCCGGGTGTCAGCCGGGTGCGGTACGGGTAGGCACGTGACGTGACCGGAGGAGAGACCACACGCCCCGCCCGCGAGGTGCTCGATGAACACCTCGTCTTGAGACACGCGGGCGACCTCGAAGAGGACATTCGCCGCAACTACCACCCGGAGGTCGTCCTCCTCACCGGCACCGGAACCTTCCGCGGCCACGAGGGTGTGAGGAAGTCGGCAGCCGAACTGGAGCAATACCTCGGTCCCGACCTCACCTTCGACATCACTAAGAAGCTCGTGGAGGGCCCGTACGCCTTCATCGAGTGGAACGGCCGATCCGGCGAGCGTGAGGTCTGCGACGGTGCCGACTCGTTCGTCATCGTGGACGGGCTGATCACCGCCCAAACGATCCACTACACCGTGGAGCGCTACTCCTCTTCGCCGTAGGGCTCGAACTCGAACACGAGATCACCGATGCGGACTTCGTCCCCGGCCATGGCGCCGGCCCGCAGCAAGGCCTCCTCCACGCCCATCGACGCCAGACGCCGGGCGGCGAG
>JAGFIR010000193.1 GCA_024103415.1 Acidimicrobiales bacterium
TCGCCCGTCGAAGGGGCTTCGGCTCCGGAGACGAGTCGCCTCGCCGGGGGCCCGCTTTCCCGGGGAGACGACATCGAGAGCCCCGAGAGGGCTGAGGCCTCGGCCACAGCTCCCTCGGGGTTTCTCCTTTGTGAACTTTGTCCTCCTGGAGCGTCAGCGACAGGAGGAAGGTACCGCCGCCAGAGGCGGCGGTAGGGGCAGGCGTCTCCCATGTTCCGCGGCTCCGCCTGGAGCCGCACTTTGTCCCCCTGGAGCGTCAGCGACAGGGGGAAGGTACCGCCGCCGGAGGCGGCGGCAGGGGGCAGGTGCTCCCTTGTTCCGCGGCTCCGCCTGGAGCCGCACTTTGTCCCCCTGGAGCGCTAGCGACAGGGGGAAGGTACCGCCGCCGGAGGCGGCGGTAGGGGGCAGGTGTCAGGTCGCGAAAACAAATCGGCGATTCGGCTTGTGCCCCTTCGGGGGATGGTTTACCTTCCCTCCCACGTCGAAGGGGCAACCCGGAGACGCACCAGATCGGGCGGGAAACCGACCGTGAAGGTTCACCGGAGATTCGGGTTCGCCCGAGTCGAAGGTCCTCCGACCCGCAGTCGGGCCTCGGCCTGAAGGCGGATCGGACAGGCCGCTTCATCGGCGGGGATCCCTCGGGATCGTCACGATGGATCGGTCACCACAGGCCTCCGGGCCTGTATGAGTTCCCGGAGACGGGAACGCGGCCTTCGGGCCGCACCCGCTGTCGGCTTCGGCCGGTGGCAAAACCGGTTGGATTCGGGTCCCCGGCCCGATGAAGACCACCGAGAGCCCCGAGAGGGTTGTGGCTTCGGCCTCGGCTCCCTCGGGGTTTCTCTTTTTGTCCGGGATGTGGCTCCAGAACCCGGCGCAGCCAGCCGATGCTTATCGGGAACATCTGGTGGTAGGGGGGAAGATGAAACGCCCGTTAGTGCTCCTTTCGATGCTCGCGCTCGTCTCGGCCTGCACCGCGCGGTCCGAGATCCACGTCCTCTTCGACTCACCGGACTCCGGCGTCGTCAGGATGGTCATGGCCGGTGACTCACAGCTTCGTGAGGCCATGCTCATGGATTATGAGGGGCCGGTCGAGCCCGACTGGGATGACCCCGACTTCGTCGCCGAGGTCTTCGATGCGGAAGACATCGCAGAGGAGGAAGGGACCGACGTGGCCGTCTACCGGAGCGGCGACTTCGTGGGGCTCGAGGCGACCAAGCGCTTCTCCTCCCTCGACGAGCTCTCCGGGATCATGCATGGCGACGGCGCCACAGGGAGCATGTCGTTCGTCACCGACGAGAAGACCATCTCACTCGTGACTACGGGTTTCGTGGAGGACGTCACCGACGGGGCGGGGGCAGGGATGGCGGAGTTCCTCCAGGTCGAGATGAACCTCCACGTCAAGTTCCCCGGCGAGGTCGAGTCTCACAACGCAACCCGTGTGGCCGACGACGGCACGCTGGTCTGGGAGTACCGGATCGACGGGTCGGCGACCAGCTTCGAAGATCCGGAGGCCACGGCTCAACTGTCGTCCTCGGGCCTTCCCGTGGCTCTCGTGGTGGTTGCCGGCGTCGTGGTGGTCATCGCAGTGCTTGCGGTGGTGATGGCGAGACGGCGGGAAGAGCCGGCCGGCCTGCCCGTCGAGTCCACGACCTGACATCGAGCCCGCCGCGGAGGGCGGGGCAGCTGGTCGGCGCGTAGGCTCTGGCGAGTCGCGACAACCAGGGAGGACTCGATGGCCCACATGCAGGATTTCCCCCTGCTGCTCTCCACCCTCTACGACCATGCGGTCTGGATCCACCCCGACCAGGAGATCGTGTCGGTCGAGTCGGATCGCTCGCTGACCCGCACCACCTATGCGGAGACGGACGCCCGGGTGAGGAAGCTGGCGTCGGCCTTCGACGCCCTCGGGATCGAACCGGGCGGAGCCGTGGGCACCTTCGCCTGGAACAACATCCGTCATCACGAGCTGTACTGGGCCACGGCCAACACGGGCCGGATCTGTCACACGATCAACATCAGGCTCTTCGCCGACCAGATCGTCTACGTGGCGAACCATGCACGGGACCAGGCCATGTTCGTCGATCCGGACCTCGTCCCTCTCATGGCTCCGCTGGCCTCGCAGATGGAGACGGTGAAGCACTGGGTGATCATGGGGCCCGAGGCGAGCGACGAGTTGCCCGGCTCCATCGCCTACGACGATCTCATCGCCGACCAGCCCGAGCACGGGCACTGGCCGCTGCTCGACGAACGGTCGCCCATGATGCTCTGCTACTCCTCCGGGACCACCGGGCATCCGAAGGGGGTGGCGTACACCCAGCGATCCACCTATCTCCACACGGTGACCAACCTGGCCAACTTCCCGATCGAGCCGACCGACAACGTCCTCCCGGTGGTCCCGATGTTCCATGCCGCGGCCTGGGGCTATCCGTACATGTCGGTGACCAGAGGGGCCAAGCTCACCTACCCGGGACCCGACCTGTCACCCCAGGGTCTGGTCAACCTCTTCGCCAACGAGGAGGTGACGTTCAGTGCCGGTGTTCCCACCGTCTGGCTCGGGGTGAAGCAGTACCTGGAAGCGAACCCCGACGCCAGCCTGTCCACCATCCGGGCATTCCTCTGCGGCGGCTCGGCGGTGCCCAGGGCGATGATCGAGTGGTTCTGGAAGACCCAGGGGATAAGGGTCGTCCAGGGGTGGGGCATGACCGAGACCAACCCGGTGGCGTCCGTGGCGATCCTCAAGCCCCACATGGAGGACTGGCCGCTGGAAGAGCAGCTCGACCGGCTCGAGACCGCCGGGATCCCCGTTCCCGGTCTGCAGGTGAAGATCGTCGACGAGGTCGGCGAGGAGCTCCCCCACGACGGGGAGGCGTTCGGCGAGTTGCTCATCCGCGGTCCCTGGATCGCCGGCGAGTACTACAAGGACGACCGCACCCCGCAGTCGTTCGTGGACGGATGGCTGCGCACCGGTGATGTCTGCAAGATCACGCCCGAGGGCTACATCCGGATCACCGACCGCGCCAAGGACGTGATCAAGTCGGGCGGGGAGTGGATCTCGTCACTCGATCTGGAGAACGAGCTCATGGCCCATCCGGCGGTGGCGGAGGCCACCGTGGTCGGCCTGAAGCACCCCAAGTGGCAGGAGCGCCCGGTCGCCTTCGTCGTCAAGTCGGGCGAGGTGACCCAGGAAGAGCTGATCGCACATCTCGAGAAGCGGGTGGCGTCCTGGTGGCTCCCGGACAAGGTCGTGTTCGTCGACGCCATCCCGAAGACCGGCACGGGAAAGTTCGACAAGAAGGTGGTCAGGGACCAGTACTCCGACCTGTTGATGGGCTAGGGGATGTACTGCTCCTCGATCGAGACGATCTCGCCGTCGACGATCGTCACCCACCACGGGTCGTGGACCATGTTCACCTGATGGCCCGAAGGCTCTCCAGTCATGGCTTCGACGAACTGCGCGAAGGTGATGGGCAGGGGCACCAGGTCGAGCCCGGTCACGTAGTGGTACCAGACCGACGTCACCTCGACTCTGTCCGCCACCCGGAGCACGAGCTCGAGCGAGTCGTCGTTCCGGATGTAGTAGCCGTTGGGCCGGGGTGACTCCTCGCCGTCCTCCAAGGCGGCGTAGTCGGCCTCCTTGCCGCCGAACCAGACCACCAGGTCGAACTGGATCTCGGGCAGTCCGGTGAATCCTTCCTCTGCCGCATAGGTGACATATCCCAGGTATGTCCCGTCGGGGAGGTCGGCCACGCGGTCGTCGGTGAACATGGGCTCACCGTGGTGGACGTAGCGGGCCTCGGGGAGGGATGGGACGCCGTCGACATCCCGCCCGAGAAGGCTGGCAGACGCACCTGCGTGCTCGCCCGGGTAGAGGGTCTCGCCGGTTTCCAGGTCGAGGAGGAAGTAGGTCTCCTCTGGCATAGCCGGCTCGAACGGCCCCCGGGAGATGATCACGAATCGTCCGTCGAAGTCGTGGATCCGGGCGTACGCCTCGTAGAAGCCTCCCACGGGGATCTCCGCCACGACCTCCCCGTCCTGGAGGATGTGCAACTCGGCGACGTCCTCGATGCCCGCCACCTCGCCTTCGGAGTCGAAGAGGACCCCCGGGCCGGCGATGGTTGCCTGCAGACCGTTGGCTGCGTTCCAGACGTGCTCACCGTCGGTGCAACTCGCCTCGACCATCAGATCGCCGGGGTCGCGCACCGCTTCGCCGGTCTCCAATGAGATGAAGTCGGAGTCACAGAACCCGATGCGAGCCACCGGGCCGGCTTCGGTGGGTATCACTTCGACCAGGTCTCCCTCAGCCGGTGCCACCTCCCGGGGTTCGGTCTCTCTTGCCGGCTGCCACCAGAGGGACCCGTCGGCCAGATAGGCGAAACCACCGCGCCGATCGCGTGCGATGGTGTGCCAGCCCACCGCTCCGGGCCCGCCGATAGGCCCTTCGAAATGGTGCAGCAGACCGTCCTCGGTCATGAGGACCCACGCTGCTTCCACGGTCTCCGGGAGTGTGGTCGTAGTCGTGGACGGGACCGTGGTCGATGTGGTGGTCGTCGTGGTCGGGGCCGCGGTCGTCGTGGTGGTCTGGCCGGTCCCGCCGCAGGCGGCGAGGATCAGTGCAAGCGGCGCGACCAGCCTGCGAAAGCTCATCGCCGCCGAAGCTAGCCGGGGTCACCGGTTAGTGGACCAGGGCATGGCGCGGGAGCCCCCGTGGCGTTCCCTATGATGACCGCCGTGGGCAGCATTCATGAAGCCTGGGGACCCATCGCCGCCGGCATCAGCGGGGTGGTCGGCCTCTGGGGAGTGATCATGGCCAGGATGGAGCGGCCACCCAAGGCCTTCTACTGGGCGGTGGGGGTCGCCATCGCCGGGCTCCTGTTCCAGGTCATCCTGGGCGTGATGACGATGAGCATCGACCAGATCAACCCCGGCAACCAGCATGTGTTCTACGGCGTCGTCATCGCGTTCGCCCTCGTGTTCACCTACATCTATCGGGCGCAGTTCCGGAAGCGCCCCGCCCTCTACTACGGCTTGCTGCTGCTGTTCACGATGGGGCTGTCGATCCGGGGGATCATGACCTTCGGGAGCAGCTTCTGATGCTGCTCGAGGGCAAGAAGCTCCTGATCACGGGTGTCCTCACAGACGACTCGATCGCTTTCCACACCGCCCGCATCGCGCAGGAAGAGGGTGCCGAGATCGTCCTCACCGGCTTCGGGCGCAGCCTGCGGCTCACCGAGCGGTCGGCGCAGCGTCTCCCCAACCCGTGCGACGTCCTGGAGCTCGACATCAACGACCAGGCTCACGTCGGCGCCCTGGTGGCCGACCTCGAGGGCCGTTGGGGGAAGATCGACGGCGCACTCCACGCCATCGCCTTCGCCCCGGGTGACGCACTCGGGGGCAATTTCCTCAGCACACCGGTCGAGTCGGCGCAGACCGCCTTCGTCACTTCGGCCTTCTCCTACAAGACGCTGGCCGTCGCCCTCATGCCCCTGATGATCGAAGCAGGTGGAGGGGCGCTGGTGGCAATGGACTTCGACAACACCCAGGCCTGGCCGGCATACGACTGGATGGGCGTCGCCAAGTCGGCCCTCCAGAGCGTCACGCGCTATCTCGCCCGTGACCTCGGGAAGCACAACATCCGTGTCAACGCGGTGTCGGCGGGGCCGCTGAGCACCGTCGCCGCAAAGGCGATCCCCGGATTCGAGAGGTTCGACGAGGTGTGGGCCGAGCGTGCCCCGCTGAAGTGGGACACCGCCGACCCGACACCGGTGGCCCGGATGAACTGCGTCCTGCTCAGCGACTGGGCACCGATGACCACCGGCGAGATCGTCCACGTCGACGGCGGCTTCCACGCCATCGCCGCCGGGCCCGCCCAGGATTAGCTACCCGGCCCAGGGCCGCAGGATGGCTTGCTGGGGTGTGACTGCTCGTGGGAAGCATCACCCACGAGGTGGGTCACCTCACCGAGAAGACCCTGGTCACCGTCGAGTAGGGCTAGCGACCCTTCGGAAGCTCGACCACGAAGGTGGCGCCGCCACCTTCGGTCTCCTCGATGCGCACCGAACCGTGCATCACCTCGACCAGGCTCTTGACGATCGACAACCCCAGGCCCGTGCCACCTCGCGAGCGGGTGTCGGATTGGTCGAGCTGGGTGAACCTCTCGAAGACCCGGTCGCGCTGGTCCTCGGGGATGCCGGGGCCGTGGTCGACGACCGCGATGCGGATCCGGTTCAGCAGCTCCGAGCCGTGGATCTCCACCGGGCTCCCCGGTGCGTACTTGTAGGCGTTCTCCACCAGGTTGATCAGGACGCGGGTGAGGTGATCGCGGTCCGCCTCCACCTGGGCGTCCGGGGGATCCACGCTGATGGTCGCCTCGACGGGGACGACCCGGTTGACCTCGTCGAAGATCTCCTTGAGGGAGATGGTCTCGAGATGCACGGGAATGGCGCCCCGGTCGATCCGGGATACCACGAGGAGGTCTTCGATGAGACGTTGCAGGCGGGACGCCTGCCGGCGGGCCGATTGGAGGAGCTGCTGTGAGGTCGGCTCGGTGGGGGCGAGCTCGGGGCGAGTGACCGTGTCCAGGGAGCCGATGATGGAGGTGAGGGGGCTGCGAAGCTCGTGACTCACCGTGGACACGAAGTCGGTCTTCATCTGCGCCACCTCTTCGAGACGGCGGGCCATCTCGGCCTGGGCCTCGTATCTGCCGATCTGGCTGAGGACCAGGCCCGCGGGAGCCGCCAGTGAGCCGAGGTCTTCGATCTGATCCTCGGTGAAGTCACCGCGTCTGGGCTCTCCGACGACGATCACACCGACACGCATCGCCTCCACCTTGAGCGGGGCGACGATCGCCTGAGTCAGGCCCAGGTCCTTCAACACCAGGTGGGCGTCCGAGTTCTCGTCGACCCGCCGGACATGGATCGGCCGAATCGCCCGATAGGACTGGGCGATGACGTTGACACCCGTGATGTCCACCATCGCCTCCTCGGCGTCCACGGTCCCGCCGTTCACCCAGATCGGGCTCATCACCTTGAGCTTGTTGAGCCCGCCGTCGTAGAGGAGCACCGCGCCGACCTCGGCGTCGAGGTAGCGACAGATGGTTCCGACCAGGTAGGGGACGATCTCGGCCAACGACTCGGCGCGGGCCAGGGTGGCCGACACCTCGTAGAGGCGCTGGAAGTCGAGTCGCTGGTCCTCGAGGGTTCGCTCTCTCGTGGCGGACACGATCATCTCGCGCTCGAGCTCGAAGCCGGCCAGGGCTGTGGCCGCGGCCACGACCAGGACCGTGAACACGGGGGCGATCACCTGGGGCAACGCATCCACCTCGCCCAGGGTCAGCGCCAGGTAGCCGATGGCGGTGGCGATGGAGACCGTGACCAGGGCGTGCGCCCACCACACGAGGAGCAGGCCCGAGATGGCGGCGAGCCCGTAGAGAACGGGCTCGGCGGTGCCGGCCAGCTCGGGGATCGATCCCAATGCAGTGACGCTCCCGATCAGCAGCAGCATCCACGCCGTCACCACCACGGGAGCCCAGGGCGAGGCCACGATTCGGTCCCAGCGGGCGATCGTGGACAGCACCAACAGGAGGATGAGCCCCACCATCGGGATGTAGAAGACGGTCTCGTCGTAGACCTCGGTGCGCACCGCCTGTGCGCCGATGATGGCGACGATCGCCCACGCCACGCCGGAGGCGCGGCGAAGCAGCGACGCCCGGAAACGGGCCATCGCCTCGTGAACGGTGGGTGTCGAGGACTCGGTGGTCATTGGATCAGCGGCTCACAAGTTATTCTCGGCCGCTCCAGCCACCGGATCGAGGATTCATTCTTGGCACTGAGGTCGTTCGCAGACGGTGCCCTCTTCGCCGAGGTCCTCGGTGAAGGGGCCCCCGGCATCCTCGCATTGCACGGCTGGGGCCGCAGGGGATCGGATTTCCGCAGGGCTCTGTCGGATCTCCCGGTGCTCGCGCCGGACCTGCCCGGGTTCGGGGCGTCGCCGGCTCCATCTGAGGTCATCGGCGCCCAAGGCTACGCACGGGCCCTCGCTCCGATGCTCGACGCCTTCACCGATCCTGTGCTCGTCGTGGGTCACTCATTCGGCGGGAGGGTCGCAATGAGACTCGCCGCGGAGCACCCCGACCGGATCGCCTCGGTGATCCTCACCGGTGTCCCGCTGTTGCGTCTCCATGCGCCGCGCAAGCCCTCAATGGCGTACCGACTGCTCCGGCTGGGCAACCGGATGGGCCTCGTCCCCGACGAGGTCATGGAGCGGCGTCGCCGCCGCAGCGGCTCCGCCGACTACCGGGCAGCATCGGGGATCATGCGCGACATCCTCGTGAAGGTGGTGGGTGAGACCTACGAGGAGGAGTTGCGCTCGGTCACACACCCGATCCACCTCCTCTGGGGGTCGAATGACCGGGAAGTGTCGGTGGAGGTGGCACGACGCGCCATGTCGATCCGTGAGGACGCCGGATTGCCCGTCAGCCTCGAGGTGGTCGAAGGCGTCGGCCATCTGCTCCCGCTCGAGGCGCCCGATCGCCTCCGCTCTGCGGTCATGGAGCGATCCAGGTGATTTGGGCCGTGTCCGCGGCGGTCCTGGCCGCCGGCGTCGCTGCCGCCCTCCGTTGGCTGCGTGTCGCCCAGCGCGAGCACTACCTGCCAGTCGTGACGCGCTTTGCCTTTCGCTGGTGGTTCTCGAGCGGGCTCAACATCGCCCTGGTCACCTTCGCCTTCCTCTGTGACATGGCCGCTCCGATCTGGGGATGGGCTGCCATGGGTGTGGCGGCGGCGCAGATCGGGCCGATCGGCCTCGGCCTCCGGGGCCGCACCTCGAAGCTGGCGTTCACGCCGCGTCTGATCCGTCTGGCGGTCTTCGTCGGCTTGGTCTTCGCGGCGCTGCTCGCCTTCGGTATCGGCATCGACTCCGCAGCCCCGGCGGCGTCGGCGCTGCTCCTCTTCCCGGTGATCGTGGACCTCGGACTGGTGGTGCTGGCCCCCGTGGAGCGATCCCTGGGGAGCAAATGGGTCGACCTGGCTCAGGCCAAGCTCGAATCGGTCGGTCCCCGCGTGGTCGCGATCACTGGCTCGTACGGCAAGACCACGACCAAGGCCTATACCGCCCACCTGGCATCCGGGTCCTTCCGGACGGTGGCATCGCCGGCTTCCTTCAACAACCGGCTCGGCCTCGCCCGTGCCATCAACGAGGGGCTGGCGCCCGGGACGGAGCTGTTCGTGGCCGAGATGGGGACCTACGGGCCCGGGGAGATCGCCGACATGTGCTCCTGGGTGCGACCGGAGGTGGCGGCCATGGTCTCGATCGGGCCGGTCCATCTCGAACGTTTCGGATCGGAGGAGGCGATCGTCGCGGCCAAGTCCGAGATCCTCGACGGTGCCAGGGTCGGGGTCATCTGTGTCGACGACCCGCTGCTGGCGGAACTGGCCGCGAAGCGATCACGGGACATGGAGATCATCGAGGTGTCCGCGCGCGACCGGGGGCGGGTGCGGGTGACGGAGGGGAAACTGATCGTCGACGGAGAGTATGTCGCCGACGTGCCGCCGGAGGCGTTCTCGGCGAACCTCGCCGTGGCCGTGG
Source organism: Acidimicrobiales bacterium (assembly GCA_024103415.1). Classification (GTDB taxonomy): domain Bacteria; phylum Actinomycetota; class Acidimicrobiia; order Spongiisociales; family ZC4RG35; genus ZC4RG35. Next base: position 9,583 of record JAGFIR010000193.1, read on the forward strand.
GGATCTGCCTGGCACTCGGAATGACGAACGAGGACGTTGCCCGCCGCCTGGGCGATCTGCCCTCCACACCGCACCGGCAGACGGTGTCGGTGGGCGAGGGTGGCTTCAGCATCATCGACGACACCTTCAACTCGAACCCGGCCGGGGCACGCAGGGCCCTGGACGTGCTGGCCATGATGGGAGGGACCAAGGCGGTCGTGACTCCAGGCATGGTCGAGTTGGGGCGGCGTCAGGCCGAGGAGAACGAAGCATTCGCCGCGGCCGCCGCCGCGGTGGCCGATCACATCGTCGTCGTGGGGCGAACCAACCGGGACGCCCTGCTCCGCGGTGCGGCAAAGGGCCGTGCGGCGGTTACCGTCGTGGACACGAGGGAGCAGGCAGTCGCCTGGGCGAGATCGAACCTCGGGCCTGGAGACGCCATCCTCTACGAGAACGACCTACCCGATCACTATCCATGACGGAGGGAAGATGAGCCGCCCCCTGGTGGTCTTCGGCGGGCCATCCGACGAGCACGACATTTCCATCCTGACCGGTCTCCAGGTTGCCCGCGCCCTGGGTGACGTGGACGTCGTCTACTGGTCGAAATCCGGCGACTGGCACCTGGTCGACGCCGGGATGGAGGCCGCCGATTTCGCCGACGGTGTCCCCCGGAAGGCTCGCCCGCTGACCTTCGAGGCAGCACCGGGTCGGGGGTTCGTCTTCAAGAAGAAGCCCCTGGCTCCCACGGCGGTGGTGGTCGCCTGCCACGGCGGCCCCGGCGAGGACGGGACGCTCCAGGGCCTGCTGGATCTCGCGGGCCACCGGTACACGGGGCCGGGCCAGGCGGCATCCGCCCTCGGCATGGACAAGCTCGCGTTTGGCGCCGCCATGGCAGCCGTGGGCCTTCCCACGCTCCAGAGGACCCTGGTGGGGGACGGCGACGCCCCCTTCGACGGCCCGTACATCGTCAAGCCGCGTTTCGGCGGGTCATCGATCGGCATCGAGGTCGCCGACGACTGGGACACCGTGAAGGCGCTCACCAGGTCGTCCCCGTTCATGGCCCAGGGCGCCGTGGCCGAGCCGTATCTGAAGGGGAGCCGCGACCTCCAGATCGGGGTGCGCACGCATCCCCAACTCGAGCTCTCGGCGATCGAGGAGCCGGTACGGCCCGAGGGTGGCATCTACACATACGACCAGAAGTATCTGGCCTGGGGCGGGGAGGTGAGCGGGGGCCGTCAGCTGCCGGCTCAGCTCGACGGGGCGCTGGAGGCGGAGATCCGGGATTTGTCCCGGAAGGTCGCGGCCGCGGCGGGTCTGCGCGGCGTCGCCCGGATCGACTTCCTGGAACAGGACGGCAAGGTCTATGTCAACGAGGTGAACACGATCCCCGGATCGATGGCCGCCTATCTGTGGATCGACCCGCCGTTGAGCCGGACGCAGTTGTTCCAGGACATGGTCACCGAGGCGCTGGCGACACCGGCCCGTGTCTTCTCGACAGCGGGCAGCGACGGGACCGCCCTCCGCAATGCGGGGGCGATCGCTTCGAAGCTCGGGTAGGGGTGCTTCGGGGGTGAGCCCTTTTAGAGGTTCACCACCGGGCAGGTGAGCGTGCGGGTGATGCCCTCGACCGTCTGGATCTGGGCGACCACGAGCTTGCCCAGCGTGTCGACGTCGTTGCTGCTCGCCTTGACGATCACGTCGTAGGGACCGGTGACGTCATCGGCGGTCTCCACGCCCTCGATCTGCCGCACCTGCTCGGCGACGATGGCCGCTTTCCCGACCTCCGTCTGAATCAGGATGTACGCCTGAACCAACTGAGCCTCCTGTGCTCTAGGGGTTCGGGGGAATGTAGCCGATCAGCCGGTACCTGGTACCGGGAACTTGCTCGGTGCCGCGAACTGTGCAGCAGTCGCTATCAGTAGTCGTCCTGGCCGACCCGCACGGAGGTGACGAACCGAAGCCCGTCCTCTTCCACCGTGTCGACGAGGAGCCGCTGGCCCTGACGGAGGATGCGGAAGATGGAACCGTCGAGCGAGCCCGGCCGCAGATAGACCTCGGACTTGTCCGTATCGAGGACGACCACACCGACCCCCGTGACGGGGTCGTACGACTTGACGACCCCCTGTGCCATCAGGCCTTCACCACTTTGCCGGCGCGGATGCAGGAGGTGCACACGCGAGCGCGGCGGGTGTTCGAGCCGTGCTTGACCCGGATCCGCTGGATGTTGGGCAGCCAGCGACGGTTGTTGCGCTTGTGGGAGAAGCTGACGGTCTTGCCGTAGCTCGGCTCCTTGCCGCAGATCTCGCACCTGTAAGACATGACTGAAACTCCTGGAAACTCTCTCGAGAGGGGTCGGGCGCGCCGACCGAGGGGGAATGTTAGCCGTGCCACGGGCGAAAGTCCTAGCCGTCACGCCGAACCTGTACCGTGACGGGCGAATGGCAACCCTCGCCAGACTCGCCCAGATCCCCGTGCTCGAGCTCTCCGGGGTGGGCCCGGCGACAGCCCGGGCCCTCGCCGGCGCGGGCATCCACACGGTGGCCGATCTGCTCCATCACGTTCCCCACCGCTATCTCGAGGCGGAGGGAACGACCATCGCCGGTGCCTCGAAAGGCGCCGAGGTGACCCTGCAGGGCCAGGTCAAGTCGGTCCGGGAGCGTCGGCCGCGACGGAACCTCCTGATCACCGAGGCGACTCTCGGCGATGGGACCGGGACCATCACGGCCGTCTGGTTCAACCAGCGTCACATCGCCTCCCAGCTCGAGCCCGGCGCGTGGATCGCCGTTTCCGGGGTGGTGGACATCTTCGCCGGGAAGCGCCAGATCCGGGTCAGGGCGCAGCGACGGCTCGCCGACGGCGAGCACCTGCTCGCCGAAGAGGAGATCACCCCGGTGCACTCCCAGGTCGGCCAGCTCAAGCCGTGGAAGATCGCCCAGTTCATCCGTCAGGCCTTGAAGCGATCCCGACCCATCGAGGACCCGGTGCCGGTCGAGTTCCTGGCCACCCACGGCCTCGGGTCACGCGACGAGTCTTTTCAGAACATCCACTTCCCCGAATCGATGTCCCAGGTGCCTCACGCCCGGCGTCGATTGGTCTACGACGAGTTCTTCCGTCTCGAGTTGGCCCTCGCCCTCCAGAAACGGCGTCGTCTCGAGGAGTCCCGTGGCGTCGCCCACGAACCGACCGGGGAACTGACCGCGCGGTTCATCTCCGGTCTGCCTTACGAGCTCACTGCTGCCCAGCGCCGGGTCATCGGCGAAATCTCCGAAGACATGCGCAGCCCCTACCCGATGCACCGGCTGCTGCAAGGCGAGGTCGGCTCCGGGAAGACCGTGGTGGCGGTGAAGGCGCTGCTCGACGGTGTCGAGGGCGGCTGGCAGGGCGCGATCATGGCCCCGACCGAGGTCCTGGCCGAGCAGCACTTCCTGGGGGTGACCCATCTTCTCGCCGATGCCGGCATGTCACCCGAGCCATACGGGGGCGGGAGCCGGCTCGGAATGGCCAGCCTCTTCGACTCCGACGAGCCCGCCGTCAGGGTCGGGCTCCTCACCGGGCACAACGCCGCCGCCAACTACGACCCGGAGATCACCCGGGCCCAGCTTCTCTTCGACGTCGCCGACGGGACGGTCGACATGCTCGTGGGCACGCATGCCCTCATCCAGGAGGGGGTCGACTTCCACCGCCTCGGCGTGGCCGTGGTCGACGAGCAGCACCGCTTCGGCGTCTTCCAGCGGATCATGCTCAAGGAGAAGGCCGACGGCATCGACCCCGACCTGCTCATCATGACCGCCACCCCGATCCCGCGGACCCTGTCGATGACCCTCTACGGCGACCTCGACGTGTCGATCATCGACGAGATGCCGCCGGGCCGGGCGCCCGTGATCACGCGCCACCTGGCCCGCGCCCAGGAATCGGCGGCATGGGATCTCATCCGTGACCACGTGGCGAAGGGGCGTCAGGCGTTCGTGGTGTGCCCGCTGGTCGAGGACAGCGAGAAGGTCGAGGCGGCGTCGGCCACCGCGGAGCACGCCCGTCTCAGCGCCATCCTCTCCGACCTGAGAGTGGGGTTGATCCACGGACAGATGAGGCCGGCCGACAAAGAGGGCGTCATGTCCGCGTTCCGGGCCGGCGAGATCGACGTCCTGGTCTCGACCACGGTCATCGAGGTGGGCATCGACGTGCCGAATGCCACGGTGATGGTGATCGAGGACGCCGACCGCTTCGGTCTCAGCCAGCTCCACCAGTTGCGGGGGCGTGTGGGCCGCGGCGCCCATCGTGGAACCTGTCTCGTCATCTCCGACCCGCCCGGCGAGGAGGCTCAGAAGCGACTCGCCGCGTTCGTCTCCACGACCGACGGCTTCGAGCTCGCCAATGCTGACCTGGCCATCCGGGGCCAGGGAACGGTGTTCGGCGCCCGCCAGTCGGGGATCGGCGACCTTCGCATCGCCGACCTGCTGGAGGACTTCGAGATGCTGGTCGCCGCCCGGCGCGATGCGTTCGGGCTCGTCGCGTCCGACCCCGAGCTCGCCGGTCAGCCTGCCCTGGCCGACGAGGTCCGTGCGATGCTCGGCGATCTCGTCGAGTGGCTCTTCGTCAGCTGATGCGGATCATCTCGGGCCAGGCGCGGGGGAGGAGGCTGTCGGCCCCCGACACACCGGGGACACGGCCCGCCACCGACCGGGTTCGCGAGGCGATCTTCTCGTCGTTGGGTGACACGGTCGTCGACGCCAGGGTCGCCGACCTCTACGCCGGCAGCGGATCGTTCGGCCTGGAGGCCTTGTCCCGCGGCGCACGGTCGGCGGTTTTCGTCGAGAAGGGCCGCAAGGCGCTCGATGCCCTTCGGTCCAACATCGGGGCCGTGGGTCTGGGGGGCAAGGTGGTCCCCGCCGACGTGCGGCGCTGGCTGGCGGAGACCGAAGAGACGTTCGACCTCGTCTTCATCGACCCGCCATGGGACATGCCCACTTCCCAACTCGACGAGGACCTGGCCCTCCTGGACGAGCGTCTCGCTCCGGGTGGCACCGTCGTCCTGTCGCGCCGGCACGGCGATCGGGAGCCGGAACCCCCCGGAACCTGGAGCAATGCCGCGGATAAGCGGTACGGGGATACAAGAATCTTCCGGTACGAGAAGGTGAACCGATGACGATCGCAATGTGCCCCGGCAGCTTCGACCCGCCCACGAGCGGGCACATCGACCTGATCGACAGGGCCCGCGCCATGTTCGACAAGGTCATCGTCGCCGTGATCGACAACCCTTCGAAACGGCCGATGTTCACGCCCACCGAGCGCGCCGAGCTCTTCCGCGAGATCTACGGAGACACCATCGACGTCACGATCTTCCAGGGGCTCCTCGTCGAGCACGCCCGTGACATGGAGGTCGACGTGCTGGTCAAGGGGATCCGGAACGGCATCGACTTCGAGTACGAGTTCCAGATGGCGCACATGAACCGTCGACTCAGTGGCGTCGAGACCCTCTTCCTGCCCACCAGCCCGAGCGTCTCGTACATCTCGTCTTCGCTGGTCAAAGAGGTGGCGCGTCTCGGAGGCCCGGTGTCGAGCCTGGTGCCGGACGTGGTCGAGAACGCATTGAAGGAGCGATTGCCATGACCGAGGAAATCGAGATCGTCGAAGGGTCGGCGGAGCAGACCCCCGACCCGGCGGGCCGGCCCGAGCCGTCCGACATCCTCGACATGATCGACGACCTCCTGGTCCACCTGCACGAGGCCAAGTCGATGCCGCTCTCGTCCAACGCCCTGGTCGACCGGGACATGTTCCTCGGGCGCCTCGAGCAGATCCGTGCCAGCCTGCCCGACGAGCTGCGGGCGGCCCGCTGGATGGTCCGGGAGCGCGAGGCGTTCATCGCTCGCACCAACGAGAAGGCCCGGGAGATCGTCAACAAGGCCCGGGAGGAAGCCGACCGTCTCGTCTCCGAGTCCAACATCGTCGCCGAGGCCGTCGAGGAGGCCAACATCCTGGTCCGGCGGGCCGAAGGCGAAGCCAGGCGCATCCGCCTGGAGGCCGAGGACCTCATCGAGAAGAGCCTCCAGAAGGCCGAGTCGGTGCTCACCAATCTCGTGGCGGAGCTTCAGCAGTCCCGTCTCGAGCTCCACGAGGCCCGTCCGAAGGCACCCGAAGTTCCGCTCTGAGCACCCGTACCATGTGCTCGATGCCCCGATCGGGGTGCGAGCTACGGGTAGGGGTGGCTATGACTGACTCTCTCATCTTCAAGGTCGAAGGCGTGGCCGGAAAGCCCGGTCTGAAGCGCGACTTCACCGGTGCCGCCCGCATCCACGTCCAGGTGCTCGACTCGGTGGTCGACGACGAGATGGCGGTGTCCGGCACCTTCACCGGGACCGTCGACGGGGTCGAGGCCCGCTTCACCGCGAGCACTCCCGTCGATCTGGTCTGCACACGTTGCCTCACCGAGTGGACCACGGTGCTGGAGACCACGGCCGACCAGCATTTCTCGAAGATCCCCGACGAGGACGGATACGCCATCGTCGACGGTACGGTGGACATGGCGGGGCCCGCCACCGATGAGTTGGTCCTGGCGATCCCGCTGGCTCCAGTGTGCAAGCCGGACTGCAAGGGACTTTGCCCAACTTGCGGAACCGACTTGAATACTGAGCCGTGCGACGGGCACGGGGATGACTCCGATTCGCCCTTCGCGCCCCTCAAGGACCTGTTCGATCCCTGACCAGGAGTGCTCCGTAATGGCGGTGCCCAAGAAGAAGATGTCGCGTTCGAGAACCAGGAGCCGCAAGGCTTCCTGGAAGGTGAGCGCGCCGCGCACCGTGGCCTGCGAGCAGTGCGGCAAGCCGAAACTCCCTCACCGGGCGTGTCGGGAGTGCGGCACCTACGCCGGCCGTGAAGTGATCGAGACCGACTGACCGGTTTGGCCCGGATCGCCCTCGATGCAATGGGGGGCGATTACGCCCCCGCCGAGACCGTGGCCGGAGCGGTCGATGCGGCGCGTCGTGGCGTCGATGTCATCCTCGTCGGTCCCAAGGAGATCGTCACCGCAGAACTCGAGCGTCTCGAGGAATCCCTTCCCGTCGTCGACGCCCCCGAGGTGATCGGCATGGGCGACGATCCTGCCCGTGCCCTCCGGGAGAAGCCACAGTCGTCGATCGCCGTTTGTGCCCGAATGGTCGCCGCCGGCGAGGCCGCCGGGTTCGTCGGCGCCGGTTCCACCGGCGCGGCCATGGCGGCGGCGTCGATCCTCATCGGTCGCATCCAGGGTGTGTCCCGTCCCGCCATCGCCACGATCTTCCCGACTCCGGAGACACCGACGCTGGTCCTCGACTCGGGCGCCAACCCCGAGGTGACCGCCGCCCAACTCCACCAGTTCGCGGTCATGGGCTCGGTCGCCGCCGAACTGCTCCTCGGTGTGGAGCGGCCCCGAGTCGGTCTGCTCAACATCGGCGAGGAGAAGGGAAAGGGCCGCGACCTGGAGCGGGCCGCTCACGATCTGCTCGAGGGGAGCGGTCTCAACTTCATCGGCAACGTGGAGGGCCGGGACGTGGCCGCCGACCGCTGCGACGTGGTAGTCACCGACGGCTTCACCGGCAACGTCTTCCTCAAGACCACCGAAGGCGCCTCCAAGCTGGTGGGCCAGTACTTCCAGGAGGCGGTCTCCAAGCTGCCGCCCGATGTCCGGGCCCAGGTGCTGCCCGCTCTCAACGAGGTGCGGCACCGTCTCGACCCCGAGACCTACGGTGGCGCCCAGTTGCTCGGCGTCAAGGGTGTGGCAGTGATCGGGCACGGCTCGTCGAGCCGCGTGGCGATCGCCAACGCCCTCTCGGTGGCCGCGGAGGGCGCCGAACGCGATCTCCCCGGGATCATCGCGGCGCGATTGGCATGAGCCTCGAGAACCGGCTGGGCCACGTCTTCGCCGACCCGGACCTGCTCGCACTGGCCCTCACCCATCGCTCGGTGAGCGCCGACGACCCGTCCCGCTCCGACAACGAGCGTCTCGAGTTCCTCGGCGACGCCGTGCTGCAACTGGTCATCACCGAGCGTCTCTACGAGGACTATCCCGACCTCGCCGAGGGGCAGATGGCCAAGATCCGCGCCGCGCTGGTCAGCCGTCAGGGTCTCGCCGAAGTGGCCCGGGCCATCGACCTCGGGTCCTATCTGGAGCTGTCCCCGAGCGAGGAGCGCTCCGGTGGCCGGTCGAAGAGCTCGATCCTCGCCAACGCCATGGAAGCCGTGATCGGCGCCGTGTACCTGGACGCCGGTCTCGAGGTCGCCGGCCGGATGATCCTCGACCTCTGGGGCGAGCGCATCGCCGAGCGGGCCAAGCGGCCGGGGCTGCGGGACTACAAGACCCGTCTCCAGGAGGTGCTCGCTCGGGCCGGGAAGCGGCCTGTCTACGAGGTCACCGGGTCGGGACCCGACCACGCCCGTCGCTTCACCGCCGAGGTCATCATCGACGGCGCGCCGATGGGCACCGGAGAGGGGCAGTCGAAGAAGGAAGCCGAGCAGGCCGCCGCCGAGGTCGCCCTCCGGCGTCTCGCTCAGAGCTGATCGATCAACAGGGGTTCCTTGCGCGACCGCAGGTCGATGTACCAGGCGGTGAACGTCACACCCATCGCGCTGATGATCGGTCCCTGGAACACCACCCCGAGCAACAATGCGAGCGGTGCGTTCCCGCCACCACCTACGGCGGTGACGGGGATGGCCACCAGTTGGACCATCCACAGGGAAATCGATCCCAGGAACGCCACCATCAGGAGGAAGCCAAAGGTCGCCCACCATCGGCCCTTGACCAGGGCGGAGCTGCGTTTCATCGCGCCGAACACGCCGTTCCTCTCCACCGACGACGTCGACGTCACCATCGACAGCGAGGTGCCCAGCCACAAGCCGGGGGCGGTGAGTGCGAAGAGGAGCACCAGCGCCACCATCGCCGAGCCGGTGTTCGGCACCCCCGCCACCATGGCGGGCACGCTCCAGAAGCTGAAGCCGAGAAAGAAGAGCCCGGCCGCCGCCGCCAGCCCGAGGATGCCCGCCAGCGCGGCCGACGGGTAGGAGCTGAGGGCGTGACGCAGCGTCTCGCGCCGGTCGACAGGCTCCTTCTTGACGTCTGCGATGGTCACCCGATGGCAGCAGACGAACACGAAGATCATGGCGAGGGCCTGGACGAGGGTGCTCAGACCGCCTGCGACCACGAACGGACGTGACCGCTCGCTGAACTCCTCGGCGGACAGGTTCGCCAGCGCCTCCGGGTTCTCGAGGACGTCTTCGACGAACTCGAAGGCGCCGGGGATCGAGAAGGCGGCGAGCGTCGCCAGTGATGCGGGGATGAGCACCGCGATCGCGATCGGGACGAGGACCTTCCAGGTGCGTCCGAGAGAGCCCATGGCGTCGCTCAGCAGCACGCCGAGGGGGCGGGGGAGTATCCGCATCGGAGGGGTACCGTAATCGGCCGTCCCTCCCGGAGAGCGCCTTGCCAGAACTGCCCGAAGTCGAGACCACGCGCCGTCATCTCGAGCCCGTGCTGGTGGGCCGGGTGATCGAGGAGGCGATCGTCTCGCATCCGAGGACTGCCCGCCGCAACGCTTCCGCCGAGGAGCTGGTGACCCGTCTCCGGGGCCGCCGGGTTGAGGCACTGAGACGGCACGGGAAGTTCCTCGTAGGGGACCTGGACGAGGGGTGGACCCTGATCGCCCACCTGGGGATGTCGGGGCGCTTCTCGTTCGGGTCGCCGGAGGAAGAGCCACCCGTGCACACCCATGTCCTCTTGCACCTCGACGACGGCACCGTCGTCCGCTTCACCGACCCGAGGACCTTCGGTTTCGTCGCCGTGTTCGACGAGGACGAGATGGCCTCGTCCCCGCTGGGTCGTCTCGGCCCGGACGCGTGGAGCGACGCCTTCGACGCATCGGTGCTGGCGGAGTCGCTGGCGGGTCGGACGGCTCCCATCAAGGCTCTCCTGCTCGACCAGGGGCCGGTCGCCGGGCTGGGCAACATCTACGCCGACGAGGTGCTCCACCGGGCGAAGGTCCATCCGCTCACACCCGGCAGGGACATCCCGATGGACCGTCTCGAAGCGATGGTGACCGCCACCCGGGAGGTGCTCGCTGAGGCGATCGAGGCGGGAGGGACCACCCTCGACGACCTGGCCTACCTGCTGCCCGACGGCCGGGCGGGGGAGAACCTCGACCGCCTCCGCGTGTACGGGCGAACCGGGGAGCCGTGTGTCGTCTGCGGGACGCCGATCGAGCGGATCGTGGTGCGGGCCAGGTCGACCCACTTCTGCCCCGATTGCCAGCACTGAGCCGCATCGTTGTTAGCCTGACGGGGTTAATCACACTGCTGTCATTCGCCAGGAGCACGACAACCGACATGCCACGGAGCAGGCCTTGTATCTGAAGTCGCTGAAGCTCGCCGGCTTCAAGTCGTTCGCCGACCGCACCCGTCTCGAGTTCCGCCCCGGGGTGACCGTGGTCGTCGGTCCCAACGGCTCCGGAAAGTCCAACCTCGTGGACGCTCTCTCGTGGGTGCTCGGCACCCAGTCGGCGAAGAGCCTGCGCACGCCGAAGATGGAGGACGTCATCTTCGCCGGCACCGCGGCCCGACCCGCCCTCAACAAGGCCGAAGTCGTCCTCGTCATCGACAACACCGACCGTCTCATCGATCTCGACCTCGACGAGGTGTCGATCACCCGGCGTCTCTACCGCGACGGCTCGAGCGACTACGAGCTCAACGGTGTGTCATGCCGGCTCATCGACATCCTCGACCTCCTGTCCGACGCGGGCGTGGGCCGTCACCAGCACGTGATCATCGGTCAAGGGGAGATCGGACAGATCCTCAACGCCTCGCCCGATGAGCACCGCGCGGTCATCGAGGAGGCGGCCGGGATCCTGAAGCACCGCCGTCGCAAGGAGAAGGCGGAGCGTCGTCTCGAACGCACTGGTGAGGACCTGACCCGTCTCGAAGACATCATCGGCGAGATCTCACGGCAGATGAGGCCGCTGCGCCGCCAGGCCCGGGCGGCCGAGCGCTATCACGACCTCCGGCAGGAAGTCGTCAGCCTTCGGCTCCATCTCGCTGGCAAGAAGCTGGAGGAACTGGACCGCGAGCTGACGATCTCGGTCTCGGAACGTTCCATGCTCGCCGAGACCATGGAGGTCGACCGCGGCAGGCTCGGTGACCTGGAGGCCACCGTCACGCGTCTCACGGCCGACGTGTCCGCAGTGACGGGGGATCTCGACGAGGCCACCAGTGCGGCCGCCCTCCTGGAGACGACGGCCGAGCGTCTCCGACGCATCGCATCCGTCGCCCACGAGCGGGCGCGGGCCGCATCGGGGCGGATCGAGGCCGCGGCAGCCCGTCTCGAGGATCTCGCCTCCGAGAGCGATGCGATCGAGGTGGAGAAGGCCGAACTGGAGCGGCAGGCAGGTGAGCTCCGCTCTCAGGTCGAGGCCGCCGAGGCCGCGTTCCGTCGTCTCGAGGATGAGGAGCGCTCCCTCGCCACACAGGCCAGCCTCTCACCCGAGGGAGCCCTGGCCGCAGTCAGGGGGGAGCTGAGCGCTCTCGAGGCCGCCATCGAGAGGGACCGAAGGGAGATCGCCGCCATCGACCACCGCCTCGAGGTGCTCCGGTCGCAGGTGGAAGCCGAGTCGGCTTCGATCGAGGACATCGACCGCGAGATCCGCATGCTCGATGCCGAGCTGACGAACCTGCAGGCCGACTACGACGGCGCGGTCGAGGTCAGGACCGCCGACCAGGAGAAGTGGACCGCCGCCGAGAACGCCCTCGCCGAGGCCCGCACCGGCGTGGCCGCCGCCGAGGCGCGTGTGGAGGCGATCCGATCCGCGCTGGAGGGCCGTTTCGACGAGGAGGCCAGGGACCTCGTGGAGAACGCCCCTGCCAGCAGGGGCCGCCTCGCCGCCCTGCTCGACGTGCCGGAGGGTTACGAAGCCGCCGTCTCCGCCGCATTGGGGCCGTGGGCGGACGCCGTCGCCTTCCCCGACCGGCACGCCGTCCGGGACGTCGCGGGCCAGGTCAAGGCACAGGGCAGCGGGTCGGTGGCGATGGTCTCACCTCGCTCGACACCGGGCGTGCCCGCCCGGGAGGCGGCCGCGTCGATGGGTCTGGAGGCGATGGTCGACGTCCTCGGGCCGAAGGCCGATTCCACCCTGGCCCGGGCACTGCTTGGCGACGTGATCATCGTCGAGGGCTGGGCCACGGGTTGGGAGGTGGTCGGCGCCTACCCGCACCTCAGGGCCGTGACGCCCGAGGGGGACCTGATCACCGCCGACGGCGCGGCTCTGGCAAACCCCGACGGCGCCACCTCGGTGCTGCTCGAGTCGGCCGAGGTGGCTCTGGAGCGGGCCCGCACCGAGGAGGCCCGGGCGCGCTCCACCCACACCGCCGCCCGACGCGACTTCGAGGGGAGCCGCGAGAGGGAGCGGCGTGCCCTCGAGGCCGTCGAAGCCGCCGAGTCGGGTCTCGCCGGCAAGTCCGAGGCGATGGATCGGCTCCGCCGCTCCGTGATCGCTCTCGAGACCGAGATGGGCCGGCTCGGGGAGCGGAGGGTGGCGCTGGTGACCGCCGTGGAGACCGCCGCGGCCCAGGCCGGCGAGCTCGCGAAGCGGATCGACGACCTCCAGGGGGAGGAGGCCCGCCGGCTCCGGGTATGGGAGGAGCTGGAGGCCCGTCGGTCGATCCTGGCCGTGGAGAGAGAAGCCGCCCGGTCTGCGTGGCAGGAGGTTTCGGGGGTCCTGCGGGGCACCACCGAGCGGATCGCCATGCTCACCGAGCGGTCCCGTCGCATCGCCGAGGAGCGCGCTCGCCTCGCCCAGCCGGTGACCTCGGGCATCGACCCCGACAGCCTCGGCCGGGTCGAGCAGGTGGCGCGTCGCTCGATCGAGGCCATCGAGGCCAAGGTGACCACACTGCGCGACCGTCAGGCCGAGCTGCGTCAGGTCAGGGACGACGCGGCCGCCAGGCTCGCTGCGGCGCGGGAGGAGTTCGACACTTGCCGCGTCTCCCTGGACAGGGCTCGTGAGCGGACCGCCGAGCTCGACATCAGGCTCACCGAGCTGCGGATGCAGCGTGAGGCCGTGGCCGAGGCGCTGCGGAGGGATGCCGACGCCGAGCCCGAGCACGCCTACGGGGCACCCCGGCCGGACTATCCCGACGACGCCGACCTGGACGAGATCCTCGCCAGCAAGCTCGCCGAGCTGTCCCGCCTCGGCCCGATCAACCCGCTGGCCGCCGAGGAGTACCGGGAGCTCGAGGAGAGGCACCGATTCCTCTCCGAGCAGATGGCGGACGTGGAGAGCTCCCGCACCGAGCTGCGCAAGGTGATCGCCGCCCTGGACGAGGAGATCACCCAGACCTTCCGGCAGGCGTTCGAAGAGGTCGCCCAGGCCTTCGACCGCTACTTCACCGTCCTCTTCCCGGGTGGACGGGGCCGGATACGGCTCGCCGACTCCGAGGATCCGAATTCCGGTGTCCTCATCGAGGCGCAGCCCATGGGCAAGAAGGTCACCAACATGACCCTGCTCTCCGGTGGCGAGCGGAGCCTGGCGGCGCTGGCATTCCTGTTCTCGGTGTTCGAGGCCCGTCCCAGCCCCTTCTATGTCCTCGACGAGGTCGAGGCTGCCCTGGACGACGTCAACCTGAGGCGCTTCCTCCGGATAGTCGAGGAGTTCCGGGGCCGCGCCCAGCTGATCATCATCACCCACCAGCAGCAGACCATGGAGGCCGCCGACGTCCTGTACGGAGTGACCATGGAGGCAGGCGGCTCGTCCCAGGCACTGCGCAAGGACATGACCGAGGCGATGGTCCGGTCCGCCTGATCGTGCCCGACACCACAGTCATCCTCATCGTCGTCGCCGTGGTCGTCCTGGCCCTGGCCGGCTTCTGGTTCATCCGCTCCCGCGGTGGCGTCGATGCTGCCGCAACGCCCACCGGCGCCCCGCCGGCGAAGGCCCCGTCTCGAAAGTGGGGGAGGATCCTCAGCCGGGTCTGGGGCGACACCGTTGACGACGCCACGTGGGAGCGTCTGGAGGAGGCGCTGCTGGCCGCCGACGTCGGTGTCGTCGCCACCGACCGGGTCGTCTCCACGGTGAGGTCGCGACGGCCGGGAACGGTCGAGGAGGCCGAGCAAATGGTCCGGGACGCACTGCTCGCGGAGTTCTCGACTTCGGATCGTGGTCTCGACCTCGACGGCAGCCCCGCCGTGATCCTGGTCGTGGGCGTCAACGGCTCCGGGAAGACCACTTCCATCGCCAAGCTGGCGCAGCGTCTCCAGTCCCAGGGGAGAGTGGTGCGTCTGGCTGCGGCCGACACGTTCCGCGCGGCCGCGGTGGAACAACTCCGGCTCTGGTCCGAGCGGGTTGGCGCCGGCTTCACCCAGGGCCCGGAAAGAGCCGACCCGGCATCGGTGGCCCACGACGCCGTGGCGGAGGCCCGGGCCGCAGGCGAAGACGTGGTGATCGTCGATACCGCGGGCCGTCTCCACTCCGACCGCAATCTCATGGAAGAGCTTCGCAAGGTGCACCGCGTGGCCAATCACGCGAGCCGGGTCACCGAGGTGCTTCTGGTGCTCGATGCCACGGCCGGTCAGAACGGGCTCGCCCAGGTCAGGGAGTTCGCCAACGCCGTCCCCCTCAGTGGGGTGATCCTGTCGAAACTGGACGGGACCGCGCGAGGTGGGATCGTCGTCGCAGTGGAGAAGGAGTTGGGGGTCCCGATCAAGTTCGTGGGCACCGGCGAGCGACCCGAGGACTTCGAGGTGTTCGACCCGGCAGGGTTCGTGGCAGACTTGACCGCATGACTCCCGAAGAGCTGATCGACATCGCCCGCGGCGCGGCCGGGAACGCATACGCCCCGTACTCCAACTTCCGGGTCGGCGCCGTGGTGGTCGGTGCGAACGGCGAGACCTTCGTGGGCGCCAACATCGAGAATGCTTCCTATCCGGTGTCGTCGTGCGCCGAGGCGACGGCGATCAACACCGCCGCCGCCCAGGGCGTCCGCAAGATCGACGTCGTGGCCGTCGCCTGCATCGATGCCGATGACGTCGACGCCGCCTATCCGTGCGGACGGTGTCGCCAGATCATGTCCGAGTTCGACGTCGACACCATCTACGTGGGCGCCCGGGCCGGTTCGGAGATCAGGGAGCACACCCTCGACGAGTTGCTCCCGCACCGCTTCAAGCTCTAAGGCTTTGTCCCCCTGAGCGCAGCGAAGGGGGAAGGGGTCCCCGTTGCGAAGCAACGGGGTAGGGGGCAGTGTTGAACCCGTGGATCATCTCCCGCGCGAGGCGTCTCCCTGTTGAGAGCGACTGCCCCCTACCTCCCGCCTCGCTTCGCTGACGCGGCAGGAACCTTCCCCCCAGCCTTCCGGCTGGGGGGACAAAGCCCTACCGGCTTTCGAGAGCCTCGATCAGCTTCGGGACCACCTGTCCGGCGTCACCGACGATGCCGAGGTCCGCCACCGAGAAGATCGGGGCGTCAGGATCCTTGTTGATCGCGATGATCGTCCCCGAGTCCTTCATGCCGACCAGGTGCTGCATGGCCCCGGAGATCCCGACGGCGATGTAGACGTCGGGCTTGACGGTCTTGCCCGTCTGGCCGACCTGCTTGGAGTAGGGGACCCAGCCCGAGTCGACGATGGCCCTGGTGGCTCCGGTGGCGGCATTGAGCGGCTTGGCGAGACGCTCGATCATCTCGTATGCCTCGGCGCTACCGATGCCCCGACCTGCGGCAACGACGACTTTGGCGTCACCGAGCTGCGGGCCTTCGCGCTCCTCTGCATGGCTCTCCACGACCTTCGCCTCGGCCGCACCGGCATCCGGGAGATCCAGGGTCTCCACGGCGGCGGGTGATCCGCCGGCCGGCTCTGCCGTATACGACTTGGGTCGCACGATGACGATGGCCGGGCGCTGTTCGATCGCCGCGGTGGCGATCTCCGTGCCCCCGAACACCTCGTGGTCCGTCTCGGCACCGCTGTCGGTGAGCCGGACCGCATTGGCGTTGGAGAGGACGCCGACCCCGAGTCGTGCGGCCAGACGGCCGGCGACGTCGCGGCTGTCGTAGGTCTGAGCGAACAGGATCGCCTGCGGCTGCTCCGACTCGGCGCGGGCGGCAAGGGCCGCAGCCACGGGGGCGGCGGCGAGACGATCGCCGGGATCGGCGACCAGCACCCTGGCCGCCCCGTGGTCACCGAGCGTGGCGGCGACTTCGTCGGAAGCGGAGCCGAGGTAGATGGCGGTGACCTCACCCAGCTCCCGGGCACGACTCATGATCTCGAGACCGGCCGAGGCGGGCCCGCCTTCGCTCGATTCGACGAAAACCCAGACCGACATATCAGATCACCTTCTTCTGCTCGAGGAGCTCGATGATGGCGAGGTGGGCCGAGCCGTCGTCTTCGATCTTGCGGCCGGCTTCCCGCTCCGGAGCGGGGTTCACGCCGGTGACCTCCTGGGCCGGCCCGGCTTCGATGCCGAGGTCGGCGAGGGTCAGTGTCTCCAGCGGCTTCTTCTTGGCATCCATGATCCCCTTGAAGGTGGGGTAGCGGGGCTCGACGACACCCGCCGTGACCGAGAGGACTGCGGGGAGACCGGAGGTCACCACGTCGTAGCCGGTGACGGTCTGACGGTGGATCTTCACCTGGTCACTCGAGGCCTCCACGCTCGTGGCGTAGGTCAACGACGGGACACCGAGAAGCTCGGCCAGCATCTGCGGGACCACCCCGGCGTAGCCGTCCGTCGACTCGGTGCCGGTGATGACGAGGTCGAAGCCTTCCTTGCCGATGGCGGCGGCGAGCACCCTGGCCGTGGTCAGGGCGTCGGCGCCACGCAGGGTGGCGTCGTCGACGATGACGGCCTTGTCGGCGCCCATGGCCAGCGCCTGGCGGATGCCCTGGGCACTGCCGGTTGGCCCCATGCTGACGAGGGTGAGGGTTCCACCGTTCGCCTGGGCGATCTGCAGGCCCATCTCGACGCCGTAACGGTCGGTGTCATCGAGGACCTGGTCGTTTGGTCGGAGCAGCCAGCCCGTTCCCTCCTCCAGCTTGTATGGAGTGGAGGGATCGGGAATCTGCTTTACGCACGCGACAACTCTCATCGAGGGTGTGACTCCTTGTCCTGGGCGAGGCCGATGGTACTGCCGCCCCGGGTCATCCAATCCGGTCGATGACCAGACCCGGTGGGTCGACCGGGTCGGCCCCGATCTCCCAGGCGGTCTGGAGATGTGAGCGTTGCCGCTCCCACCGCTGCGGTTCGGCGAACCGCACGACGGCCAGGGTCTCGCCCTTGCTCACCTGGTCTCCAATCTTCTTCAACAGCGTGATCCCGACACCGGGATCGACTTCGTCGTCGACCTTCTCCCGTCCCGCGCCGAGACGGGTGGCGACGGCCCCGATGGTCATGGCGTCGCAGCGGGTCACGTATCCGTCCGTCGGCGCCGCGATGTGCTCCTCCTCGGGGGCGACCGCGAGCTTCGAGGGGTCCTCGATCACCGTGGTGTCGCCACCGTGGGCCCGCGTGACGTCTATGAACTTCTGCAGGGCCGACCCGTCGTCGATCGCCTGCTGGAGACGATCCCGTCCTCCGTCGATGCCGGCCAGCTCGAGCATCACCTCACCCAGGGCGAATGTGAGCTCTCTGATGTCGGCCGGCCCGCCGCCACGCAAGACGTCGATCGACTCCCTGATCTCGCTGGCGTTGCCCACTTCGTTGCCGAGCGGCTGTTCCATGGAAGTGATCAAGGCGACCGTCTTCACGCCGTAGGAGTTGCCGATCCCGACCATGGTCCCGGCGAGACGGCGCGAATCCTCCAGGGTCTTCATGAATGCACCCGAGCCGGTCTTCACGTCCAGGACGAGGCCGTCCAGGCCCTCGGCGAGCTTCTTGGACATGATCGAGGAGGCGATGAGGGGGATGGACGGGACGGTGCCCGTGGCGTCGCGCAGCGAGTAGAGCTTCTTGTCTGCGGGGGCAATGGTCGCCGACTGGCCGGCGAGGACGAGGTTGTGCTCGGCGAGGATCCCGGCGAAGCGCTCCTTGTCTAGGCCCGTGGTGAAGCCCGGGATCGACTCGAGCTTGTCGAGGGTCCCGCCGGTGTGACCCAGGGCACGGCCCGACATCATCGGGACCGCCACCCCGCATGCCGCCACCAGCGGGGCGAGAGGGATGGAGATCTTGTCGCCGACACCCCCGGTGGAGTGCTTGTCCACTTTCGCGGCGGGGATGTGGCTGAAGTCGAGGACGTCCCCCGACTCGAGCATCGCCCTGGTCCAGGCGGCCAGTTCGTCGCCGTCGAGACCGCGCCACACGATCGCCATGGCCATGGCCGACATCTGGTAGTCGGGCACCTCGCCGCGGGTGTAGGCGTCGATGAGCCAGGCGATCTGGTCGGAGTCGAGCTTCTTCCCGTCCCGCTTGGCCTCGATCAGCTCGACTACTGAATAGGTCATAGGGGGAAGGCTAGAGACGACTTCCGGCTGGAACCACGGTCGAAAGGCCTTGTGTGTTTCTCCCCCATCGAGCAACAGCGAGATGGGGGAGTACCCCGAAGGGGGGAGGGGGCGCGGAGCCAGGGGGTGGTTCCCGGGGACAGCAGCTAGAGAATGCCGGTCAGCTCGTCGAGGCCCAGGGCCAGGTTCATGTTCTGCACTGCCTGGACGGCAGCGCCCTTGAGGAGGTTGTCCTCGGCGCCCACGATCACGACGCTGCGACCGTCCTCCGATACCGTGAAGCCGCCGAGCAGGACCCCCAGGAGGTTGGTCCCGTCGGCGAGCTCAGGCGTGTCGTCGGTGATCTCCACCAGCGGCTCGGACGCATACGCCTTCTCCATCCGCTCCCTGACCTCGTCGACGGTGACGGGACCGGACATCGGGACGTTGGCTGTCACCAGAAGGCCGCGGAAGGTGGGATGGACGTGGGGCATGAAGCGGACGGGACGACCGAGATGCGCCGTCGCCTCCCGCTCGTGGTTGTGCCCCGAGAGCCTGTAGGGGAGCAGGTTATTGGCGAGACGGTCCGGATCGTTGCGCGGGCCGGGCGTGGTGCCCGCTCCGGAGTAGCCGGAGACGCCGAACACCACCGGCGCGCCTTCGGCCTCGTCGATCAGCGGTGCCAACGCCAGCTGCATGACGGTGGCGTAGCAACCCGGGTTGGCGATACGCCGCGAGCCGGCGATGCGGTCCCGGAACAGCTCGGGCAGCCCGTAGGCCCAGTCGGTGTCCCACCGGTGGTCCGCCGAGATGTCGATGACGACCGTCTCGTCCGGGATCACGCCCAGGAACGAAGCGGACGCCCCGTCGGGGAGGGCGAGGAAGACGACGTCGACAGGGTTGGCCGCGACGAACTCCGGGTCGGTGTCGCTGAAGGTCAGACCGGGGTAGTCGTCGACGGGCTCGCCCGCCTTCTCCCTGGATCCTGCCCACACGACCTCGACCTCTGGATGCCGATGGAGGATGCGCAGCAACTCGGAGCCCGTGTAGCCGCGTGCCCCCACGATTCCTACTGTCTTCGTCATCACCGCTCCTCGAACGACGGCGGCAGGTCCTCGATCGTCTTGACGGCGCGGGCGATGTGGTCGAAGTCGCTCTCGCCCCGCCAGAAGATCGTCCAGCGGCCCCGGCGCACCGAGCCGTCGGCCTCGCCGGCGTAGAACCCGTTGATCGGGTTTTCGTCACGACTCCGCCAGAAGATGACCGGGTAGTTGCGGACGAGAGTGTCCCAGACCGCTCTGGCGGTGCCGTCGCCTCTGGCGCTCTCGGCGACGGCGAACTTGTCGAGGTAGGGGAAATCGTCGAGCCGGGTGACGAGGGCTGCGCCCCGATAGCTCTCGGAGACGATCAGCGACTCCAGGTTCACCCCTTCCCACCATCCCGGCCGCAGCGAGCGGCCGAACGAGCCTTCGAGGAGGGCGGTCAGCTTGGGGGAGTCGACGTCGGATCGGTCGGCGATCTGGAGGATCCGCTCGCCCTTGCGGACCAGGGTGCCGGCGCCGCCGTGGGTGAACAACTCCCGGATCAACGCCGACGGCGTGGTGATCGACACGGAGGTGGTGTCCGGTGAAGCGTCGAGGAGGCGCTTGATCTCCTCGATCTTGAGGCGCATGCCGGAGTGCAGCCAATCCTGGGCCATCAGGTGGTCGTAGTCGGTGACCAGGTTGACCCACTCGATGACCTTGCCCTCACCGTCGAGCAGACCGCCCGTGTCCGACAGGAAGATGATCTTCATCGGCTGCAGGGCGTCGACCAGGATCCTCGTGGCGGCGTCGGCGTTCATGTTGAGGATCTGCCCTCCCGACGCCACGCCGAGGCATCCGAGGATGGGGATGGCACCCGAGCGGATGATGCTGCGGAGCCGGTCGGTCCTCACCCTCACGGGCTCTCCGACGTACCCGTAGAGGTCACGATCGACGAACTCGGCGTCGAAGATCCCTTCGGTGATGCCGTGTGCGGGCACGCCCCTGCTGCGAATGGCTTCGACGAGGGCGAGGTTCTGCTCGGCGAACACCTCGCGGGCCGCGTCCATGACCTCCGGTGTGGTCACCCGCAGACCGTTCCGCTTCTCGGTCTCGATCCCGAGTTGGTCGAGCCGGGCGTCGAGTTGGGGGCCACCACCGTGGATCACCACCGGGGTGAGACCCACGGTGTGGAGGAGGGCCAGCGAGCCGGCGGTCTCCTCGAGATGATCCCGGATGATCGCCCCGCCGATCTTGATCACCGCGAACCGGGTCTGCTCGGCCGATGAGAAGCGGCGCAGGTAGGTGCGCACCTCCCGGCTCTCCGACATGTTGGAGAGCAGTTGGACGATGATCCGGCGTACGTCGAGCGAGGGGTGGCCGGTCATCGCACCAGGTTCCGCATGATCGCCTTCTGGACGTGGAGACGGTTTTCCGCCTCGTCGTAGGCGACGCACGACGGCGAGTCGAAGACCTCGTCGGTCATGATCACGTTGCGTCGCATGGGGAGGCAGTGGCTCACGAGCGCATCGTCGGTGAGGGCCATCTTCCGGGCGTCGACGATGAAGTTCCGGTGGGCGTCCCGGATGGGCTTCTCCTCCTCCCAGCGGCCGAAGTAGGGGAGTGCGCCCCAGCTCTTGGCGTACACCACCTCGGCCCCGGTGTAGGCACTCTCGATGTCCGTGGTCACCCGGACCGATCGCCCGTTCTCGGCCGCGTATCCCTCGGCGATGCTCATGTACCGCTCGTCGAGGACGAACTCTTCGGTGGGAACGAGCAGTGTCACGTCCATGCCCATCTTGGAGGCGATCATCAGCGCCGAATTGGCGACCGCGGTGTTGAGCGGGCGCGGGTGATACGACCAGGTGAGGACGAACTTCTTCCCGTCGAGGCTGCCCATGTGCTCCTGCAGGGCCATCGCCAGGGCGAGCTCCTGACAGGGGTGGGTGATCGTCTCCATGTTGATCACCGGTACCTGTGAGTGCTTCGCCCACGACTGGAGCACCTTGTCCTTCCGATCCTCCTCCCAGTCCTCGAACTTGGGGAAGGCTCTGATGCCGATCAGGTCGACGTAGCGGGACAGCACCTGTGCTGCCTCGCTGACGTGCTCCTCGGCCTCGTCGAGCATGACGGCGCCGGGCTCGTACTCCAGGGCCCACATGCCCGAGCTGGGGCTGAGCACGATGGCGTGACCCCCCATCTGGCGGGCGCCGACGTCGAAAGAGGTCCGGGTCCGCAGGGAGTTGTTGAGAAAGACGAGGGCGATCGTCTTGTTCTCCAGGTCCCTGGTGAAGGGGGACTCCTTGAGCCGCCGGGCATCGTCGAGGAGGGCCTGGATCTCGGCCTGGGAGTAGTCGAAGGTGTTGAGGAAATGCCTGGTCATCAGTTCCCGCTTCCGACGGGTGTCAGTCGATTCGGAATCGTGCCCGGATAGTCGTGGTGACCTCGAGCGTCCCGGGCTCTACTGGTGTGGCGCTCGCGGCTTCCATCCTGAGCATCTTGGGTGTGGGTGGCATCGGCCCCCCTTCCTCCTCGACGATCTCGATGGGTCGGCCCAGGGTCACGCCGGACAACTCGGCCAGATGGTCGGCACGGGCCCGGACGTCCTCCCACGCCGCGGCGCGGGCCCGGGTGAGTGCCGCGGACCGGTCGGACACCGAGAAGTCGAGACTGTTCACCGTGGCTGCATCCCCGGCTGCGGCTACCGCGGCGTCGATCACGGCGCCCACCGAGGAAAGGTCACGGATCCGGGCGTGGACGCTGTTGAGAGCTCGATATCCGAGATCGCGGCGGCCCTGGTCGGTCCACTCGTACTCGGCGGCGAGGGAGTACCTGCTGGTCCGAATGTCGGCCTGGTCGACACCGTTCGCGGCGAGTGCCGCGGAGAGGGAATTCGCGGCCTCTGTGGCCTGGGCGGCGGCCTCGGCCGCCGACGGAGCGAGAACGGACACACCCAGCTCGACCGTGGCGGTGTCCGGGGCCACCGTCACGGTGCTGATCCCCGTCACGCTGAGGCCGTTGCTTTCGCTCATGGTGGGAGGGTAATCCCCCTGCGGGAGGACACCACCCTGCCCTTCACCACGAGGACCCCTTCGGCTGCGAGCAGCTCCGCCTGACGATGAATCGACGGGCTGCGGAGTCGGCCACCGGCGCCGACCACCCTCCACCATGGGACGTCTTCGACGGTGCGCAGGATGTTGCCCACGGCTCGCGCTGCGCCGGGGAATCCCGCTTCCTCGGCCACCTCCCCGTAGGTGACTACGTCACCGGGCTGGAGAGAGCGGAGTACGGCGATGACGGCTTCTTCGAACCGGCTCAAATCGTGCCGAAGAGGCGGTCTCCCATGTCTCCCAGACCGGGGGTGATGTAGAAGCGGTCGTTGAGCTCCCGGTCGAGCGTGGCGGCCACGATCCGGACGTCGGGATGATCCAACTGCATCCGGGCCACCCCTTCCGGGCTGGCGACGACGCACACGGCCGTGATGTCCCGCGCGCCGTTCTCCTTGACCTTGCCGACCGCCCATGAGAGAGATCCGCCGGTGGCGAGCATCGGCTCGAGGATCAACACCCGAGCGTCGACCAGGGTCGGGAACTTGGTGTAGTACTCGACGGGCTGGGCGGTGTCCTCGTCCCTCTGGACCCCGGCGAAGCCGATGGCGGCATCGGGGACGAGGGTGAGGACCGACTCGAGCAGTCCGAGACCGGCCCGCAGCACCGCCACGGCGACCACCGGACGGTGGAGACGGTGTCCCGTGGTGTGCTCCAGGGGTGTCTCGATCTCGACCTCGTCGAGGGGCATGTCGGTCAGCGCCTCTGCCACCAGCAGGTAGCCGAGACGCTCGGCGGTCTCCCTGAACTCGGGCGGCTCGGTGTGCCGGTCGCGGAGGACGGTGAGGAGGTCGGCTGCGAGGGGATGATCGATGACCCTGAACATGTTTCCGCCTGGTACCCCGGCACGGATCCGGGTCACGCGTCTCCCCGCTGCTTGTGGACGCGGCCCTCGACTCCGTGGAGGGAGAGGCCGGAGCCGGCGCCGTAACGCACCTTGGTCATTTCGGCGAGGATGGAGACCGCCACCTCCTGGGGGGTCTCGGCGCCGATGTCGAGACCGATCGGCGAGTGGATGGTGCCGATCTCGTCCTTGGTGAAGCCAAGGTCTGTGAGGCGCTCGACGCGGAGGTTGTGGGTCCGCCTGCTTCCCATGGCCCCGATGTAGCGGGGACGGCCCTTGAGGGCTGACTCGAGGGCGGGGGTCTCGTGCCGCGGATCGTGGGACAACACGACGACCCACGTCCGCCGGTCGAAGGTGAGTTGATCCATCAGGTCGCGGGGCCATCCGAGCAGAACGCGATGCGCCTGGGGGAACCTCTCCTTGGTGGCGAACATCGGCCGGGAGTCGATGACCGTGACCCGGTAACCCATCTGGGTTGCGAAGGAGCAGAGGGCCTGCCCGATGTGGACGGCGCCGAAGACGTAGAGGTCGGGTGGGGGCGCCAGGGTCTCGATGAACACCTGGTGATCGCCGTATTCGAGGGCACGGTGCTGTTCGTGTTCCATGAGCGTCACGGCGTCCTCGCTCACGTCCGACACCAGTTCGTCGGGGAGGCCGCCGGCGATGATGGCCCCGTGCTCGTTCATGACCGCTTTGGCGCCGATGGCGGGCCCGGAGACGACGGTCGCCACCGAGCCGAACTGCTCGGCCTCGAGGAGGGAGGCTATGGCGTCGTTGACGTCACTCACCAGGGCTCGATGAAGACGTCGATCGTGCCGCCGCACGACATCCCGACCGCGAAGGCGTCCTCGTCGGCGATCCCGTAGGTGACCATCTTCGGCTCACCGGAGGCGATCACCTCCTGGGCGTGGAGATACACGTCGTTCTCCACGCAACCCCCGCTCACCGACCCCTCCATGTCGCCGGCGTCGGTGACCAGGAATTTGGAGCCTTCGGGCCGTGGGGCGCTCCCGTGAACACGGACGACGGTGGCGACCGCCACCTTCTTGCCTTCGCCGACCCAGCGGTTGCGAAGCGCCAGCTGACTTCTCACGATTCCCAGCCTACTCCCCGGACGCGGTCCCGAGCAGGCGACATCCCCGGGCTCGGGGTGTCTAGGCTGGGTTGACAAGACAAGCGGCTGTTCAGTGCCAGTGAACGGCAGCGCCTCGTTCTCAGGGGAGGTATCAGAGAGTGGCAGTGGAGTCGTCCGGGCACAGCCGGGGCAACCCCCGTATCTACGAATTGATCGAGGGTGCCCCCAAGACGGGCAAGAGCCCCACCATCTGGGAGTGGCCGCAGCTCGTCGAATATTTCAAGGTCGCCGGCCAGCCAGTCCAGGGGCCCTGGCCGCCTCACCAGGAGCCCAGACCCGACCCGGACGCCGAGTCGCTGCCGGTCGCGGTTCCCGATCCCCAGTCTCCCTACGCCGCCGGGCCGGCGGGGACATCGTCCGAGACCTCAGGGCCGGCCGGGACCCCCGAGAGCTGAGGAGGCCGTCGTGTACCCACCCAGATTCGAGTACGAGGCCCCGGAGACGGTGGCCGAGGCCGTGGGGCTACTCGTCGAAGGACACGGCAGCGCCAAGGTCCTCGCCGGTGGCCAGAGCCTCATCCCCATGATGAAGACGCGCTTCGCATCACCCGAGATGCTCGTCGACATCAACGGCATCTCCGATCTCGAGTACCACCGGCGCGACGCCGACGGATCGATCCGCGTCGGGGCGCTCTGCCGGCACGCCACCCTCGAGCAGTCGCAGGTGCTCGCCGACCATCAACCGACCATGGCGGCGGCTTCGGCCCTCGTCGCCGACCCGATCGTCCGCAACCGCGGCACCCTCGTCGGCTCTCTGTGCCATGCCGATCCGCAGGGTGACTGGGCGGCCGTTATGGCCTCCCTCGGGGCGTCCGTGATCGCACAGGGGCCCACCGGCGAGCGGGTCATCCCCGTCCAGGAGTTCGCGGTCGGGCCGTTCCAGAACGCCCTCGCCTACGACGAGATCGCGGTGGCCGCCGTCGTCCCGCCCCCCAAGGGCAAGCCCGAGGGTGGCTATCTCAAGATGGAGCGCCGTGTCGGCGACTTCGCCACCGCCGGTGTGGCCGTTTCGCTGGACCGCTCGGCGGGCGGTGTCGCCCGGGCGGGCATCGCTCTCACCGGTGTCGGTCCCCGCACGATCGTCGCCGAGGAGGCCGCGGCCATCCTCGTCGAACGGGGTCTCGACCCCGATTCCATCGCCGAGGCGGCCCGCGCCGCGGCGGGTGCCGCTCAGCCGAAGACCGATCACCGGGGTACCGCCGAGTACAAGCGGCACCTGGTTGAAGTGTTCACCAGCAGGATCCTGAAGAGGATCGCCGGATCGAGTGAGGAGGCGGCCTGATGGGCAGCTTGTTCGAAGTCGTCCCCGCAGACACCCAGGACGAGGTGCCCCGTCGCAGGGTCACGGTGACCGTCAACGGAACGCCCATGTCGGCGGTGATCGAGACGAGGCTCCTGCTCGTCCACCTGCTCCGTCAGGCCTTCAAGCTCACCGGAACCCACATGGGATGTGACACCACCCACTGCGGTGCGTGCACGGTGCTCTTCGACGGCAAGCCGGTGAAGAGCTGCACGATGCTCGCGGTCCAGGCCGACGGTCACGAGATCACGACGGTCGAAGGCCTCGCCGGGCCGTCCGAGCTCCACCCGATCCAGGAGGGCTTCAAGGAGGAGCACGGTCTCCAGTGCGGCTTCTGCACGCCGGGGATGATGCTCAGCGCCAAGGCGCTCCTCGATCGCAATCCCGACCCGGACGAGGACGAGATCCGCTGGGCGTTGAGCGGCAACCTCTGCAGGTGCACCGGGTACCAGAACATCGTGAAGTCCGTGCAATGGGCGGCGCGCAAGATGAACCCCCAGCAGGGCCAGGAGGTGAGCGAATGACTGCTCTCGACGAGATCAAGATCGGCGGTCTCGGCGCCAGTCGCCGCCGGGTGGAGGACAACCGCTTCATCCGGGGCAAGGGCAACTATGTCGACGACATCACCCTGCCGGGGATGCTGCACATGGAGATCCTCCGCTCGCCGGTGGCGCACGCGCGCATCGTCTCCATCGACACCTCCAAGGCCTGGGCGATGCCCGGTGTCCGTCTGGTCATCACGGGCGAGACGCTGGCCGCCCGCAACCTGGCGTGGATGCCGACCCTGTCGTACGACACACAGGCCGTCCTCGCCACCGACAAGGTGCGCTTCCAGGGCCAGGAGATCGCGGCGGTCATCGCGGACGACCCCTACACGGCAAAGGACGCCTGCGAGGCGATCGTCGTCGAGTACGAGCCGCTCCCCGTCATGGTCAACCCCTACCAGGCAATGGAGGACGGGGCGGAGCGGATCCGCGACGACAAGGAGAACCAGCCGGACAACGTGATCTACGACTGGGAGGTCGGCGACCGCGACGGCACCGAGCGGGCGTTCGCCGAGGCGGACTTGGTCTCCAAGATCCAGCTCCACTATCCGCGGTCCCACCCGTCGCCGATCGAGACCTGCGGGTCGATCGCCGACTTCAACCGGGCCACACAGAAGCTCACGGTCTACATGACCACCCAGGCGCCCCACATCATCCGGGCGGCGGTGGCCATGGTCGCCGAATTGCCGGAGCAGATGATCCGCATCATCGCCCCGGACATCGGCGGCGGCTTCGGGAACAAGGTCCCGGTGTACCCGGGCTATGTGGTGTCGATCCTGGCATCGATCCTGTTGGAGAAGCCGGTGAAGTGGATCGAGGACCGCACCGGCAACCTGATCTCCACCGGCTTCGCCCGGGACATCTACCTCGAGGGCGAGATGGCCCTCCGGAAGGACGGGAAGATCCTCGGCGTCCGGATGAACTGCATCGCCGACCACGGCGCCTTCTTCTCGGACGCCCAGCCGTCGAAGTTCAAGATCGGGCTCCTGCACTCGGCATTCGCCTGTTACGACATCCCGGCGGCGCATCTCACCGCCCGGGGCGTCTACACCAACAAGGCGCCTGGCGGTGTGGCCTACAGGTGCTCATTCCGGGTCACCGAGGCCATGTTCTTCCAGGAGCGGATGGTGGAGACCGCGGCGATCGACCTGGGCATGGACCCGGCGGAGATCCGCAGGGTCAACTTCGTCCGGGACGACGACTTCCCGCACCGCACCGCCTTCGGGTTCCTCACCGACTCGGGTCAGTACACGAAGTGCCTCGACCTTGGTCTCGAGGCGATCGGCTACGACACGTTCCGGCAGGAGCAGGAGGAGGCCCGCAAGCGGGGCCGTCTCCTCGGCATAGGCATCTCCACGATGACCGAGCCGCTGGGCGCCGGGAACAGCCGGGAGTTCGACATCCTCGGGATCAAGATGTTCGACTCCGCCGAGCTGCGGATCCACATGACGGGGAAGGCACTGCTCCGCACCGGCGCCCGCAGCCAGGGCCAGGGGCACGAGACCACCTGGGCCCAGATCGTGGCCCACGAGCTCGGCCTTCCCGCCGAGGACGTGACGGTCGAGGAGGGTGACACCGACACCGCGCCCTTCGGGATGGGCACATACGCCTCCCGGAGCACGCCGGTGGCCGGCGCGGCCATCTCCATGGCCGCCCGCAAGATCCGGGCGAAGGCGCGAAAGATCGCGGCGCATCTCCTCGAGGTGTCCGAAGAGGACGTCGAGTGGGAGCTGGGCCGGTTCTATGTGCGGAGCCGTCCTGAGCAGGGCGTGACGATCCAGGAAGCAGCCATGGCCGCCTACTCCAACATGCCCGACGGCATGGAGCCCGGTCTGGAGGCCATCGCCTACTACGACCCGCCCAACCTGACGTGGCCGTTCGCCGCGTACATCGCCAAGGTCGAGGTCGACCCCGAGACCGGTGTCTGGGACGTCCTGCGGATGGTGGCGGTCGACGACTGCGGCGTCCGGATCAACCCGATGATCGTGGAGGGCCAGATCATGGGCGGCCTCACCGAGGCCTACGCCATGGCCAGCATGCAGTACATCACCTTCGACGCCGAGGGCAACTGCATCGGCTCCAACTTCACCGACTACCTCCTGCCGACGGCATGGGAGACGCCGGGGTTCGAGCTCCACGAGGTCGTCACCCCGTGCCCGCACCATCCGATCGGTGCCAAGGGGATCGGCGAGTGCGCCGCGGTCGGCGGACCGGCGGCGTTCGTCAACGCCGTCATCGACGCGGTCAAGCACCTGGGCGTGAAGAACATCGACATGCCCGTGCTTCCCGACCGGGTCTACGAGGCGATCAAGACGGGCAAGGACGTGAGCGGAGCGCCCCCGGTGAGGACGGACGGATGAGCGCACGAGCCGAGGCCTGGGAAGTCCTCGAACTGGCCACGGAGATGGCTCGCCAGGGCGAGATGTTCGCCCTGGCGACAGTGGTGTGGCGGCAGGGGCCTTCCTCGGGTCATCAGGGCTCCCGGGCCATCATCACCCCGGCGGGTGAGATCCACGGCTGGATCGGCGGCGCTTGCGCCGAACCGGTGGTGCTCGGCGAGGCGAGGCGAGCGCTCGAGGACGGGGAGCCCCGGCTCATCCTCCTCGGCACCCGGGACGCATTCGGCGAGATGCCCGAGGGGATGCTGGTCGTCCCCATGTCGTGTCAATCGGAGGGCGCCATGGAGGTGTACATCGAACCCGTGCTGCCATCGCCGCAGGTGATCGTCGTGGGCGACAGCCCGATGACGTCCACCCTGGTCGAGATGGCCGGTCTGCTCGGCTGGAAGGCGCAGCTCGTTTCCGCCACGGAACTGGACCCCAACCAGCTCGGACCGACCTCGGTCGTCGTGGTCGCCACCCAGGGACACGGCGACGAGGAGGCCGTCGAGGCGGCCGTGCGATCCAAGGCCGGCTTCGTGGGCCTGGTCGCGTCGGCGAGGAGGGCCGAGGCGGTCAAGGGTTACCTTGCCGACAGGGGAGTGGCCGACGACGCAATCGCCCGGATCAAGGCGCCGGTCGGCGTCGACCTCGGCCACACCAGCCACAAGGAGATGGCGGTGTCGATCCTCGCCGAACTGGTCCGCCTCCGGGCGAGTGGCGATCTCTTCGCGGCGGCGCCGCAGCGAGCCCGTCTCCAGATGATCGAGCCGGAGACCGCCATCGATCTGGTCTGCGGGATGACGGTGGCCGCCGACGAGTCGAGCCGGCCCTACGAGTATGGGGGCACCACCTACTACTTCTGCTGTCCGGGCTGTCGGGCGGCGTTTGTGAAGGACCCCGAGTCGTACATCGCGGAGGGCGCGCATGCAGATTGAGAACACGTTCGAGGTACCCCAGTCGGTCGAGGAGACCTGGGCGTTCTTCCAGGACATCCCGGGGGTAGCCGCGTGCCTCCCCGGCGCCAACCTGGACCGCCAGGTGGGCCCCAACGAATACGAGGGCACCGTCACGATCGCGCTCGGCCCGGTGCGCATGGACTTCGCCGGCCGTGCCGAGATCGTCGAACGGGACGACGCCACCAAGACGATCGTGGTCAGGGCCAACGGCGCCGACAAGAAGGGTCGGGGCCAGGCCGCTATGGACATCAAGGCTCGGCTCGAGCCGGCGGGTGCTGGGACCAGGGTCCACCTGGGCCAGGACCTGCAGCTGGCGGGCGCCGCGGCCCAGTACGGACGGGGCATGGTCACCGACGTCAACCGGGTGCTCGTCGAGGACTTCGTGGAAAGCATGAAGGCGACCCTCGCGGGCGAGGCCCCGGGTGCGAAGTCACGCTCCGCCGGCGGCCTGATCATCGGCCTGAGAGCGATGTGGATGGCCCTGAAGCGGGTCGCCGCACGGTTCTTCCTTCCCTACGACCCGGCCCGAGTTTGAGGAGGTGACGGATTGACCTGGTGGTGGATAGGCAACGTGATCCTGGTGGTGGCGGTGGTCCCCGTGCTGGTGGCCCTGCTCAACCGGGTTCTGGCCGCACTGGAACGGATCCGGAAGGCCTCCGACGAGATCCTCGATGGCGGGGTCGGGATCATCGAGGAAGTGGACCGGGTGCCCCAGCTCCTGGACACGACGGACAAGACCATCGCCGAAGTGGCGAACGGCGCCGTGAGGTACGCCGGTTCGGTCGCCAAGCTGCTGGATTGAGAGGGGAGGAGCTTTGCCAGCTGCAGCAATAGTGACCCTGGTGATCGGCGGGCTGATCATCGCCGCCGCCGCCATCGGGCTGATCCGGGTCATCGGTCACCTCCGGGCGACCCTGGCCACCCTCGACGCCCTCAACGGTGGCGTCCAAGTGATCGCCGATCGGACCGCCCCGGTGGCGCCGGTCGTCGAGTCGGTCAACACCAGCTTGAAGCCCGTCAGCGATTTCGCCGAGTCGATCTGAGGAGGGGGAGATGCTGTTTCCAACAACCGCAGACGCCCCCTGGCTGGTCGGCTTCCTGATCGGCATCGCCATCGTCCTGGTGGTGGTGGCGCTCGTCCTGCCGATCCTGGTGCTCGCCAAGCGCATCGGTGATCGGGCCGGGTCGATCAACGCAGGTCTGGAGCGGGCGGTGGAGCACACCGCGGCGCTCAAGGGCCTGGAGCAAACGAACACGATGGCCATCAACGTGATCCAGGGTCTGGAGCGCGGCCGGAAGCGACTGGGAGGATGACCGTGGTCTTCGGATTGACAGAAACTCAAGAGTCGCTCTGGATGACCGCCAACATCCTGGGCCTGATCGTGGTGGTGGCGGTGGCTGCCCTGCTCACGATCCTCGTGATGCTGGTGCGGAAGATCGAGCAGAGGGTCGAGACCATCAAGACGACCCTCAGGGCAGCGGAGGCGAACACCGCTGACGCCGCTCTGCTCGACACGACCGCGAGGGGCGTGGATCTGGTGCTGGTGGAGGGCCTGGAGCATCACCTGTTCCTGGGCCGGGTCCTGGACAAGGTGCGCAAATGAGGAACCTCATCATCTTCACGGTCGTCGACATCGTCCTGCTCATCGCCGGGCTGGCGGTCTATCTCTGGATCGTGGGATCGCAGTTGAAGCGGGTCGCCGCCGGTCTGGAGGAGTGCCGCGACCTGGTGAGCCAGATCCGGGCCAACGCCGAGCCGATCGAGGCCAACCTGGAGCACATCAACCACACCGGCAGGGTCATCGCCGGTGCGTTGCCACTGCTCTACGACATGGCCGAGGGAATCGTCAGCGGTGCCACCTTCGATCCCGAAGAGGCGCATGCCGAGCGGGGTCCCGCTCTCCCGGCGTCGGGCACCCGGCGTTCCCGGCTTCTCGACAGCGTCGGTTACCACCCGGAATAGCGCGGCTTATCGGGATTTCTCCCCCACGTAGCGGTCAGCGGAGTGGGGGAGTACCCCGTTAGGGGGAGGGGGCGCGGCCCGAAGGGCGGCAAGGAACCCACCGCCGGCGGCGGGGTTTATCGGGATCTCTCCCTCACGTAGCGGTCAGCGGAGTGGGGGAGTACCCCGTTAGGGGGGAGGGGGCGCGGCCCGAAGGGCCGCAAGGAACCCACGGCTGGCAACCTGGCTCGTTCTCTCGACCCCCCTGTCGCGGACGCTCCAGGGGGACAAAGGCCGGCTAATCGCCCGGTTGGCGGCCGGTGGTGAGCGGCCCGGTGGTCGGCGCCTGGTACTGGCCGATCCAGGTGTCCTCCCACGCCGGGTCGTATTGCTCGGCATTGCAGCCGGGCCGGTACACCGAGATCAACTCCCGGCAGATCAGCTCCCGGTGTGACCGGGTACCGCCGGGGACCTCGTAGTAGGCGACGTGGAGGGCGTAGCGATCGGCCCGCTGCAGCCAGCACGGTGCCGCCTCGTGGGCGAACGGGAACCCCGCCTGCGAGAGGTCGTCGGCGTGTCCGACGTAGATGACCCCGTAGTGCTCCGGCTTCCGCTCCGGCTCGGGCTTGTAGAGGACGGTGAACACGGCCCCGACCTTCGGGGGCGTCCAGCCGGCCAGCAAGCGGGGACCTTCGAACGGGTACCCGGCGAGGGACCCGAGTCGGATCACATCGGCTCCCACTCGTAGTCGATCTCTTCATCCTCCCGGATGGTCTCGATCTGGGTGATCGGCCACACCGGGAGCCCGGCGGTATGAACCGCATGGTTGAAGATCTCCACGGCGCGCTGTGCCGCCTCCTCGGAATCCGCGCCTTCGACGATGATCTGGGCCCCGTAGGACGCGGTCCCCATCCCCGATGCGATCCCGCCCGCCGTGGCCACGGCGTCGGCCAGTTCGACCACCTCGTCGAGTTCGATGATGCGGTCGCCCTCCGCCATGATCGAGACACTCCAGCGGTGGGTCATCGCAGCTCCGGAAGGTGCTCGGCGAATGACTCGAGACTCGCCAGGTCGTGCCCCGATGTGATCAGGTCGACATGCGGGGCCGCCACCATCATCCCGAGCGTCGACGGGACGAAGTTGCGGTCGGCCCCCTTGTGGGGGTTCACCCACACGATCTTGTGACTGAGTCGGCTCATCTTCTCCATGGCTCGGGCCAGCAAAGCAGGATCTCCGCGATCCAGCCCGTCGGAGCAGATGACGACGACTGCCCCCCGGCTCATGCCCTTGCGACCCCACCCCCTCACGAAGTCGTCGAGTGACCGGCCGATCTGGGTGCCGCCCTCCCAGTCGAACACCGACCGGGCGGCATCGTCGAGAGCGTCGTCGACCCGTCGCCGCTCCAGGGACTTGGTGATGCGGGTGAGCCGGGTGCCGAAGCAGAACACCTCGACCCGATGGGCGGCTTGCTTGGTCGAATAGGCGAACTGGAGCAGGGCACGGGAGTAGTCCGCCATCGACCCGGACACGTCGAGGATCAGGACCAACGGTCGGACCTTCCGCCGCCGTCGCCGCCAGTAGAGCTCGGGTGGCGCTTCGAGTGACCGCATCGCCGTGCGCGCGGTGCGACGCATGTCCGGTCGGGAGCCCGCCGGCGCCTTCTCGGTCCGCCGGGATCGGCGGGTCGGCGG
This sequence comes from Acidimicrobiales bacterium, assembly GCA_024103415.1. Classification (GTDB taxonomy): domain Bacteria; phylum Actinomycetota; class Acidimicrobiia; order Spongiisociales; family ZC4RG35; genus ZC4RG35. The sequence continues at coordinate 42,895 of JAGFIR010000193.1, forward strand.
CACCATCCGGACCTTTTTCATGATCCGCCTGATGGCCGCCATCTCCTCTTCGGTGCAGGCGGCGAACGACTTGTTCCGCCAGATCTCCACCCGGGAGGCCACCAGCCCCATGTGGGTGCCCTCTTCTTCGTCGCCGGGCTCGGGCGGGACCACGTCGGGCACGTCGACGTCGATCTGACGGACGACCTGGGCGTGCTTGCGCATCAACTGCCGGATCTCGTCGGGCATGGGGGACCCGTCGCCGAGGAAATACTCCCGGAACACCCGGTCATAGGTGGCCAGGTGCTGGCGGCGGGCGACGAGGGTTGTCCGCCCCGCCCAGAAGACGTCCACCAGATCGGCGGGGTCGAGGATGGCGACCGCGTCGCAGAACGTGAGCATCTCGCCCGAGCCCACCGGCATGCCGGCCTTGCGGAGGACGTCACCAAAGCCCGTCAGCGACGCGACGTACTCGCGTGCCGGGAGGGTGCCCTGGTCAGCCATCGACCGCGATCCGGTCGAGCGCTCCCAACACGGTCTGCATGTCGTCGTGGTCCTTGACCACCGCTCCCAGGGTGTCCCGGATGGACTCCTTGTCCGGATCGTCGACACCGAGCACCGACATCGTCTCCACCCAGTCGAGGGTCTCCGCCACCCCGGGCGGCTTGTCCAGCTCGAGCGACCGCAGACGGTTGACCATCTCCACGATCTTCCGCGCCAGCGTCTCGGTGGTCGCGGGAGCCCGTGTCATCACGATCTCGACCTCGCGTTCGGGGTCGGGGTAGCCCACCCAGTGATAGAGACAGCGACGCTTCAGCGCGTCGTGCAGCTCCCGGGTGCGGTTGGAGGTGAGCACCACGAGCGGGGGTGCCTCTGCGGCCACCGTTCCCAGCTCCGGGATCGTGATCTGGAAGTCGGAGAGCAACTCGAGCAGGAAAGCCTCGAACTCGTCGTCCGCCCGGTCGATCTCGTCGATGAGGAGGACGGCGCGGTCCCCCCTCCGGATGGCGGCGAGGAGGGGGCGCTCGAGGAGGAACTTGGGACCGAACAGCTTGTCGACCGACTCGTCGGTGGCGAGCTCCGCCTCGGAGAGCGCCCGGATCTGCAGCATCTGCCGGGCGTAGTCCCACTCGTAGAGGGCCTGGTTGGTGTCGATCCCCTCGTAGCACTGGAGGCGGATCAGCTCGCGGTCGAGCACCGACGCCAGCGCCTTGGCCAGCTCCGTCTTCCCGACACCGACCTCGCCTTCCAGCAGGAGGGGCTTGCCCAGGGTCAGCGAGACGTACGCGGCGGTGGCCAGACCGCGGTCGGCGAGGTACCCGCCGGTCTCGAGCAGGCGGGTGAGGTCGGAGACGGACGAGAGGGAGGCGTTCTCGGGGGCCACGGATGGCCTACCCGCGGGCTTCGCCGAAGACGAGGTCGGCCAGCGACCCTGCAGAGGGGTCGATCTTGCCTTCCCGCTCCAGGAGGGAACGCCAGGCCTGCTTGGTGTCGCCCTCGCCGAACCCGTCGAAGGAGACGTGGGTCATGTTCCGGCAGACCTTGTTGGGGCTGCAGTCCTCGTCGAGGTCGATGGCGTCCGTCGCGGACTGCCAGACCGAAGCGACGATCTCTGGAGTGGACTTTTCTATCGGTGTCACAGCTGCCCTCCTCTGCCGAGTCTACCCCCGACCGCCCCTACCTTCCACGAGTGGCGGCGATGGCCTCGGCGATGACGGAGACGGCGATCTCGGCCGGTGTCGACGCCCCGATGTCGATGCCGGCCGGCCCGCTGATCCGGCTCAGGTCGGTGGCTCCCCGATAGGAGAGCCAGTCCGCCCGGTTCTCCTGCATCTTCCGGGAGCCGACCGATCCGATGTAGCCGGCCCGGCTGTCGAGGGCGGCCATGAGAGCGCCCCCGGCGAGCTCGAGATCGTGGGCGGCCACCACCACCATGTCGGCCTCCGTCAGCGAGGCGATCACCCCTTCGGCGTGGCTGACCGTGTTGTGCTGGCTTGGCTGCCAACCGAGGACCCCGGCGATCTCCATGAGCGCGTCGGCGATGGGGGAGGATCCGACCACGACGAGACGGGCGGCGGCCCTGAACACGTTGATCACCTGATCCTCGGTGATCCGGCCACCGCCCGGTGAGGCAAATGCCTCCGCGACGGCCGGCGGCAGGTCGGGGTCGTCCTCTGCGTACACATCGAATGACTCGATCGCGTCGGCCTGGAGACGGCCCACGAGGCAGAAGCCGATGCGCTCGTTGGCGAGGTCCCAGAGGCGCTCCGGGAGCAACTCGGCGGGTGCGATCGCCGCCGTGACCTTTCCGGGCCCACCCAGACCGGCGATGAGGGCGTCGACCTCGGAGATCTCGGCTTCGACCAGCCTGCCGGTCGTCCCGACCCCGGCGTGTTCGGACAGAGCGGCGTCGATGACGCTGGTGTCGATGCCTCCGAGACGTCCACCGCCGGGCGTGAAGGCGACGGCGCGGTTGGGGTCTTCGAGGGGCACGCCGTCAACGGACACCACCCAGCCCACGTCGGCCCGGGTCCCCGAGCGAAGACATGCGGTGACGGGAAGAGCGATGTCGAACACGGTGGCGAGTCTAAGAGGCGCCTAGGAGGGGCTGTTCATGGCCATCGTGTCCAGAAGTGACACCAGACCTGCGAGGTCGTCGACGCTCGCCGCGGGAAGCAATCGGTCTATGTGGGGGAGAACCGCCTTCATGCCCCGGGTCTCCGGGCGATAGTCCTGGCGGGCGGCCAGCGGGTTGAGCCAGATCAGCCGGTGGACCGAGCGTGAGAGCCGTCCTGCCTCCCGGGCGAGGAGCTCCGGGTCCCCGCAATCCCAGCCGTCGGAAAGGACGAGTGCGACGGGACCGCCCCTCGCCAGTCTCCGGCTCCACTGGCGGTTCCAGGCCGCAAGGGCGTCTCCGATCTTCGTGCCTCCCGACCAGTCGAGAACCGTGCCGCCCACCGATGCGAGGGCGGACTTCACGTCCCGGCGGTCCAGATCGTCGGTGATCCGGGTGAGCCGGGTGGAGAAGGTGAACACCTCCACCGATCCGAGGTGCTGGCGGGCGGCATGGGCGAAGACGAGGAACAACTCGGCGTACCTCTCCATCGACCCCGAGATGTCGGCGATGATGATCAGCGGGCGCTGACGGACCCGTCGGCGCCGCATCTCGATGGGGAGAAGGTCGCCACCAGGTCCAACGCTGCGACGGAGGGTGCGCCGCATGTCGGGACGCTGTCCGCCCCCATCGGGGATCCAGCGTCGGGTGCGGGTAACCGGGGGACGCCAGAACATGGTCGTGACGAGACGTCTCGCCTCGGCGAGTTGGTCCTCGTCCATGTCTGCGAAGTCGCGTGCGGCCAGACGCTCGGTGGCCGAGGACCCGGTCCGGGTGTCGACGTCGCCCACCGGGGCGGGCTCGGCGGGAGCGAAGAGCGGCTTGACCGCCTTCGGCTGCGTGTACTCGGGTGAGTAGACGGGGGCGTCCTCTTCGGCGACGCGGTGGAAGAAGGCGTCGAAGACCGTCTCGAAGGTTTCGATCTGGCCCGGGTCCGTGATGGTCAGGGACCTGAACGCGGCTCTCACCGACGGCTCGTGGGCGGGGTCGACCAGAGTCAGGGCCTGGCCCATGTGGGCGATCTGGTCGGGTGTGACCCCGAGGCCTGCGTCCCGAAGTTCCCGGGCGAAGGAGGTCAGGTCACCGAGAGTGGTGGTCATCCGACCAGTTCTTCGACGCCCGCCTCCCTGACGGCCTCGATGTCGTCCTTGTACTTGAGGACCACTCCGAGAGTGCGGTCGATCAGCTCGGGGGTGAGCGACCCGGAATCGAGGAGACGGAGCGACTCGGCCCAGTCCAGCGTCTCGGCGACACCGGGTGGCTTGAACAGGTTCATCGAACGCAGACGCGCCATGGCAGAGGCCAACGAGCCCGCCAGCGCCTCGTCGATGCCGGGGACCTTGCGGCGGACGATGGCGGTCTCGGTGTCCCGATCGGGGTAGTCGATCCAGTGGTAGATGCAGCGACGCTTCAGGGCGTCGTGGATCTCGCGCGTCCGGTTGGACGTGATGATCACGATTGGCGGGTCGTCGGCGGAGATCGTCCCGATCTCGGGGATGGTCACCTGGAAATCGGACAGCAGCTCGAGGAGGAAGGCCTCGAACTCCTCATCGGCCCGATCCAGCTCGTCGATCAGGAGCACGGCGCGTCGCCCATTGCGACTCGCCTCGATCGCCTGCAGGAGTGGGCGTGCGACGAGAAAGTCCCGGCTCATGATGTCCTTGGAGCCGACGTCGCCGCCCCGGGCCTCGACGAGGCGGATCTCGAGCATCTGGCGGGCGTAGTCCCACTCGTATAGGGCCTGGCCCACGTCCAGTCCCTCGTAGCACTGGAGACGGATCAGTTGCTCGCCTGTCATGTCGCTGAGGACTTTGGCGACCTCGGTCTTGCCGACACCCGGCTCGCCTTCGAGGAAGAGGGGCCGACCCAACTGCAGGGCGAGGTGGATGGCGACGACCAGGTCGTCTCCCGCCAGGTAGTTGCGGGCTTCCAGTGCGCCCGCCAATTCCTCGATCCGAGTGGGGATCACACCTCCCAGGCTAACCCCCGAACGTAAGAGGAATCTCATGCCCTTCTCAGGGTGGTCTTACGCGGGTTTCCGAAGCTGATCTCAGAAGTTGCCAGAGAAGCACTCAGAGGAAAGGAGCCCGAGATGCAGCTCAAGGATCAGATCAAGAAGAACTGGAAGGTGGTCACCGCCGTGACCGCGGTGTCGGCGATCGGAATCAGCGGTCTTGCGGCCGCTGCTCCCGGGCTCGGAGCCAGGGACGTGGATCCGATCAACCTGAACGACCGCACCGAGATCACCGATGTGACCACTTCGACGACCTCCCCGTCGATCCCGGGTGTGTCGTTCGGTGACCTGGACCCCACCAACAACTCGCCGTTCGACTCGCTGGACACCGCCACTGCCAGCCTGCAGACGGTGAGCCCGATGTCCCCGGCCAGCCCGGTGTCCCCGGTGTCGGCCCAGTCGCCGGCCTCGCCCCAGAGTGTCGACTCGCCGGTCAGCGCCCAGTCGCCGGTTTCACCCATCTCGGTGGACTCCCCGGCCTCGGTCGACTCTCACGACAGCGTCGACACCCCCTGACAAACCCCTCCTCCGAACCGAAGGGCCGCCTTTGTCCCCCTGGCCTTTGTCCCCCTGGCCTTTGGCCAGGGGGAAGGGGGCCCCACGGCCTTGCCGTGGGGTAGGGGGCAGTGCCGAACCCGTGAACCACCTCCCGCGCGAGGTCTTCTTGTTGAGAACGACTGCCCCCTACCTCCCGCCTCCGCTTCGCTACGGCGGGAGGGACCTTCCCCCCTCGCCTACGGCTCAGGGGGACGAAGGGCGGTTCCTCTCGGAACCGCGGTAGTTCGGGACGCGTCAAATGACAGATTCTGGTGGATGCCGGACACATAGAGACGCACGTGCAATCCGATCGCCATCGCCGCTTCGAGGCCCTCGCCGCCGAGGTGTTCGACCCGCTCCAGCGCTACCTGCTGAGGCGCATGAACGCCGACGACGCTGCCGACGCGTTCTCCGAGACCCTCATGACCATCTGGCGTCGTCTCGACGACGTCCCCTCGCAGAATCCTCTCCCGTGGTGTTACGGGGTGGCCCGCCGGGTCGCCTCGAACCACCGTCGGGGCAGGAAGCGCCACCTCCAGCTCGTGGAACGGCTGGAGCGGGAGCCGGCTCCGGCACCCTCGGAGGAGTTCGCCGATCCCGAGCTGGAGGCCGCGCTCGCCGCTTTGCCCGACTCCGACCGCGAGTTGTTGCATCTCTGGGCCTGGGAGGGTCTCGAGCCGCGTGACATCGCCACGGTCACCGGCCTGACCGTCAACGCCGCCACTCTCCGTCTCAGCCGGGCCCGAAAGAAGCTGGCCGAGAAGATGACACGACAGGATCTCCGCACCTCCGGACAGGAAAGGGTCGGACGCACCAAGGAGCAGCCCACATGAGAGATGAGTTGAGAGAGCGGCTCGCCCGCCTCGATCCCATGCCCCCGGGTGTGCCCACGAAACCCATGACGACACCGTCGTCACGACAACTGTTGGAGGAAGTAATGAGCACACATGTCGAGGAGCGCACCAGCAACCGCAGATGGCTCCCCGCCGCTGCCGCCCTTGCGGTGGTCGCGGGTATCGCCGCCGCGTTCGCACTCGGCGGTGGCAACGCCGCCCAGCCACTGGTCCTCTCCGCCGGTCACGACGATCCGATGGCGATGTGCATCCAGTTCTCCGTCGAGGAACTGGCCAAGGCGCCGCTCGCCTTCGAGGGCGTGGTCACCTCGGCCGACGGCGAGACCATCGAGCTGGATGTCGCCAGGTGGTTCAAGGGCGGCGACGCCGACACGGTGGTCCTCGAGGCCCCGGCCGGCATGGAGGCGCTGATCGGTGGCATCCCGTTCGAGGAGGGTGGGAGCTACCTGATCACCGCCTATGACGGAACGGTGAACTACTGCGGGTTCTCCGGCCCGGCGACGGCCGACCTGCGGGCGGCCTTCGACGAGGCCTTCGGCGGCTGAGGTCTCCCTGCGGGACCGTGCGATTGGAGCCCGGGCTTCGTGCCCGGGCTCCTTGGCGTCCAGCGGATGATCGAGATTCGACCGGGCACGGGCACTCCGGTCGGAGGGCGAGACATCGGGAGGGGTGGAGAGGGTTGCGGCCGCACTACGCAGGTCCGCTTGGCCGCTCCGCCGCCATATCCTGTCAACCTACGTGTTCGACACCCTGACCAGTCGCTTCGAGAATGTCTTCGCCACGCTGCGTGGCAAGGGCAAGCTGTCCGAAAAGGACATCGACCAGGCGCTCCGCGACGTCCGCATCGCCCTGCTCGAGGCCGACGTCAACGTCGGCGTCGTCCGGGACTTCCTCGCCAGGGTGCGGGAGCGGGCGCTCGGTGAGGACGTCTCCAAGGCGATCACCCCCGGTCAGCAGGTCATCAAGATCGTCCACGAGGAGCTGATCCAGACCCTGGGTGGGGAGACCGAGGGATTGGCCAGGAAGCGCCCACTGGTCATCCTCATGGTCGGTCTCCAGGGATCCGGCAAGACGACCACCGCCGCCAAGCTCGCCCACTCGTTGAAGGGCCAGGGCCGGAAGCCGCTACTGGTCGCCGCCGACCTGCAGCGTCTGGCCGCCGTCGATCAGCTGGAGACCCTGGGCTCCCGGATCGACGTCCCCGTCCTCTCCGACCGGAAGTCCAAGCCGGTCAAGCTCGTCAAGAGCGCCCGCAAGGAGGCGGAGAAGACCGGACGCGACGTGATCATCGTCGACACCGCCGGGCGCCTCCAGATCGACAGGGAACTGATGGACGAACTGGCGTCGGTCCACAAGGCGATCGAGCCCGACGAAGTGCTGTTGGTCGTCGACGCCATGACCGGTCAGGACGCCGTCAACGTGGCCAAGGGTTTCCAGGACCAGATCGGCATCACGGGTGTCGTCCTCTCCAAGCTCGACGGGGACGCCCGCGGCGGTGCCGCCATCTCGGTCCGGGCCGTGACGGGTGCTCCGGTGAAGTTCGCCGGGATGGGGGAGGGAATCGGAGATCTCCAGCCGTTCCACCCCGAGCGCATGGCCTCTCGCATCCTCGGGATGGGCGACGTCCTCAGCCTGATCGAGAAGGCCCAGGAGAGCTTCGACCAGAAGGAAGCCGAAGAGGCGGCGCGCAAGATGCAGAAGGGTGAATTCACCCTCGACGACTTCCTGAAGCAGTTCCAGACCATCCGCCGGATGGGGTCTCTGAAGGACATCGTTGCTATGCTTCCGGGGGCCGGTTCGCTCTTGCGTGAGGTCGATGTCGACGACAAGGACCTCAAACGGGTCGAGGCAATCATCCAGTCGATGACGCCCCAGGAGCGCCGGAACCCCAAAATCATCGGTGGCAGCCGAAAACGCCGGATCGCGGCCGGGTCGGGAACCAGCCCGCAGGAGGTGAACCGGCTGCTCAAGCAGCACACCGAAGCACAGAAGATGATGAAGTCGTTGGCCGGGGGAAAGGGCTTGCCCAATCTGGGCGCCCTCGGCGGCGGCCGACGAAACAAGAGGTGAATTGATGGCTGTCAGGATGAGACTGATACGGATGGGCAAGAAGAAGCAGCCCATGTACCGCATCGTCGTCGTGGACGGGCGTCGCCAGCGCGACTCCCGCTACATCGAGCAGATCGGCCGCTACGAGCCGCTCCAGAACCCCTCGCTCATCGAGGTGGACAACGAGCGCGCCGCCTGGTGGCTGGCCAAGGGCGCCAAGCCGTCCGAGCGCGTGGAGAAGCTCCTCAACATCTCCGGAGCGATGACCACGATGAAAGTCCAGGCCGGCAAGGTCCACGTCGTGGGCGTCGAGAAGGCGAAGACCGAAGAGAAGCCCGCTGCCGAGGAGGCTCCGGCAGACGAGCCCGCGGCGGAGGCCGCAGAAGCTCCGGCCGAGGAGCCCGCCCCCGAGGCTGCCGCGACCGAAGAGGTCGCCGAGGAGCAGCCCGCCGAGGCCACCTCCGAGGAGGAGTGATGGCCAAGGGCGAGATCGTCGAGCGGGTCGTCAGCTACATCGTCAAGAGCATCGTCGACGAGCCCGAAGAGGTCGTGGTCGACGTCATCGAGCAGGGGCCCAACGAGGTCGTTGCCGAGGTCCGCACCGCCAAGGGTGATCTCGGTCGCGTCATCGGGCGCCGGGGCCGCGTCGCCAAGGCGATTCGCGCCGCCGCCGCAGCAGCCGGCGAAGAGGAAGGGATCGTCGCCGGCGTTGAGTTCGTCGACTGAGCCGGTGAGGGTCGCCCGACTGGGCCGTCCCCACGGTCTCGACGGGTTCTTGGGTCTATACGTGGACGAGGAAGATCTCGTCCACTTCGCAGTAGGGTCGACCGTCCGGGTCGGCGAACAGGCCATGACCGTGCGTGCGATTCGTCGCGTCGACAAAGGCTGGCAGGTCGCCTTCGAAGGAGTGACCGGCCGCGATTCCGCTGACCGGATCCGCAACCAGGACGTCTTCGTCGAGACCCTCCGGGAACTGGCCGAGGGCGAGTACTGGGACGACGACCTGATCGGTCTCGAGGTCCGCCCCGTCGGGGGCGAGGTCGTCGGCGTCGAGCACGGACCGGTCCAGTCCCGTCTGGTCATCGAAAAGGACGGCGCCACCTTCGAGGTTCCCTTCGTGGAAGCCCTGGTTCCCGTGGTCGATCTCGATGGCGGGTTCATCGAGATCGTCGACCTCCAGGGGCTGGTTCCCGAGGCGTAGTCTCCACCCGTGAGCGATTCCCGCACCCGTCGCACGGTCTTCCTGGCGCTGGGGCTGGCGCTGATCAGCGTCGTCCTGGCACTCCTCATCTCGGGCTTGCTCCCGGAGAGCAATCTCGGCTCGGAGCCGGAGGAGACGGTCCCGTTCGACGAAGAGATCTCGACGGTCCGCATCGATCTCGACAACTCCTACGTCGAGTTCTTCACGGGCGGGACCAATGTCGTGGTGGAGCGCTCGACGGCCGTGGGCGAGGCGAAGGAGACCGTGTCCGGCGACACCCTCGTCGTCGAGTTCGACTGCCCGTTCCTGGGCCTGGGGTGCAAGGGGTCCTACCGGATCAACGTGCCCCCGGGAACGAGACTCGAGGGCTCCACCGACAACGGGGCCATCCTCCTCGTCGACGTCGACGGGCCCGTCGATCTCTCCACGTCCAACGGCCGGATCGAGATGCAGCGGGTCACCGCCGACACCGTCGTCCTCCACACCTCGAACGGCGCCATCACCGGGTGGGGGGTGACCACCCCATCGGTCGACCTCCGCACCAGCAACGGGCGCATCGAGGTCTCGTTCGCCGAAGCGCCGGATTCGGTACGGGCCCGGACCAGCAACGGGCGCATCGAGATCCTCGTCCCCAGCGGCTCGGGTCCCTACCGCGTCGATGCCAGCGCCAGCAACGGGCGGACGCAGATTGACGTCGACACATCGAGATCGGCGGAACTGGAGATGGATCTGTCCACCTCCAACGGCAACATCTTCGTCAGGTACGCCGACTGATCAGTCCCGGGTGTAGACGGTGACACCCTCGTCGCCGACCACCATGTAGGTGGGGGTGGACGTGCCGGGGGTCACACCGAGACGTGTCGGGGTTCCCGGATCCGACAGGCTGAAGGGGGACATCATCTCCTCGAGGATCACGACGCTCCCGTCAGCGGTCACCCGCGCGTAGCCGGCCAGTTGCTGTGACTCGTCCGCCTCGGGGAAGCCGAGGATGAACAGGTGGATGTTGCCCTCGTCGTCGCCCACCGCCTCGATCGACAGGTGGGCGTTGCCGCCGATCCCGGCGGCGGTGAACACCATGTCCACGGTCGTGCCCGCGTCGGGCAGTTCGAGGTGGATCGTGCTCGGACCGACCGTGAGGAGGAAGCGGCTCCCGTCGCGGGCCCGCATCGTGTCGGTCCGCTCGGCGGTGGCGGCCCGCGGGTCGACCGCCCACAGGCTCGAATCCTCGAAGTCCATCGCGTAGACCAGTTCGCCGTCGTCGGTCCGGGGCACGGCGGCGACCGGGACCTCGAAGCCGTCCAGCTTCCCATCCCGGTACCGGATGTAGTGGGTGCCTCCGGTGATCCGGGCGGCGAGGACGGTCCCGTCACGCATCACTTTGGGGAAGGTCCACTGGAAGTAGACGCCGTTCACCAGCATCTCCGTCGGGACGGCCACCTCTTCGATGTACTCCCCGTCGGCGTCGAAGTGGGCCAGCCGGTACTTGGCGGTGTCGAGGAACCACCACGACCCGTCGGGTGCCTGCGCCCCGTACTCGGGCCCCCAGTAGACGCCCTCTCCGTCGCCCCCGAGCGAGGTCCCCAGGGTCTCCGGGGTTTCCCCGTAGGGGATCGTGAAGAGCTCCCGCCAGGTGTCAGGCATCGACCCGGTGGCCACCGGGAGCACCAGGTCGCCCGGTGAGAGCGACGGGAGCGAGGTCGTCGTCGAAACCATCGTCGAGGTGGTCGTCACCGGCTCCGAGGTCGTCGTCGAGCCGGCCGGGGGAGCGGTGCTCGAGGTCGTGGAAGGGCCCGAGGAGCATGCGGCCACCAGGGCGACCAGGAGGATTAGGGATCGGCGCATCGGCGGGGCGAAAGGTACGCTCCGGATTGCCGCCACGCGTCGATTTACGGCTACGTTCGGACCAACGAGCCCTGGAGGAGTGGGATGCCTGATGCAGTCATAGTCGCCACGGCGAGAACCCCGATCGGCCGCGCCTACAAGGGCTCGCTGATCGACGTGCGCGCCGACGACCTGGCGGCCATGGCCATCGATGCCGTGATGAACAAGGTTCCGGAGGTCGATCGGGCCTCCGTGATCGACGTGATGGTCGGTTGCGCCATGACCCATCACGAACAGGGCTTCAACGTGGCCCGCCCCGCCGCGCTGCTGGCCGGGATCCCCGACAGCGTCGGCGCCACCACCGTGAACCGCTTCTGCGCCTCTTCGTTGCAGACGATCCGCATGGCGTTCCACGCCATCAACGCCAACGAGGGTGAGGTCTTCCTGGCCGCGGGTGTCGAGTCGATCACCCGCACCTACGGTCGGGCGTTCGAGTCGGAGGACCTCCATCCACGATTCACCGACAACACCAGGGACGACTACATCAACAACGTCTACATCCCGATGGGCATCACGGCCGAGAACGTCGCCGCGAAGTACGGGATCACGCGTGAGCGTCAGGACGAGTACGCCAAGCTCTCCCAGGACCGTGCCGTGCAGGCCCAGAAGGACGGGTTCTTCGACCGGGAGATCACCCCCGTGACGGTGCCCGACGGCCGGACCATCGCCACCGACGACGGCCCCCGTCCCAACACCACCCTGGAGCGTCTCGCCCAGCTGGAGCCGGCGTTCATCCCGGGTGGGACCGTGACCGCCGGTAACTCGTGCCCCCTCAACGACGGCGCCGCGGCCGTGCTCGTCATGTCCGACACCAAGGCAGCCGAGCTGGGGCTGACGCCGCTGGCCCGGATCGTGGCCTCGGCAGTGACCGCCCTGGAACCGGAGTACATGGGCATGGGCCCGGTGAAGGCGGTGCGCGAGGTGCTCGACCGGGCGGGGATGAGCCTCTCGGACATCGACGTCATCGAGCTCAACGAGGCCTTCGCCGCCCAGGTCCTGGCCTGTGCTGACGAACTGGGCATCGACATCGAGAAGCTCAACCCCCACGGCGGGGCGATCGCCCTGGGTCACCCGTTCGGCGCCACCGGCGCCCGGATCATGACCACCCTGATCAACGACCTGCAGACCCTCGACGGCACCTACGGCCTGGAGACGATGTGTGTGGGTGGCGGTCAGGGCATGGCGATGATCGTCGAACGCCTCTCCTGACAGATAGTTCTCCCCACGGAGCGGTCAGCGGAGAGCTCGCTTCGCTCGCGCCCCCTCCCGGCCTTCGGCCGTACTCCCCCGTTCCACTGCCGTTTCACGGGGGAGAAGTCCTGTTGACCCGGTCCTCTCTTTGGATTTCTCCCCCACGGAGCGGTCAGCGGAGAGCTCGTTTTGTTCGCGCACCCTCCCGGCCTTCGGCCGGGGGACTTGTCCGGAGGGTGCTTCGGATTTCTCCCCCACGGAGCGGTCAGCGGAGTGGGGGAGTGGCCCGTCAGGGCCGAGGGGGCGCGGTCCGGAGGACCGCCAT
>JAGFIR010000205.1 GCA_024103415.1 Acidimicrobiales bacterium
TGCTCTACACGGCCCTCATGGTCGCCGTCTCGCTGCTCCTGGTTCCCCTGGGGAACATGGGCTGGATCTACCTGGTGGGCGCCACGGCGCTCGGTGTCTGGTTCCTCCGGGACGGCTGGAGGGCCCACAAGGACCCGTCGCGGGCCATGTCCCTCTTCATGACCTCCAACTACTACCTGGCCGCGCTCTTCGCCGCCGTCCTTCTGGACGTCTTGCTGTGAGAAGGACGGGGATCGCTCGGGAGGGACTGTGGGCCGCCAAGTTGGTCGCCCGTCGGGATTCTCCGTATGATGCCGAACCGATGGCCAGTTCCGGTCGTTTGGCTCGCGTCTTCGCCCTGATGGGGCTCGCTTTCCTGCTGGGAGCGTGCTCCCTGGTCGAGATCGAAGACGCCGTTCTGACCACTTTCGAGCCCGCCGGGCCCAACGCTCAGCGGATCGACGACCTGTTCTGGATGGTGTTCTGGATCGCCACCGGTGTCTTCGCGTTCGTGGTGGTGGCGCTGATCGTCCTCGTCCTCCGCTTCCGGGACCGGGAGGGGGCCAAGGAGCCCAAGCAGCTCCACGGGAACGCCAAGGTGGAGGTCGTCTGGACCGTGATCCCCGCCATCATCCTGGCGGCCATCGCCGTGCCCACCGTCCAGGCCGTCTTCGATCTCACCGAGTGCGACCCGGCCGCGATGAAGGTGGAGCTGATCGGCCATCAGTGGTGGTTCGAGGCGCACTATCCGGACTACGAGGTCGACACGGCCAACGTCGTCGTCATCCCGGCAGGCCGAGAGGTCTGTCTCGAGATGACCTCCGAGGACGTCATCCACAACTTCTGGGCCCCGTCCCTGCACGGCAAGCGATACCTCGTCCCCGGTCAGTGGACCCAGCTCAAGCTGGAGGCCTACGAGCCGGGTGAGTTCTGGGCCCACTGCGCCGAATTCTGCGGCCTCTCCCACTCCCTGATGAGGGCGCGGGTCCTCGCCGTGTCCGAGTCGGAGTTCGAGACCTGGGTCGCAGAGCAGCAGCAACCCGCCGTGCTGCCGGAGGAGGGGACCCAGGCGTACGAGGGCTATCAGGTCTTCGTCAACCGCGGGTGCACCCAGTGCCACGCCTACAGGGTGGACGGCGAGGGTGGTTCGGAGATCGCGCGCGAGGCGTTCAACGGCCCGGATCTCACCCACTTCGCATCCCGACACGTGTTCGCCGGCGCGACCCTCCCCGAGTTCGGTGAGGACCGGGAGACCGCACTGGCAAGATGGCTCGCCGACCCGCCATCGGTCAAGCCGGGGAGCTTCATGCCCAACCTGGCTCTGAGCGGTGAAGAGATCGACGATTTGATCGCATTCCTGGAGGAGAGCCGATGACAGCAACAGCAGAGCGCCCGGCGACCACGATCTTCAGGAGGCCCCGTTCCAAGACCGGCATCTGGTCGTGGATCACGACCGTCGATCACAAGCGGATCGGGATCATGTACGGCTACGCCGCGTTCGCCTTCTTCATCATCGGCGGTCTCGAGGCGATCCTGCTGCGTGTCCAGTTGTCCCAGGCCAACGCCGAGTTCCTGACGGCCGGCGCCTACAACGCGCTCTTCACGATGCACGGCACCACGATGATCTTCCTGTTCGTGATGCCGGCGTCAGCGGCGTTCATGAACTACCTGCTGCCCCTCCTGGTGGGGGCGCGGGACGTCGCGTTCCCGAGACTCAACGCCCTCTCCTGGTGGGTGTTCTTCTTCGGCGCGATCTTCCTCTACTCGACCTTCTTCTTCGGGACCTCGCTGCCGCCGATCGGCCCCGACGCCATCCCCGGGAACCTCCCCGACGGTGGTGGCCCCGGGAGTTTCAACTGGATATCGGGCTCACCCGACGGTGGATGGTTCGGCTACCAGCCCAACGCCGGCCCCTTCTACTCACCGGGCACGGCCATGGACTACTGGGCCGGCGGGCTCCAGATCCTGGGCCTGTCCTCCCTGATCTCGGCGGTCAACTTCATCGTGACCACCTTCAACATGCGCGCCAAGGGGATGCGTCTGATGCGTCTCCCGGTGTTCGCCTGGATGACCACGGTGACCGCCTTCCTGCTCCTCTTCTCCCTGCCGATCATCGCCGTCGCCCTGTTCATGGTCACGATCGACCGGCAGTTCGGCTCGTTGTTCTTCGCCGCCACGGCCGGCGGTGACCCGATCCTCTGGCAGCACCTCTTCTGGCTGTTCGGCCACCCGGAGGTCTACATCCTCATCCTGCCTGCCATGGGAATCGTCTCCGAGGTGTTCCCAGTGTTCTCCCGAAAGCCGCTGTTCGGCTACTCGGCGGTGGTCTTCGCCGGTGCCGCCATCGCGTTCTTGGGATTCGGCGTGTGGGCCCACCACATGTTTGCCTCGGGTATCACGCCCGTGGCCCAGGCCGCGTTCGGTCTGGCGACCATGACCATCGCCATCCCCACGGGCATCAAGATCTTCAACTGGCTGGGCACGATGTGGGGCGGTCGTCTCCGCTTCACGACGCCGATGTTGTTCGCCATCGGGTTCATCGCCATGTTCACGATCGGCGGGTTGTCGGGCGTCACGCACTCGATCGTCCCGTCCGACTGGCAGCAGACCGACACCTACTACATCGTCGCCCACTTCCACTACGTGATCTTCGGCGGGGCGGTGTTCGGCCTGTTCGCCGGTCTCTACTACTGGTTCCCCAAGTACTCGGGCCGGATGCTCGACGAGAAGCTCGGCAAGTGGCACTTCTGGCTCCAGTTCATCGGGTTCAACCTCACGTTCGCGCCGATGCACTGGCTGGGCCTGCAGGGCATGGTCCGTCGAACCTGGAAGTACGCCCCCGAGATGGGTCTGGAGGGGTGGAACCAGGCGGTCACCGCCGGCGCCGTGATCATCGCCATCTCGATCCTCATCTTCATGTGGAACTGGGCGCGTAGCCGCCGGCGTGGCCGCGTCGCCGGGATGGACCCATGGGACGCCCGCACGATCGAGTGGATGACCCCCAACCCGACGCCCGAGCACAACTTCAGCGAACCGCTCGAGATCACCAAGCTCGACCACTTCTGGCACCTCAAGTACGACGAGGACGAGGAGGGGCGACCGCGCCGCCGCGAGGACGCCGACGCCATGCTCGAGCACCTCGAGGACGTGGGCAACAACCCGCGCGAGCCGATCCACCTTCCCAGCTCCAGCTTCTTCCCGTTCCTCGTGGGACTGGGCGTCCCGATCATCTTCTACGGCATCATCTATCACACGAGCATTGCCGGTAAGGCCCTGATCGTGGGCGGCATCCTGCTGATCCTCGCCTCGTGTGTCGGCTGGGGCATCGAGCCCGTCGACGAGCCTCACTACGGCGACCACGACGAGGAGCACGGGGAGGAGCCCGTGGCCGAGGAAGGTGAGCTGGTCGATGACTGATGTAGCTCACGTCGAGCCGGTGCACGAAGAGCACGAATCGACCGGGGTCCCCACGCTCAAGCTGGGGATGTGGATCTTCCTCAGCTCCGAGTTCCTGTTCTTCGGCGCGCTGATCTCCAACTACCTGCTCTACTCGAACCGGGCCGGGTTCGAGGGGCTGTATCCGGCCGAGATCTACGACATCCCGTTCACGTCGGTGAGCTCCTTCGTGCTGTTGATGAGCTCGCTGACGATGGTGCTCGCCCACAACGCCCTCTCCCGGGGCGACCAGCACGGCACCCGCACCTGGCTCTTCGCCACCGCAGCCCTCGGTGCGGTGTTCCTCGGCGGCCAGGTCTTCGAGTTCACAGAGTTCATCGTGAACTACGGGATGAAGCTGACCAGCAACCCGGCGGCGTCGGCCTTCTACGTCCTCACCGGCTTCCACGGCATCCATGTCGCCATCGGCGTGTTCCTGCTGCTCTCGCTCTGGGGCATCTCCCATCGCCGGGGAGGTCTCAGCGAGAAGAGCGGTCTCAACGTGGAGATGGTCGGCCTGTACTGGCACTTCGTCGACATCATCTGGATCGTCATCTTCACCGTCGTGTACCTGATCTCCCTCCCGCCGGCATGAGCGCAGAGCACCAGCACCCCACGCCTTCGCAGTACTGGAAGATCGCCGGCATCCTGGCGGTGATCACCGCCATCGAGGTCGCCCTCTTCTACATCGACCGGGAATTGGAGCTCGGGGCCCTCAACGCATGGATGCTGATCGCGCTGTCGGCCATGAAGTTCGTCATGGTCATCGGCTGGTTCATGCACCTCCGGTATGAGAAGGGTCTCGTCAGTCGCTTCTTCGCAGCCGGGTTCGGTCTGGCGATCGGCGTGTACGCCATCGTCCTGGCCGCACTCGGTGTGATCGTCATCCGCGGGGGCTGATCATTTGGGCGGTTTCCCGGGTCGCTGGTAGAAACCGGGAATGACGCCACAGGGCACGTTCTTCCTCCCGGGGCCTACCGAGGTCCACCCCGACGTACTCGCCGCCCAGACTCGACCGATGATCGGTCATCGCGGTGCGGCCATCCAGACCCTGATGGCGAACATCGCCACCGGCATGAGGGCTGTCTTCCAGACCGAGCGGCCCGTGATCGTCTCGACCTCGTCGGCGTCGGGGCTCATGGAAGGGGCCATCCGCAACGGCGTGGGAACGGGCCCGGTGCTGTGTCTCGTCAACGGCGCGTTCTCGGGTCGCTTCGCCACGATCGCCAAGGCCTGTGGCAAGGACACCGAGATCTGGGAGGTGGAGTGGGGAACGACGCACTCCGTCGACGAACTTGCCCGTCGGCTGTCCGAGCGACGCTACGACGCGGTGACCCTCTCCCAGTCCGAGACGTCCACCGGTGCGCTCCACGACCTGGAGAGGGTCGCTGCCGTGGTCGCAGAGCACCCCGGCACACTGCTACTCGTCGACTCCGTCACCGGAATCGGCGGTGTGGAGACGCGGCCGGACGACTGGGGCATCGACTTCATCCTGACCGGCTCCCAGAAGGCCCTGGCACTGCCGCCCGGGCTCGCATTCGGCGCCGCCTCGGAGGCCATGATGGAGCGGGCCGCCTCGATCCCCGACCGTGGCTGGTACTTCGACCTGGTCAAGCTCGCCGAGGGCGTCGGGAAGAACCAGACCCCGGCGACTCCTGCGATCTCGCTCCTCTATTCGCTGGAGTACCAGCTGGAGAGGATCCTCGCCGAGGGCATCGAGGCGCGCTGGAAGCGGCACCTGCAGATGCAGGCCCGGGTGCTCGAGTGGGTCGAGGATGCCGGCCTCGATGTTCTCGCTGTCGAAGGCCATCGGTCCCCGACCGTGACCTGCGTGGTCCACCCGGAGCCGGG
>JAGFIR010000227.1 GCA_024103415.1 Acidimicrobiales bacterium
GAACAACGGCTCAAAGGTATCAGCTGTGGTACGAGAGACGGCGACCACCCGGTCGAACGACACCTCCCCCTCCAAAAACACTTCTCGGAGTTCGGGGCGGGCTTCTTTCCCCCGTGCCGTCTGCACCAGATCCCTGGCGGTCTCGGGGGACACGTCCCCTTTCACCGCAACCCAACCCTGGAGAGTCCGGGCCCCGGCCGCGGTGGCCCCCTCCCCCCGGTCCAGGAACGCAATGGCGGCCAACTGCATCGCCCGCAGCATCGCGATGTGGGCTTCGGCGGTGATCAGGGTCTGTTCGGCGGCGTCCACCGACTCGAACAACTCTCCCACTCGTGTCGAACTGGTGTTCGATCCCATAGTGGGAACATACGAAGGCCCAGTGACAGAAACAAGAGGGTCGTTTCGAGCTTTGCGGACGGGTTTGCCACTGCCCCCTACCCCCGGCTTCGCTCCGCTCGCCGGCGGTACCTTCCCCCAACCTGCGGTTGGGGGGACTTGTCCGGACACCTGGCTCGGTTCGGCGACTCCTGCCATGTACCGTCTGGGCCGTGTTCGACGCGGTAGACACCAGACGAAGTCTCAAGATCCTGTGTGGCGCCCTCGTCTTCACGATCGGCGCCCAGAGCATCCGCTTCCTCTTCGGGTCGATGGCCTGGTACCTCCGGGACACCGTGGGGATCGGTGTAATCGACCTGATCCCGATCGCTCTCGCCCCGTTCGTGCTCAGCGTGATCTTCCCGTTGATGTCGCGCTGGCTCACGGTCAGGGGGGCCACGTGGCTGGCGGTCCTGTTGATGGTGGTGGGCAGGGTGGTGAACCAGGTCTCGGGATCACCGCTCATCGACTTCTGGAGTGCCGCCATCGCCACCTGGGCCTTCGTGGGGGTGCTGCCGCTCCTCCTCAGCATGGGACGTCACACGATCGTCGGCGGGGTTCTCCTGGGTCTCGCCATCGATTCGGCGATCCGTGGTGTCGGTCTCGGCCTCGACCTCGCCTACCAGCCCGGGCCGGGCGCGGTGGCTGCAGTCGTCGGGTTGGCGGTGGCGACCCTTTACGTCCTCTGGGCGTGCCCCGCCGCTGAGCGTCTCGGGGTTCCGTGGGGGCCCGGTTGGAGACTCATCGGCATCGGCCCGTTCCTCTTCTTCCAGTTCCTGCTCCTGCAGAGCCAGGGATGGACGGCCGAGATGATCGGCGCCCAGGGCGCACAGACCCAGCTTCGCATCGCATTGCTCAACGTGGTCGCCCTGGTCCTCGTCTCCCGTTTCGAAGGCTCGCGGATCGCCGTCCTCGCGTCGGCGGTCGTGCTCGTCGCCGCCCTCCTCATGGCCGAGAGCCCGGGCATGGCGTTCAACGCGTTGTCGCTGGCCGCAATCCCGGCCGCCGGCCTGGTGTGGGCGAGCTTCGTCCCCGACCTGTACGAGGGTGGTGTCGGGGCCTCGGCGACGCATCTCACCCTCGGCATGACCCTCCTCGTGATCATCGGCCTGGCCTATTACGTCCCTCTCGACCTCGATCTCGGGTTCGCCCAGTCGCAGGTTCGTGTCGCCGTCGCCATCGTCCTCGGTCTGATCGGGGTGGCCGGCGCCGCCAGCGTGACCGCCGTGCGTCCCGGGGTGGCGACCCAGGCCTGGGCGTTCGCCGCGCTGGCTTGCGTCCTGCCTCTCCTCGGCCTGCTCCTCGGTGGGCGGGACCCGGTGACCGCACCGGACACGCAGTTCCCGGTGCGGGTCATGTCCTACAACATCCACTCCGGGTTCAGCACGGACGGCGCCATGGATCTGGAGGCGATCGCCCGGGTGATCGAAGACTCGGGGGCAGAGGTCGTGGGTCTCCAGGAGGTCTCACGGGGCCAGCTCATCTCAGGGGTGGCCGATCAGTTGACGTGGCTCGCCAACCGGCTCGGCTTCGAGCACTACGAGTTCTTCGGGACCACCGATCCGACATTCGGCAACGCGGTGCTCAGCCGTCACCCGATCGTCGGCGTAGCCGAGACCCATCTCCCCAAGGTGGGGACACCGCTCCGTCGCGGGTATCTCGGTGTCGACATCCGGGTCGGCGGCGGGGAGTTGCTCTTCATCAGCACCCATCTGCAGCACGTCAACGACTCCGATGTGCACAGGGAGGATCCCGAGGGTGACCTCTACCCCGTGCACCGGGAGCAGATCCGGACGATTCTGACGGAATGGGGCGGGGTCAGCCCGGCCGTTCTCGTGGGTGACTTCAACGCACGACCGGGCTGGCAGCAGATGGACGAGTTGATGGCAGCGGGCTGGGTCGACTCCTGGTCGGAGGCCGGGACCGGGGAGGGGTTCACCTCTAATGCTGCCAATCCGGAGCACCGGATCGACTGGGTGCTCCACACCGAGGATCTGATGGCGGTCGACGCCGGCGTGATCCAGAGTCGCGCCTCGGACCACTTCCCCGTGGTCGTCGACATCGACATCGCCCGGTAGTTTGCCGTCATGTTCGAACCGAAAGTCCGCGAAGCCCTGGATCGTGCCCTCATCGCCCATCTGACCGCGGTGACACCCGATGGCCAGCCCCAGACCACGCCGGTCTGGTTTCTGCGCGTCGAGGACGAGTTGTGGGTCTACAACCGCCCGACCACACGCCGGCTGGCGTCGATCGAGTCCAACGACCGGGTCAGCGTCGTCCTGCGTGGTGATCGGGAGGCACACGGAGCCGTCACCATCGAGGGCAGGGCGCGGATCGACCGTGACGTGCCGCCGGCCGACCAGCGACCCGACTATGTCGAGAAGTACGCGACGCAGATCGCGGGACTCGGCTGGACGCCGGAGAGCTTCGCGGCCGACTACTCGGTTGGCATCGTGATCACGCCGACCCGGGTCAGGGCCTGGGGGCTCGATCACGTGATCGCCGCCGAAGAACCAGTCGGCTGACCCCGCTACCGTTGCGCGGTCATGAGGCGGATCCACCACTGGCTCGACGGCAGGCTGTCCGAGGGTGTCTCCGGGGCGACCGGCCCCGTGTTCAACCCGGCCACCGGAGAACAGGCCGCGGAGGTCGCCTACGGCGGCCAGGCCGAGGTCGATGCCGCCGTCGGATCGGCCCTCGCCGCCTTCGAGCGCTGGCGTGATTCCTCGATCGGGACTCGCCAGGGGGTCATGTTCGCCTTCCGCGAGCTGGTGGCAGCCCGCCGGCGGGAGCTCGCCGAGGCGATAACCGCCGAGCACGGCAAGACCATCGACGACGCCCTGGGTGAGGTGCAGAGGGGTCTCGAGGTCGTCGAGTTCGCCTGCAACATCGGGCACCTGCTCAAGGGCGACTACTCCGACCAGGTCTCGTCGGGGGTGGACACCTTCACCATCCGCCAGCCCTTGGGTGTCGTGGCCGGGATCACGCCCTTCAACTTCCCGGTGATGGTGCCCATGTGGATGTTCCCCATCGCCATCGCCAGTGGCAACACCTTCATCCTCAAGCCCTCCGAGAAGGACCCTTCCGCATCGGTCCTCCTCGCCGAGATGCTCACCGAGGCCGGTCTTCCCGACGGCGTGTTCAACGTGGTGCACGGCTCCCGTGACGCGGTCGAGGCGCTCATCGCCCATCCCGGTGTCTCTGCGATATCGTTCGTCGGCTCGACCCCCGTCGCCAGACACATCTACGAGACCGGCACCCGGAACGGGAAGCGCGTCCAGGCTCTCGGTGGCGCCAAGAACCACATGATCGTGCTGCCCGACGCCGACATCGAGCTTGCCGCCGACGCAGCGGTGTCCGCCGGTTACGGCTCGGCAGGGGAGCGGTGCATGGCGATCTCGGCCGTGGTCGGGATCGGCAAGGCGGGCGACGAGCTGGTCGAGGCGACCGCGGCCCGCATCGAGAAGCTCAGTGTCGGACCCGGCGATCAGCCCGGTGTCGAGATGGGGCCCCTGGTCACCCGGGAGCACATGGAGCGGGTCCGTTCCTACATCGAGGCCGGCGTCTCCCAGGGCGCCCGCCTCGTCGCCGACGGCCGGGACCTCGTCGTCCCCGGCTATGAAGGCGGCTTCTTCGTCGGGCCGACGCTCTTCGACCGGGTCACCCCGGACATGACCATCTATCAGGACGAGATCTTCGGACCGGTCCTGTCCACGGTGCGGATGGACCATTTCGAAGAGGCGATCGACCTCATCAACCGCAATCCATACGGCAACGGGACGGCCGTGTTCACCAACGACGGCGGCGCCGCCCGCAAGTTCCAGCGTGAGATCCAGGTGGGGATGGTCGGGATCAACGTCCCCATCCCCGTGCCCCTGTCCTACTACTCCTTCGGCGGATGGAAGGACTCCATCTTCGGCAGCCACGCCATCTATGGGCCCGAGGGTGTTCACTTCTACACCAGGCAGAAGGTCGTCATCTCACGGTGGGCGGACCCGGTCCACCGGGGCGTCGACCTGGGATTCCCGACACACGGATAGGGGGCCCGACACGACACAGAGCCGAGCGAGCCTCCCCACGGGGACGGTGACATTCCTGTTCACCGACATCGAGGGGTCGACGCTCATGGTCCAGCGCCTCGGGGAGCGGTGGGCCGAGGTTCTGGCGCGTCACGACGCCATCGTCACCGCGGCCATCGACGGCAACCGGGGGCGTGTGGTCAAGACCGACGGTGACTCCTTCTTCGCCGTGTTCGAGGTGGCGATGGACGCGGTGCACGCCGCGGTGTCCGCCCAGAAGGCGCTGGCCGAAGAGCCGTGGCCGGAGGACGCGGTGGTCAGGGTCCGCATGGGGATCCACACCGGGGTGGGTGCGCTCGGCGGGTCCGACTACTTCGGGCTCGACGTCCACCGGGCCGCCCGCATCGCCGACGCCGGGAACGGGGGACAGGTTGTGATGTCCGAGGCGACGGCGGTCCTGGTCGGCAGGTCGTTGCCCGAGGGGACCAGCCTCGTCGACCTCGGGAAGCATCGGTTCAAGGACCTCGCCGACCCCGAGACGATCCTGCAGTTGAGCATCGACGGGCTCCCCACCGAGTTCGGCCCGCTGAGGACGCTCGACGCGGTCCCCAACAACCTGCCGGTGCAGCTCACCAGCTTCGTGGGGAGGGAGACAGAGCTCGCCGAGGCCACGAGGCTCCTGGAGGGCACACGCGTCCTGACGCTGACCGGCCCCGGCGGGACCGGCAAGACCCGGATGGCCCTCCAGCTGGCCGCCGAGGTCAGTGACCGGTTCGCCGACGGCGTCTACTTCATTGACCTGTCACCCGCCGCCGAGGCGTCGGTGGTGCCGTCCACGATCCTCCGGGCCATGGGCATGGCCGCCTCGTATCAGGACGACCTCCCCGAGGAGCGGCTGATCGAGCAGCTCCGCGACCTGGAGGTGCTCCTCGTCGTCGACAACTTCGAGCATGTCGTCGACGCCGCGCCACTTCTCTCCGATCTGGTTCGCAGCGCCCCGAGGGTGAAGCTCGTCGTCACCTCGAGGGTGCCGCTGCGCATCGCCGGGGAGCAGGAGATGCCCGTGCCGCCGCTCGAGGCGCCTCCGAAGGGCGTCACGGTGGCCGAGGCGCTCGAGTCGGAGGGGGTTCGTCTCCTCTGCGAGCGGACCCAGGCGGTTCGCCCCGACTTCCGCCTCACCCCCGCCAACGTCGACGCCGTGGTCGAGTTGGTCGGCCGTCTCGATGGTCTCCCGCTCGCCATCGAGTTGGTCGCTTCCCGGCTCCGGCTGTTCCCGGTCGAGACGGTCCTCGATCGGCTCGACGCCCGCATGCTCAGCACCGGTTCAATCGACGTCCCCGAGCGGCAGCGGACCATCCGCAACACCATCGGGTGGTCCTACGACCTGCTCGATCCGGAAATGCAGCGTCTCTTCCGCTGGCTCTCGGTGTTCTCGGGTTGGTCCCGTCTCGAGGAGATCGAGGCGCTGTTCGGTGATCGCTTCGGCATCGACACCCTCGACGGTCTCGAGCGTCTCGTCGACAGCAGCCTCGTGTTCTCCACCCAGAAGCTCGGCAGCCCCTGGTTCCGGGTCTTGTACGTGATCCGGGAGTTCGCCCGGGAGCGACTCGCCGAGTCGGGCGAGCAGGAGGAGGTCCGCACCCTCCACCTGGGCACCTACCTCGATCTGGTGCGCGGGGCCGGCCCCCAGCTCACGGGTCGCGAGCGTCTCTGGTGGCTCGACCTGCTCGAGGACAACCACGACAACATCCGGTCGGCGATCGAATGGGGCATGGAGACCGGCGCCACCGACGACGTGCTCGAACTGGTCTCCGCTCTCTGGCGCTTCTGGCAGACCCGGGGGCATCTGTACGAGGCCCAGCAGCGCATCGAAGCGGCTCTCGCCATGCCGGACGGCAGCCCGGCCCGATACGCCAAGGCCTACGAGGCGCTGGGTGGCGTCCAGTGGTGGCGTGGCCAGATGGAGGAGTGCGCCGAGACCTATCGGCGGGTCCTCGAGATGCAGAGGGAGATGGGCGAGTCCCGTGATCTCGGGGTCGCCCTCTACAACTACGGCCTGGCCGTGGGCACGGTCACGGAGCCCGAAGTGGGGCTGGCCGTCCTCGACGAGGGTGAGGAGCTGTTCCGGCGGCTCGGTGACGAAGACGGTCTCGGAGACATCGCCTGGGCCCGGGGGAACACTGCCATGGGGACCGGTGACTGGGACGCCGCGTTCGAGCACTACACCCGGGCGTCGGAGTACTATAAGCGGTCGGGCAACGAGTTCGGCTTCGGGTGGTCTCTCTTCGAGGTCGGTTTCGTGCTGGTCAACCAGGGAAGGCCCCAGGAGGCGTGGGAGGCGCTCGTCGAGGCGCTCCGGCTCTTCGCCGGGCACCGTGACGTGTCCG
The DNA here is from genome assembly GCA_024103415.1 of Acidimicrobiales bacterium. GTDB lineage: Bacteria > Actinomycetota > Acidimicrobiia > Spongiisociales > ZC4RG35 > ZC4RG35. Next base: position 6,782 of record JAGFIR010000227.1, read on the forward strand.
GTGTCCTCCTCGTCGTCTACCAGCTGGCCGGCGTGGCCCTCGCCCTCGGCGACCGGCGGCGGTGCTTCCGGCTGGTTGGAGTTGTCGACGCCCTCCGCAAGCGGTCCGGCGCCGACATCGTCGGCATCGCCCTCGTGGCCGTGGAAGAAGTCGACCTGGATCGTCTCGACGAGTTCAGCGGCGACGACCTCGTCGCTCTGGACGAGGGGCGCACGATGGCGCTCGATGCGGCCATCGAATACGCACTGGCCGGCCCGACGGACGCCTGAGAACCGATCGGGCGCCCCATCCGTACTGACCGTCGATGAAGAGAAGGATCCTCGCCCCCGTGTTCGTCCTCGTCCTCGTCACCGCTTGTTCGGGAGGAGGTGAGGATGCGACCACGACCGTTCCGTCCACCACCACCCCGCAGACCGGCGATGCCACCATCACGATCTCCGGCTTCTCCTTCGGCGAACCGCTCACCGTTGCCGTCGGTGAGGAGGTGACGGTCGTCAACCAGGACGCCCTTCCCCACACCTGGACCTCCTCGGAGGGGATCTTCGACAGCGGCTCGCTCTCCCAGGGTGAGGAGTTCTCCTTCGCTTTCGACGAGGCGGGTGAGTACCAGTTCGTCTGTTCCATCCACCCGGAGATGACGGGGTCGATCACCGTCGAGGGCTGAGCGACCGGAACGGTCCGCAGCGAACGATGGGGCACGGGGCGGCGGTCCCGTCGACCATCACCCGCCCGCGTCTCCACCTGAGGGTTAAAGGGCGTGGGACCCGGGCCGGGTGGGTGGGGGAGGGGAGAGGAACCAGACCCGGGCCCCACGACGATTCACGGTGTGGCCTGGATCCCTCCTCTCGAAACCACCGGCGTGTCCAGTTTCAACCCGCGGCACGAGTGTAGCTACGCGCACCTCCCGCAACCGGTCTGAAATCGAAGGTTCTCCACTAGGTTGCGGCCATGGCCGTATACCCCTCCGAGTACGAGCTCGACGTCGTCCTCCGGGACGGTGGCGTGGTCCACGTCCGACCCATGCGTTCCGAGGACGCCGCCGAGGCCAAGAGCTTCTTCCAGCGGCTCGGTCCCGAGTCGCGCTACTTCCGGTTCTTCAGCGTCAAGCTCGAGCTCACCGACGCCGAGGTCCAGGACTTCGCCAACGTCGACTACGAGGACCGCATGGCCCTCGTGGCGGTCCATGACGGGCAGATCATCGGCGTCGGCAGGTACGACCGCGAGGACCCCGGGAGTGACGTCGCCGAGGTCGCCTTCGCCGTCGTCGACGACCACCAGGGCAGGGGGATCGGCACCCGGCTGCTGGAGCTGCTCACCGATCACGCCCGCTCCAACGGCGTCCGCCAGTTCCGCGCCTACGTCCTGGGTGAGAACCGTCAGATGATGCGCGTGTTCCGCAACTCCGGGTACGAGTTGACCCGGACCATCGACCAGGGCGTATACACCGTCGACTTCCCCGTCGAGGTGACGCCGGGGTCGCTCGACGCCCAGGCCGAGCACGAGCGCCGTGCGGTCGCCGCGTCACTCCTCCCGCTCTTCTTCCCCAAGTCGGTCGCCGTCATCGGCGCCTCCACCGATCCGACGTCCATCGGGGGCCGTCTGTTCAACAACCTGATCAGCTCCGCCTTCACCGGCCCGGTCTACCCGGTCAACCCCAAGGCAAAGGTGGTGCGGTCGGTCCGGGCGTACCCGTCGGTCCTCGACGTCCCCGATGAGGTCGACGTCGCCTTCATCGTCGTGCCCCAGAAGCACGTGCTGGACGTGGTCGAGCAGTGCGGCGAGAAGGGGGTTCGCGCCGTGGTCGTGATCTCGGCCGGCTTCGCCGAGGTCGGGCCGGAGGGCGCCGCCAGGGAGGCCGAGCTGCTGCGTCTGGTCCGATCGAAGGGCATGCGGATGGTCGGCCCGAACTGCATGGGTCTGCTCAACACGGCCGAGGCCGTGCGGCTCAACGGAACCTTCGCCCCGATGTTCCCGCCGTCGGGCAACGTCGCCATGTCCAGCCAGTCGGGCGCGCTGGGAATCGCGATCCTCGACTACGCCACCCAGCACTCAATCGGGATCAGCCAGTTCGTGTCGGTCGGCAACAAGGCCGACGTCTCGGGCAACGACCTGCTGCTCGCCTGGGAGGACGACCCCCAGACCGACGTCATCACCCTCTATCTGGAGTCATTCGGCAACCCGAAGAAGTTCTCCCGGCTCGCCAGGAGGATCGGGCGGCGCAAGCCGATCATCGCGGTCAAGTCGGGTCGCACCCAGGCGGGGAGCCGGGCGGCCTCCTCGCACACCGGGGCGCTGGCGTCGTCGGACGTGGCTGTGAACACCCTGTTCCGGCAGGCCGGTGTGATCAGGGTCGACACCCTGGAGGAGATGTTCGGCACGGCCAGCCTCCTCGCCAACCAGCCCGTCCCGAAGGGCCCCCGGGTGGGGATCATCACCAACGCCGGCGGTCCCGGGATCCTGGCGGTGGACTCCCTCGAGTCCAACGGGCTCGAGATCGTCACGCTGTCCCAGGAGCTTCAGGAGAAGATCGGGGAGGCCCTCCCCGAGGAGGCGTCGACCTCGAACCCCATCGACATGATCGCCTCGGGCGGGCCCGACCATTACGAGCACGTCCTGTCGCTCCTCCTCGACTCGGGCGAGGTGGACGCGGTCATCGTGATCTATGTGCCCACCACCCCGGACGGCGCCGACCAGATCGCGGCAGCCATCCGGCGCTGTCAGGACCGCTACGACGGCGACGTGACCCTGCTCTCGGTGTTCATGCACTACGCCCGCACCGAGGAGTTCCTCGTCGGTGGTGAGGGCCAGCGCACCATCCCGAGCTACACGTTCCCCGAGACCGCCGCACTGGCCCTGACCCGGGCGGTCAACTACGGGATCTGGAAGCAGCGCGACCCGGGTGTCGAGGCCAGGCTGGAAGAGGAAGCCGAGGTGCGGATCCGGGAAGTCGTCGAAGGCGCCCTGAAGCGGCTCGGCGAGGACGGCGGCTGGCTCGAGCCCTACGAGGTGGAGGGGATCCTGGAGGCGGCCGGGCTCCGCTACCCGAGGAGCCGGGTCGTCGCCTCCGAGGAAGATGCGGTGGCGGCCGCCGCCGAGTTCGGCGG
>JAGFIR010000020.1 GCA_024103415.1 Acidimicrobiales bacterium
GCTCCCGCATGACCTCGGCGGCCTCCCGTGCTGCCTGGAGGATGTTGGTGACCTCGCGTCCGAGAGTGTCGAACTCGTCCTCCCAATCGGGGCCTTTGGTCTCGGCCAAGTTGGCGAGATCGGCGACCTGACGCTCCAACTCCTCGATCCGGTCGGCGACACGGTGGAGAAAGGCCTCGACTTCCGCCCGGTCGAGGCCGCGCAGGACAGTGCGGAACTGTGCCTGGCGGATCTCAGAGGGGGGAATTTCGGAGGGCATCCGTGAGTAGAAGATAACTGGAGGCGCCCGTTGAGCCGGGCCTTTGGCTAGGCAGGGGGCAGGGATTCCAGGAATTCGATGGCTTCCTGGAGGGTGGCGACGGGAACGATCTCGATCCGCTCCCGCGGGGCCTCGAGGGCCGCCGGGTAGTTGTCCACCGGCACGAAAATGTGGCTGGCACCGGCTGCCTCGGCCGCCACGACCTTCTGTCTCACCCCTCCGATGGCGCCGACCCGACCCTCAGAAGGCTCGATCGTGCCTGTGCCGGCGATGATGTGGCCCTTGGTGAGGTCGCCCTCGGTGAGCACGTCGATGATGGCCAGCGTGTGCATCAGCCCGGCGGACGGCCCGCCGATGTCACCGGTGCGAATCTGGATCGGGAACGGGGGCTCGGTGATCTGGCCGAGCGTGATGCCGATCATCGGGACGCCTGGTTGGTCCTCCCGCTCGGCGAGCTCGACCTTGACGTCGATTTCCTCGCCGTCACGGACGACGGTCAACGTGATGACCTCCCCGATGGCCTTGCTCTGGATGATCGGTGAGATCTCGGTGGCGGACGAGACCGCCGTGCCGTCGACGGCGACGATCGAGTCGCCCAGTTGGAGGACGTCGCGGGCTGGGACGTCCTCGAGGATGTCGTCCACGATGATCTCCGTCACCACCATCTCGTATCCGAGATAGGAGAGTGCCGTGGCGATCGCCCGGTGGTTGGAGTCGGACATCTGCGCCAGGACCCGGCTCCGGTACTCCTCGTCGGACTCGTCGGGCCGGCGCACGGCCTCCCGTCTCACGAGGTCGATCGTCGGGTCGAAGCCCGCGATGACCGCCTCGATCACGTTCACGGGCTGACCGATGATCGTCAGCATCAGGAGGTTCCCGGCAGGGTCGTCGATCTCTTCGGCGTCGGCGTCGATGGCGTCGATGGCGTTGGCCACGGGACCCGGGCTGTAGGCGAGGTACGGCAACTCGATGTTCCACGCCATGATCAGGAGCACGGCGACGAAGAAGAGGCTCCCCAACGACGCGAACGGCCAGATCGGCCTCTTCTGCTGGGTTGGCTCCATCTCGTTCACGCGATGATCACAGATCGGCGGCGATACGCCTCAGGAGCCCTTCGACCACTCTGCGCCGCCCGGCCAGTGCTCCTTCTTCCAGATGGGGGCTCTGACCTTGAGCTCGTCGATGATGTACTCGGCGGCGTCGAAGGCGTCGGCCCGATGCGCCGACGAGACTGCCACCGCCACCGAGGCCTCGCCCAGCCCGACCACGCCGGAGCGGTGCTCGACCACGGCCGAGAGGACCGGCCACCTGCCGGCGGCCTCCTCCACGATTCGGGCGATGACCTCCTCGACCATCTCGGGGTAGACCTCGTAGTCGAGATGGGTCACGCCCTCCTTCCCCTCCGAGTGGTCACGCACGGTGCCCAGGAACACGACCGTGGCCCCGGAATCTGCCCGACCGACCTCGGTGGCGAGGGCGCCGGCGTCGATCGGCTCGGGACCGACACGGACCCGGATGGAAGCGTCACTCACGACCCTCAGCCTACGGCTGCGCGTCGACCGGATTGACCGAAACGTCCCATAGACTCGACGTTCTGATGACCGAACCAGGGCCCCCGACGCTGTGGGAGCAGCCGACGCGGACCGTCGAGCCGCCCAAGAGGCCCAGAACGGATCCGTGGACGGTCATCCTCTCCGTGCTCGGCGGAGTGCTCCTGGGCACGGCAGTGACCTTCGCCATCCTGGCCCAGGTCGGCGTCTTCGAGGAGCCGACCCCCACGACCATCCCGGGACCGAGCCTCACCGCGCCGGCACCGACCGGGCCGCCACCGACCCTCGGCGAAGACGTGACGGTGGCCGACGTGGCCGCCCGGGTCATTCCGTCGACCGTGTTCATCGAATCGTCCGGCTTCCTCCGCTCGGGCAGCGGCAGCGGTGTCGTCTACCGCGAGGACGGCTACATAGTCACGAACCACCACGTCGTCGATGGGGCTTCGAGCCTCTCGGTCGTGTTCGCCGACGGAGCCCGCTACCCCGCCACCCTCGTCGGCTCCGATCCGCTGACCGACCTCGCCGTCCTGCGTGTCGATCGTCGTGACCTGACCCCGGTCGACCTGGGCTCCGCCGACACACTCACCATCGGCGAGCCGGCCATCGCCGTGGGCAGCCCCCTGGGTCTCGAAGGCGGGCCAACCGTCACCTCCGGGATCGTCAGCGCCCTGGATCGAGCCCTCCAGGTCCGCCGGGGCGAGTTCCTCTACGGACTCGTGCAGACCGACGCACCCATCGCCCCCGGCTCGTCGGGCGGAGCACTGGTCGACGCCGAAGCCCGGCTCATCGGCATCACCACCGCCATCGCCGTCTCCGATGTGGGCGCCGAGGGTCTGGGCTTCGCGGTCCCCGTCGAGCAAATGGTCGGGGTCGTCGAGGACCTGATCGCCACCGGGACCGTCAACCATGCCCGTCTCGGCATCGAAGGCACCACGGTGTGGGCCAGACGCGACGACGGGGCCGAGTATCCGGTGGGGGTGGGCGTGACCCGTCTCCAGCCCGAGTCGCCCTTCGGTCTCTCGGGCGGCCAGGTCGGCGATGTGATCACAAAGATCGCCGGCAAGCCCGTGACCACGATCGACGACCTCCTCGGGGCGCTGCGCCGACTCCGGGCACATCAGAGCATCCCGATCGAGATCATCCGCGCCGATGGGACCCGGACCATCGACGTGGCGCTGGGGAGCATGAGCCCGTGAGCGACGACCTCTTCTCCAAGCTCTTCGAGTTGTTCAACCAGCCCGGGCCGGTGAACTGGAAGTTGGCCGCCGAGGTCGCACGCCATCTCACCGGGGAGCATCAGCCCGTCGAGCCCTGGGCCGCCGAGGAGTTCCGCGACCTGACCCGTCTGGCGGAGTTCAACGTCGAGCGGGTCTCCCCGTTCCGGGTCCCGACCGCCGCCGACGTGCTGCCGCTGGACCAGCGGGGATGGGCCGAGCGCAACCTCGAGGCATACACGGCACTCGTCGAGCCGTTCTCGGCATCGGTGGCCGACGAAGGGCCCGCCGCCGCCCTGTTCGGGCAGATGGCTCCGGCGATCATCGGCCTCCAGGCGGGCTCACTCGTCGGGTCCCTGGCCACCTGGGTGGTGGCCGGCTTCGACGCCGGGCTCCCGCCCGACCAGACGGGCGCCCTCACGGTCGTGGTGCCGAACATCGAGGCGCTCCAGGTGCCCGGTGTCGACGCCTCCGAGATCCGCCTGTGGGTCGCCGCCAACGAGGTGGCGTTCAGGACCATGTGCGAGATCCCATGGATTCATGACCATCTGGCAGCCCTCGTCGACGCGCTCGCCGAGGCGAGCCGCATCGATCCCACCAAGCTGGGCGGCCTGATGATGGGCGGGACCGATCCCACCGAGATCGAGAGGGCCATCGAAGAGGCCGGCGGCATCGAGAGCCTGCTGGGTGGCGAGGAGGCCGAGGCGCCGAGGGCCGAGCTGGAGGCGTTCTTCGGGGCCATCGGAGGATGCGCCCGTCTGCTGGCGCGACGGGCCCTCCAGGATCTGTCACCCAACTTCGATCAGATCACCCGGCACCGGGACGGTGTCCGGGAGATGGAGGCCGCGCCGGCCAACCCCATCGGTGTCGGCCCCGTGCCGCCTTCGATCACCCGGGCGGGCGAGGCCTTCAACCAGGAAGTGGAGAGGCGGTACGGGGACGACGCCCTGTCCGTCCTGTGGTCCGATCCGACCCGCATGCCGAGCGCCGCGGAGCTCGCCGACCCCACCGCCTGGGCGGCGCGCGTCCTCATCGACGGCTGGCTCTGACAACATAAGGGCCATGTCACTCGCAATCGGCACCCCTGCACCCTCCTTCGCGCTGCGCAACCAGCGTCGGGAGGTCGTTTCCACCGATGACCTCGCCGGCAGCCCGTGGGTCGCGGTGTTCATCCCGTTTGCCTTCACCGGAACGTGCGAGGGCGAGCTCTGTCAGATCCGGGACAACTTCGAGGTCTTCGGGGACCGCCGGGTCGTCGTCATCACCTGCAACACGCTCCACTCCAACGGGGTTTGGGCCGAGCAGCAGGGGTTCCAATTCGACATCCTCAGCGATTTCTGGCCGCACGGCGAGGTGACCCGGGCCTACGACACCTTCGACGAGACCTACGGCGCCGCCAGGCGGACCACCTACTTCGTCGACGCCGACGGGATCATCACCGGTGTCGTCTCGTCGGATCAGCTGGGCGTGGCCCGCCCGTTCGAGGAGTACCTCTCGCTACTCGACGCCGCGGTTTGAGCCGAAGCCGAAGATCGACCGCCAGATCCGCCTGAAGAACCCGGGCTGTCTCGGCTCGGGCAGATCGTCGAGCACCGCGTCGTGCATGTCCGGGGGGAGGTCACCCACCAGGGCCATGCCACCCCGGTCCACCTGCCAGGTGTAGAAGACCTGGCCTGCGCTGAAGGTGCGGTGATAGTCGCCCCGGCCGCGTGCGATCTTCACGGCGTCGGGAAGCGGGACCATGGCCGGCGTCTGGAACACGGCGAAGGAGAAGAACCCGTCGGAGTAGTAGGTGAAGCGGAGGCCACCCGGATCCTCGTACTCGTCGAGGCGGATGAAGCCCGCGATCTGCTCCGGGAAGATCCCCGAGGCCTGGTCGAGGGGCTGGAGGACCGGGGCGTCGGCCTTGACCGGCTGCGGGATCTCGCGGACACCGGGATCGAAGCTGATGAACCGGTGCAAGCAGTAGCGAGCCCCGTCGGCGCCGTACGTCGTGGACCGCACGACCACGCCGGTGAGGTCGTCGAGGATCAACTCGGCCCTGACCTGGCCGTCCCTCTCGAGACGGTAGGCGGTGGCCTCCCTCCCCAGGAAGGTGACACCGCCGACCTCGCTGACGAGGTAGGGGTCGGCCTCGGTGATGCCCTTTCCCATGACCGCCGCGTGCTCGGTGGTGCCGTCACCGCGGGTCATGGTCCAGTCGCCCGGCCCGAGGGCGAGGGAGGTCGCCCCGAGGGCGTCGGACCCTACGAGCATCTGACCGTCCGACTGCTCGATGGTGAGAATGGCGTTGGCGACACCGTCCGGGGTGACACAACTCACCACCTGCTCCGCTCCATAGGAGGCGTCGTTGCCGCGCTCGAGGATCCCCGAGAGATCGGCGACGACGAGCCCGCCGGGGAACAGGGCCATGAGCACGGCCAGGGCGATCGGGATCATTCCCCGACCTCCGGGTAGAGCACGGGGATCTTGGTGGGGTTGAACGTCGGGTCGAGCGACGCCCGGGCACCGAACCGGCTGCTCAGATCCTCAACGGTGAGGTCGGGCGACGGAGGCGGGGTCAGGATCGAGGAGACCACGATGACCGCGGCCACCACAGCGGCGGCGGCGCCGACCCAGAAGCCCCGGTGCCGTCGGAGCGGGATCACCTCGGCCTCCGCCTCGGGCACGAGGCCGGGCGGCAGTTCGAGCACCGGTAGGGCCCGGATGGCGGCCCGAACCCGCTGGACGTCCTCCATCTCGGCCGCGCAGCGGCCACAGGTGGACATGTGGGCCATCAACTGACGTGTCTCCCCGGCGGTCAGCTCGCCATCGAGATACGCACTGATCGACTCGGACGGGTGCTTCATCCCAACAGTTCCCTCAGCATCTTCCTACCACGGTGGATCCGGCTGCGAACCGTCCCGATCGGGACGGCCGTGGCCTGAGCGATCTCCTCGTAACTGAGCCCGACGACGTCACACATGACGACGGCCTCCCTGAATTCCATCGGCAACTGGAGCAAGGCCTTTTGGATGTCGTCCCCCAGGCTGATCCGGTCGTACTCGATGTCGGCGCCTGCGGTCGACGCGATGTTCCAGCGATCCACCTCATCGGGGAGGGGTGCGGTCGGGCGCCGGTTGCGACGGCGAACCTCGTCGAGGAAGGCGTTGCGGGTGATCCGCCACAGCCAACCCTCGAAGCTGCCCGGCTGGTAAGCCTCGAGACCGCGCCGGACCCGCAGGAGGACTTCCTGAACCAGGTCGGCCGCGTCTTCAGGGTTACCGGCGAGCCGGTAGGCGAAGTTGTAGATCTTCCGTCCGTAGACACGGGCTACCTCTTCCCAGGTGAGTGGGATGGACTCCATCGAGCCCTACTCCTTGAACGACGCCGCCCGTCGGACGGTTCCTAGGAATCCGTGTCTGTGGTGTCGGATTGGGAGGCTTCCGCGTCTTGTGCGCCCTGCTCGATTCCCTTGCGGAACTCCTTCGCAGACGCGCCGAGTGAGCGTGCCAGGGCCGGGAGCTTGCTGGCACCGAAGAGCAGCAAGATCACGAGAAGGATGAGCAGTATCTCGGGGCCACCGATTCGTCCCATAAAAAGACCCTCCTAACCCTGACCATCCTAACCCCCGGGGGATCCCAAGGGCGCCTGGTGACCTCGAGGCCGCCTAGCCCAGGGCCATGCCGTCGATGAACCGCTGGATGCGCTCCCGGGTGATGAACCGCACCTTTGGCTGACGGTTTTCGATCTCGTGGATCGAGAAGGGTGCGTACTTCTCGCTGAGCAACATCCCCCGGTCGGCGCCGGAGGTGGCGAAATCGGCGAGGAAGCGACGGATCACCGACTCCTCGACCTCCAGGGCCTCGCCCGGCTCGTGGGTGTCGGCATAGACGAAGGTCGACTGGCCGTCCTTGACGGCGAGGTAAGAGCCCGGCAGCGCCTGCTCGGTGACCGTGTAGCCAAACATCCTGAGCAGTCCGAGCATCAACTCAGCCCCGTCGACCTTGTCCGGCTCCAGCCCGAGGGCCCGCAGCCCCCTCTCCAGGCCCTTGGGGATCCGAAGCTCACGTCCGATCGGAGGAAGCTCGTCGGCCGGGACGTCGACCCGGACGTCGACCGGGGCCGGCGGCGGCTGGTCCTCGTCGAACGGGGCGGCGAAGGGGTCGTGGGCGACGTGCCGGAGATCGATGCCTGCCACCGGCGCCGGAGGCGGAAGCTCGCCCTTCGCCGGGAGCGTGACGCGTCCGACCTCGCGGACCCGGTCGCC
>JAGFIR010000070.1 GCA_024103415.1 Acidimicrobiales bacterium
CATGACCCGCATCTTCCAGGAAGATGGCACATCGGTCCCCGTGACCGTCGTGCAGGCCGGCCCGTGCGTGGTGCTGCAGGTCAAGTCGAACGAGACGAAAGACGGCTATCACTCGGTGCAGCTCGGCGGCGGGTGCGGCAGCCGGGGCGGAGTCTCTGGTTTCGAGATACGCCTCCACGTCCTTGCGGGTGATCCGACCACCTTCCCCGGTTCCCTTCACCCGGGAGAGGTCGACCTGGTGCTCACGCACGAGACGACGCACCACCGGGGACAGCAACTGGGCGCCGGTCTTCTCGGGCGAGGGCTCGGCGAAGAACGCCTCCACTTCCTCGTCGCTGGGCTCACCGGCCTCGAACCCGGTGTCCGCCCCCTTGGGTGTCTCCGAAGCCGGGTGGAGGTCCTCGGCGGCGGCCGCCGGGATCTCCGGCTCCTGGACGGGCTCGGCCACGGGTGCTGGTTCGGGCGCGGGCTCTGGTTCGGGCGCTGCGGCCGGCGTCTCGGCTGCCGCAAGTTCCTCCGCCGGCTCCTCGGCCGGAGCCTCTTCGGTGGCAGGCGCATCGGCGGGCTGCTCGCCGGCCTCGCCGATCACCACGAGCGCGGTGCCTACGGCGACGGTCTCACCCTCGGGGACGAGGATCTCGAGGATGGTGCCGGACACCGGCGACGGCACCTCGGTGTCGACCTTGTCCGTCGAGATCTCTACGAGGACCTCGTCCTCCTGAATGGTGTCTCCCACCTGCTTGGCCCACTTGAGGATGGTTCCCTCGGTGACCGTCTCCCCGAGTTGGGGCATCGAAACCGTCGTTGCCACTGTCCGTCTCCTCTCAGTGCAGGGGCCTGCCGGCCGCCGACATCAGTGTCTCACCTATCGCTTCCGAAAGCGTCGGGTGGGCGTGGATGAAGGCCGCCGCCTCCGACGGCAACGCCTCCCAGCCGACCACGTACATCAACTCGTGGATCATCTCGCCCGCCTGCGGCCCGACGATGCTGGCGCCGACGATCGGGCCGTCACCTGCGGTGAAGACCTTCACGTGACCCTGGTTCTGCCCGACGATCACGGCCCGGCCCACGCCGTTGAAGAAGTGCTTCGTGGTCGTGACCTCGATCCCGCGGCGGGCCGCCTCCTCTTCCCCGATGCCGACCTCGGCAACCTCCGGGTGCGTGTAGGTGACCCTGGGAATGGCGTCGTAGTTCACCGGGGCGGTCTCGCCCGTGGCGATGTGGGTGACGGCGGCGACGCCCTCGGCGAAACCGACGTGGGCGAGTTGAGGGGTGCCGGCCACGATGTCTCCCACCGCGTAGACGCCCGGCTCGCCGGTCTCCATCGTGGTCTTGTCCACGACCACATAACCCCGGTCCACCTGGACCTTCGTCCCCTCGAGACCGATGCCTTCGGTGTTCGGCCCCCGACCGACTGCGACGAGCACCACATCCACCTCGACACGCTCGTCCCCCGCCGCAACGACGACCCCGTTGGAGGTCTTCTCGGCAGGTTCGACACCGACACCGAGGTGGAACTGGACCCCGCGGCGGCCCAGCAGTCGCTGCAGGACCCGGGCCGACTCGGGGTCGGAGCCGGGGATGATCTGATCCATCATCTCGAAGACGTGAACCTCGCTGCCGACGTCGGCGAGGAGCGACGCAAACTCACAGCCGATCACGCCGCCGCCGATGATGGCGACACGTCCGGGCTGGGTCTCCCAGTCGAGGGCGTGATCCGAGGTGACGATGGTCGTGCCGTCGATCTCATAGCCCGGGATCGTCCGGGCGTGCGAGCCCGTGGCGACGATCACCTTGGAGGCCTCGACCGTGCGGCTGCCGCCGTCGGCGAGAGCGACGTCGACTCGGTTGGGGGCTGAAAGCCGCCCCGTTCCCTGGATCACCTCGACGCCACGCGACTTGAGCAGACCCCCCAGACCACGGACCACTCCCTCGACGGTCTTGTTCTTCTTCGCCAGTGCCGCAGCCCAATCCAGCTTGGGCTCCGTGGTGACCACTCCGTACTCCGCGGCCTCGGCGACGGTCGTGTACACGTCGGCGATGTGCAGCCACTGCTTGGCGGGGATGCACCCTCTGATGAGACAGGTCCCACCGGGGCGATCCTTCTCGATGAGGGCGACTTCGAGATCGAAGTTGCGGGCGTACAGGGCCGCGGCGTATCCGCCCGGCCCTCCTCCGATGATTGCGACGTCTACCAAGACGGGCCTTCCTGTCTGTGACTGGGTGACTTGAGCCTAGTTTGCGAGACGACTACTCCGATAAGTGCCACTGAATACCCATTCGTAGCGAGGCCGACTGCCGCTCCGGGAAGAAATCCCTGCCAGTTACCCTGCCGGTTGTGCCCACCCGCTGGCTCCTCATCGCTTCCGCGATACTCGCCATCGTCATCGTCACCGCGGCCACGATCTGGCTCTGGCGGATCTTGATGTGACCGAGCGAATCCGTCTCACGACCTCCGACGGCGTCGTCCTCGAGACGAAGATCGACCACGCCGACGCGCCGACGCGGGTCACGGTGCTCTGCCATCCCCACCCCGAATGGGGCGGGACCATGAACAGCCCCCTCATGATCGCCATCACCCGGGTGCTGGTGGAGCGGGGCCACACGGTTGTCCGGTTCAACTTCCGCGGCGTGGGCGAGTCGACGGGGACCCACGCCAAGGGCGAGCGTGAGATCGAGGACGTGACCACGGCGGTGCGGCACGCCCGGACCCTCGGTCTTCCGCTCGGCATCGGTGGCTGGTCCTTCGGTGCGTGGATGGCCCTGCAATGGGTTGCCGACAATCGCGCCGAGATCCCCTATGTCGGCGTCGCTCCCCCGCCGCAGATGCTCCCCGACGAGCTCCCGACGAGCCCGAAGCGAATCGTGCTGGGCACCAGGGATCAGGTCATCGACGGCGAAGCGCTGCAGGAGTACGCGGTCGCCAAGGGGATCGATCTGGTGCTGACACCCGGTGACCACTTCTTCCACGGGCGGGGCGACCGCATCGGCCGGTTGGTGGCAGAAGGCCTGGAACGGTGAGGCGCAGCCGAAGGCTGCGTCGTACTCGGTACTCAGTACTTGGTACTCGGTACACCGGCGCCGTCAGGCGGCGGGCTTGAAGCCGCGGTTCTCGGCCTCTTGAAGTGTGTCCGGGCCGAATGCCTGCAATTGGAGACGACGGAGCAGATCTTCGGACTCGACCCTCGTCTTCAGGGCCTCGAACTGTTCGGGGTCGTCACAGTCGTAGACGACCATCGTGTCCTTGGTCCCCACCCAGCGGAACTCCTCGAAACGGGGCAGCCGGCTCACTCGGTGGTCTCTTCGGTCTCCTGGCCCGTGGGCACCTCTGCGTTGCAGTTGGGGCAGGCGGCGACGGCGATCCGGCCCACCACGAAGCTGAACTCACACTCCGGGCAGGTGACACGTGGCAGCACGGGCGCCGGCTGGGGCTGCGGCTGTTCGGTGGCCATACCCCCGGCGGTCGGGTATCCGCCCATCTCCTGATCCTGGGGCGAGGCACCCCTGACGACGTTCACGGAACCACAGACGGGGCAGGCGAATCGACCTGCTCCGGCGACTTCGAACTGCGTGCGGCATGCCCCGCAACGGACCCTCATTCCTGTTCTTCTCCCTGCGTCTCTACCGGGTCTCCCACCGCGCCGATGGCCACCAGGTAGTCGGCTTCGAGCTCCAGCACGGCGGCGATGTCCTCCAAAGAGTAGGTGACACCGTGTCGTTCCTGAATCTCCCCGGCGATCCACCGGATGGAGGCGTCATGGCCCCCGGCGACCGCCTCGATCGGGTTGCGCCGGTCATCCTGAGCCAGCCCCTGGAGGTAGTGGATCTCATAGTCGAGGATGCGGCGGATGTCGGCTCTCGTCAACCCGGAGTCCTCGGGGAGACGCTCGGAGATGTGACGGACCGCGTGCTCGACCACGTATTCCAGAGGCTGATAGGTGGGATTCGATCGGGCGTGCTGCCACACCATCAGCGCCATGACGATCAGCAGCACCCCGGCGAGCAGCGCTACGAAGAGGACGACCGAACCCGGTGACACGTTCGGAGTATGTGCGGAATGGGCCTTCTTACGCAAAGGAGCGCCCCGGCAGGTTCACGCCGGTCGTGACCGGGCGCGTACCTGCCGGGGCACCGTGTCGTCAGCAGATCAGAAGGCCTCGACGGGCAGGTCCATGAGGGCGCCGGCCTCGGACTGCGCCCGCCGGGCACGTGCCGCGACCTTCGGAGTGACGTCTCGGACGAGCCATCGTGCCGCAGCGACCTTGCCCTCGTAGAAGGGGTCCTCGTCGACCTTCGGCAACGCCACTTCCGCCTGACGGAGCATCAGCCAGGCGATGACCACCTCGGAGATGGTCTCGAGCAGCGGGGTCGCCTGGAGACCGACCTTGTAGATCTCCTCGGCCTCGCCGCCCATGCTCGCCATCAGGTGCTCCACCATCTTCCCGATGTGGGCCTGGGCGTCGT
>JAGFIR010000124.1 GCA_024103415.1 Acidimicrobiales bacterium
GCCGAGGATCAGTTCATCGACAACGCCACGGTCGACGAGGCCCAGAACCGGAACCAGCACGGTCAATGGTTGCTCTACGCCGGAGCCCGTCACGACTTCCTCGATCCGAACTCGGACGACTACGACGTCGCTGCGGCCGGTGACGCCATGGAGAGGATCAAGGCCTTCTTCCTGGCGACATTGCCCAAGGCGGTCGTCGAAGACCTGGGCTAGTCGCCGCAACCCAGGGAGCGGGACCGGAAGTCGACCTACCTGATGTGCCGGACCCGTCCGGCGTACAGGGTCTCCACTCCGCCATCGGTATCGACCACGAGACCCCCGTCGGGGGCCACGTCGATCGCACGCCCCCTCCCCTCGGGCTCCCAGGTGATCATCCAGCCGAGCGTGACACAGTGCTTGCGGTACTCGTCTCTCGGCCAACCCGGTTGCCCGACGAGACGCAGGAACTCGGCAGCCCAGAGCGCACCGATCTCGGCATGCCGCTCCGGACCCGGATCCGTCTCGTAGAGAGCTGCGGCCCCTTCCGGCGCATCCGGCCACCAGAGGTTCATCCCCAGCCCCGTCACGACCGCGTCGTCGTGGATCTCGACCAGGATGCCGCCCACCTTCAGGTCGGAGTGCATGAGGTCGTTCGGCCATTTCAGGGAGAGCTCGGGCAACGCACGCACCGCGGCCACACCGGCGATCAGGGAGACGGGTCGCAGGTCGGCCGATTGCTTGCGAAAGGCGACGGAGGCGGCCAGACCGCGCGGTGCGTTCCACCAGTCCGAGCCGGTCCGACCCCTTCCGGCCTCCTGCTTCTCGGCGATGACGACGACAGGTACGTCATCGAGTCGCTGCAGGGCCTCGTCCTGTGTGGACTGCGGCGAGACCAGGCGAACCTGTCGATATGGTGTAGCCATCTCGTATCCCGGGGAGTCAGAGACCCTGGAGCATACGGAGGACGGATGGGGACCGAAGCGCGCATCGAACAGCTCAGAGCCCTTCGTGAGCAGGCGTTGAACGCCGGCAATCAGCGCGCCGTGGCGCGTCAGCACGAACAGGGGAAGATGACCGCCCGCGAGCGGATCGAAGCCCTGCTCGACAAGGGCTCGTTTCAGGAGATCGACCAGTTCGTCCGGCACCAGACCGTCGGATTCGGCATGGAGGACAAGCGCCCGTACGGAGACGCCGTCGTGACCGGGCACGGGACCATCGAGGGCCGGCCCGTCTTCGTGTTCGCCGAGGACTTCACCGTCTTCGGCGGGTCACTCGGCAAGGTCGTCGCGGACAAGATCTGCAAGGTGATGGACCTCGCCCTGGAGACCGGGACACCGGTCATCGGTCTCAAGGATTCCGGCGGTGCCCGCATCCAGGAAGGCGTCGCTTCCCTAGATGGCTACGGCCGGATCTTCGAGCGAAACGTCCGGGCGTCGGGAGTGATCCCGCAGATCTCCGTGATCATGGGCCCGTGTGCCGGCGGCGCTGTCTACTCCCCGGCCCTCACCGACTTCGTCTTCCAGGTCGACCAGACCTCGCACATGTTCATCACCGGTCCCGACGTCATAAAGACGGTCACCGGCGAGGAGGTGACCATGGAGGAGCTGGGCGGCGCCATGACACACGCCTCCAAGTCGGGTGTCACCCACTTCGTGTACCCGGACGGCAAGGAGGCGCTGGAGGCAGTCCGGTATCTCATGTCGTTCCTGCCGCAGAACAACATGGAGATGGCGCCCTACTACCCCACCGCCGACCGGCCCGACCGGATCGACGACGAGCTGGATGCAGTCATCCCCGACTCGGCCTCCCAGCCCTACGACATGAAGGACGTCATCGAGACGATCCTCGACGAAGGCGAATTCTTCGAGATCCACGAGCACTGGGCCCAGAACATCGTGATCGGGCTGGGCCGTCTCAACGGCCACTGCGTCGGAGTCGTCGCCAACCAGCCAGCCGTGCTCGCCGGCACCCTCGACATCGCCGCTTCCGAGAAGGCAGCGCGTTTCGTCAGGTTCTGCGACGCCTTCAACATCCCGCTCCTCACGTTCGTCGACGTGCCCGGGTTCCTCCCGGGCGTCGACCAGGAGCACGGCGGGATCATCCGGCACGGGGCCAAGCTCCTGTATGCGTTCTGCGAGGCGACCGTCCCCCGCATCACGGTGATCACCCGGAAGGCCTACGGGGGGGCATACCTGGTGATGAACGCCCGTGGCATCCGGGCCGACCTGGTATTCGCCTGGCCGTCCGCCGAGATCGCTGTGATGGGCGCCCAGGGAGCGGTCAACATCATCCATCGGCGGGACATCGAGGACGACCCCGACCCCGAATCGAAGCGAGCCGAATTGATCGCCGACTACGAGAAGCGATTCAACAACCCCTACGTCGCTGCCGAGCTCGGGCTGGTGGACGAGGTGATCGAGCCGAGGGAGACCCGGGTCAAGTTGATCCGAGCCATGGAGGTTCTCCGCAACAAGCGTGAGACACTTCCCCCGAAGAAGCACGGGAACGGGCCACAGTGAACGAGCTCACCGTGACCCGGTACGCGGCCCTTGGTACCCGGTACTTGGTACTTGGTACCTGGTACTCGGCCAGCTCACGGTCGAGCACCCGTGATCCGGTCATGCAGGCGGAGAATCCTCTTCTTGAGAGTGGTGATCGCCTGCACTGGCAAGTCCTCTTCCGTGAAGTACCTCAGCTGCACCGCCATCAGAAGGTGACTCTCCAACTCAGCGAGCGATCCAAGAGAGATCCGAAGAAAGTGCGCCATCTCCTTGGTCCCTCCCCGTCCGGCGCCTTCAGCGATGTTGGACGGCACAGAGATCGCGGCGCGTCGAATCTGGGACGTCAGACCGAACAGCTCTCTTCTGGGCATCGCCGATGTGAGCGAGTAGACGGTCACTGCCAGATCGACCCCTTCCTTCCACACCTCCAGGCGGCGAAAATCGTGCACATCGCAAGACCTACAGCATCAAGACACATCCTCCCAGTACCCAGTACCGAATACTCAGTACGGAGAATCGACTTATGAAGTCGATTCTCATCGCGAACCGAGGCGAGATCGCCGTCCGGGTGATCCGCACGGCGCGCGAGCTCGGCATGCGGACGATCGCCATCTACTCCGAGCTCGACCGCGATGCACGCCATGTCCAGCTCGCCGACGAGGCGTGGTTCGTCGGCCCAGCCCCCGCCGCCGAGAGCTATCTCAACCAGGAGCGGATCCTCCAGATCGCCAGGGAGGCGAAAGCCGAATCCATCCACCCCGGCTACGGCTTCCTCTCCGAGAACGCCGGGTTCGCCCGACGCGTCAAGGAGGCCGGGCTCATCTGGGTCGGCCCTCCCCCCGAGGCGATCGAGGGCATGGGCGACA
>JAGFIR010000142.1 GCA_024103415.1 Acidimicrobiales bacterium
GCTAGGCGCAATCCGGGCAGAGACCGGTCACCAGCAACTCCACCTGCTCGGTGACCCACCCGTGCTCCGCCTCGAGATGCTCGCGGACCCGGCCGACCAGATCGCCCGTGTGATGGTCCACCTTCCCGCACCGGCGGCAGCGGAGATGGAACTCGTCGTCGGGATGGGCCGGCTCCCAGTGCGCGGGTCCACCACTGTCGAGACTGGACTCCCGGACCAGCCCGAGCTCCGAGAAGAGGGTGAGGGAGCGATAAACCGAAGACAGGTTGACGTCGGGGTGCTCGGCTCGGACCCGGGCCGCGATCTCGTCTGCCGTGAGATGTCGCTCGGCGGTGGACACGACGTCCCAGACCGCCCGTCGGGGAGCGGTCATCCGGTGGCCTTCACGCTCCAGGGCCTCGCGGAGGGGGTCGTCGATGATCACGGGGCAAAACCTATACTCGTTGCTAATGCAACTCGTTCGCAATTGCGATACGCTGGCACGAGGAGGACGGATTGCACGCACCTGACGGATTTCTGAACGCGGGGACTGCCGTGGCCACCGGCGTGGTCAGCGCCGGGACGATCGGCATGGCCCTGCGGCAGCTCAAGCAGACCATGAGCGAGAAGGTGGTCCCCGTCGCCGGGATCACCGCGGCGTTCATATTCGCCGCCCAGATGTTCAACTTCCCGGTGGCCGCCGGCACCACGGGTCATCTCATGGGCGGGGCTCTCGCCGCCATCCTGCTCGGCCCTCATCTCGGCGCACTGGTGGTCACCGTGGTCGTCGCCGTCCAGGCACTCTTCTTTGCCGACGGCGGGCTCACCGCCCTCGGTTACAACATCCTCAACATGGCGATCGTCCCCGCTTACGGCGGGTACGCCCTTTTCGGGATCTTCAAGCGGATCCTCCCGAACGGTCGCGGAGGGATCGTGGGTGCCACCGCGCTCGCCGCGTGGGGTTCGGTCGTACTGTCCGCCGCCGCCTTCTCCATCCAGTGGCTCTTCGGCGCCACCGCACCGATCCCGTTCACTCGCGTGTTCGCCGCCATGGTGGGCGTGCACGTGCTGATCGGCATCGGCGAGGCGGTGATCAGCGCCCTGGCCGTCGGCGCGGTGCTCGCGTCGCGGCCGGACCTGGTGCACGGGGCGAAGGGGGTCGCTCTCGGCGAAGGGACCGGCAAGGTGCCGATGCGCGTCTTCGTGATCGGAGGCGTGCTCGTGTCGCTGGCGTTTGCCACGATCGTGAGCCAGTTCGCGGTGGACAACCCCGACGGCCTGGAGTGGGTGGCCGAGACCGAAGGCTTCGCCGAACAGGGCGCCGAGCACGCCTGGTCGGACTTCCTCTTCGCCGACTACGCCACCCGTGGCATCGAGAACGAGACGCTCAGCCTCGCCATCGCCGGGATCGTCGGCACCCTGATCACCCTGCTGGTGGCCTGGGGCATCCTCAGGGCGTTCCGGGAGCGGTCGCCCGGGGCGACGGCATAGACCGTGGGCGCCGGGCACGCCCACGCCCTCTACGTACACGAGCACAGCCCGATCCACGCCGCCTCGCCCGAGGCCAAGGTGGCGGCCGTGCTCCTGTTCGTGCTGTCGGTGGCCATCACGCCGCCACTTCAGGCGTGGGCGTTCGGCGTGTACGCCGTGCTCCTGGCGTCGGCCCTTGTCGTCGGCAGGATCCCGTTGCGCTTCTTCCTGCTCCGTTTGGTCGGGATCCTGCCGTTCATCCTCCTCGCCCTCATGGTCCCGTTCGTGGGATCCGGAGAGCGGATCGATCTCGGCTGGGTTTCGGTGTCCCGCGAGGGTCTCTGGGCGGCATGGGGGATCATCGCCAAGGCGACCCTGGGCGCCGGTGCGGCGATCGTCCTCGTGGCCACGACCGAGGTCCCGGCGGTCCTGGCCGGTCTTCGCACCCTCAAGGTCCCCTCCGTCCTCGTCGCCATAGCCGGCTTCATGATCCGCTACCTGGAGTTGATCGCGGACGAAATGGGGCGCATGCGCCAGGCCATGACGGCGCGCGGTCACGACCCCCGATGGCTGTGGCAGGCCAGGCCGATCGCCTCCGCATCGGGTGCCCTGTTCGTGCGTGCCTACGAGCGGGGCGAGCGGGTCCACTCGGCGATGATGGCCCGCGGTTACACCGGCGAGATGCCGGTGCTCGAGGAGCGTGAGACGCCGGTCGCGTCCTGGCTGGCCGTCCTGGCCGGACCCATGGTGGCGGCGGTCGTGGCGGTGATCGCGGTGGTGGGATCGTGACCGCGGCCATCGAGGTCCGTGACCTCCGCTTCGCCTACCCGGACGGCCGGGAGGCGCTGCGCGGCGTCGACCTCGCGGTCGGACAGGGCGAGCGGGTGGCCCTGCTCGGGCCGAACGGCGCGGGGAAGACGACTCTCGCCCTTCATCTCAACGGGTTGCTCGAGCCGGCTTCCGGCGAGGTGCTCATCGGCGGTCTGGCGTTGAGCGAGGAGACCGTGACCGACATCCGACGTCGGGTCGGCCTCGTCTTCCAGGACCCCAACGACCAGCTCTTCATGCCGACGGTCGCCGAGGACGTGGCTTTCGGGCCGGCCAACCTGGGCTTGCGCGGCGAGGAGTTGGACGCAGTTGTGGCAGATGCCCTCGAGCGCGTCGGGGCGTCCGAACTGGCGCGCCGACCACCGCATCATCTGAGCGGCGGAGAGAAACGTCTCGCCGCCCTGGCGACCACTCTGGCGATGGAGCCCGAGATCCTCGTCCTCGACGAGCCCGGTTCCGGTCTCGATCCCGCGGGCCGGCGGATGCTCGTCGAGACGCTCGCCGGGCTCGACGTCACCCTGATCGTGATCACCCATGACCTTCCTTTCGCCCTCGAGCTGTGCCCGAGGTCGGTGGTCATGGACGGGGGGAGGGTCGTGGCAGACATGCCCACACGGGAACTGCTGGCCCGACCGGATCTGCTGGCAGAGCACCGCCTGGAGCTCCCGTACGGGTTCACCCTGGCCCATGATTAGTTCCCCAGCCAGGCTGGGGGAAGGCACCGCCGGCGAAGCGGAGCGGAGCCGGGGGTAGGGGCAACAGCCCGTCCGGTGCTACTCCTGCACCGGAAAGTGGGCCGGGTCGTCCAGGAAGACGTGCTCCTCCCCGGCGTGGAGCAGTGCCGGCCCATATGCCCGACGCAGGTTCTCGGTGGTGAGCACCTCGTCGGGTGAACCGCAGGCGATCACTCCACCGGAGACGAGGATCACCTGGCCGGCCACAGCGGCCTCGGTGAGATCGTGGGTGGTCATCACCACGGCGCAACCCGACTCGATCTCCTTGTGGATGACGTCGTCGATGGCGCTGGCGGTGGTCAGGTCGATGCCGGTGAGCGGCTCGTCGAGCAGGAGGATGTCGTGATCCTGGGCGAGACCCTGGGCCACGAATGCTCTCTGCCGCTGACCCCCCGATAGCTTGCTGATGTGCCGGTGTGCCAGGTCGGTGATGCCCATCCTGTCCATGGCATCGTGGACCGCCTTGCGGTCCTCCGCGGTGAGACGCCGATACGGCCCCGCCGCGGCGTACCGGCCCATGGTCACCACCTCCACGACCGACACGGGCAGGGCCTCGGGGACCTTCGTCGACTGCATCACGTACGCGATTCGCTTCGGGGGGACGGCGACCTCGATGCTCCCCGAGATCGGCGTGACCAGGCCGGCGATGGCGTTGAGCAGGGTCGACTTGCCCGAGCCGTTGGGCCCGATCACGGCGGTGAGAGATCCGAACGGGATCTCGAACGAAGAGCGTCTGATCGCGGTCAGGCTCCCGTAGCCCAACACCACGTCCCGGGCGCGCACGGCCACCCTGTTCAGGTCGCGCACCGGGCGCACCTCCCCTCGATCTCCAGTGAGTGGGTGTCCGCCTGGAAACGGGCGAGACCGCCGATGTGCCGGACGATCCGGTCCATGTCGGCCTCCAGATCGTCGGGCAGGGTGAAGTCCTCGACGCCACCGCACTGGATGCACACCAGATGGTGATGGTGGCCCCGAAGCCATTCGGCGAGCTCGTATCGGGTCAGGCCCTTCTGGGCGAAGTGGGGGATGAGCACGCCGGCCTCCTCGAGGACCGAGAGGGTGCGGTACACCGACGAGAGCGGGACCTGCCCCTCCAATCGATCGTGGATCTCGGCCGCTCCCAGGGGTCCCTCCGCGGAGCCGAGCACCTCGACCACGGCACGACGTCCCGCCGTGTAGCGGACGTCGGATTCGGCGAGACGACTCTCGACCTGGCGGTGGTGGCTGGCGACACTCACGGTTCGTGATAACCTATCTGATAACGATTCTCATTATAGGTCTCCAGATGAAAAGAGCAACAGTCGCCATCCTGATCGCCCTCCTGGCAGTGGCGTGTGGCAACGGCGGGTCCGAACAACCCAGGATCGTGGTCACCACCAACATCCTCGGGGATGTGGTCCGCGCCGTCGCCGGCGACGAAGCCGTCGTCGAGGTGTTGATCCCCCTCGGCGCCGACCCCCACGAGTTCCAGGCCTCATCGGCCCAGGTGGCGACCATGGCCCGTGCCGACCTGGTGGTGGCCAACGGCCTGGGGCTCGAGGAGGGCCTGATCACCGTCCTCGAGGGCCTGAAGACCGATGGCGTGAACGTCTTGGAGGTGGCACCGCAGCTCGACCCCATCGAGTTCGCCGGGGACCACGATGAGGAGGAGGAAGGTGGTGGCCACGCCCACGATCTCGATCCGCATGTCTGGATGGACCCGCTGCGCATGGCGCGCGCCGCCGAACTGGTCTCTGACGAGTTGTCCCGGGTCGACCCCGACGGCGGCTGGGCAGGGCGGGCCGGGGTGTACGCCGCCGGTCTGGAGGCGGCGCACGCCGAGATCGAGCAGATGCTGGAGACGGTCCCGGCCGACAGCCGCGTCCTGATCACCAACCATCACACCCTCGGCTATTTCGCCGACCGGTATGACTGGGAGGTGCTGAGCACGGTGATCCCCGGCGGCTCGACGACCGGCGCTCCGAGCTCCGGTCATCTCGCCGAGCTCGTGGCCCTGATCCGCTCGAGGGGACTGCCGGCGATATTCGTCGACGCCACCGGTCCCGACGACCATGCCCGCGCCGTCGCCGCCGAAGTGGGGGGCGTCGAGGTGGTGCCGCTCCACACCGGTTCGCTCACCGACACGGATGGCCCGGCTCCGACGCTGGTCGAGCTCCTCCTGTACAACGCCCGCGAGATCACCCGGGCCCTGGGCGGTTAGGTTTTCGGCATGGACTGGCTCACGGAACCGTTCGAGCTGGCGTTCCAACAGCGCGCCCTCGTCGCTGGCGTGCTCGCCGCCGTCGCCCTCGCACTGGTGGGGACATGGGTGGTGATCCGGGGCATGGCGTTCCTCGGTGACGCCCTGGTCCACGGGGTCGTGCCGGGAATCGCCCTGGCCGTGATCTTCGACTTCAACCCGCTGATCGGCGCTGCCGGAGCAGCCCTCGTGATGATCCTCGGGATCAACTACATCAGGAGCCGGACCAGCTTCGGGGACGACACGGGCATCGGCCTGCTCTTCGTCGGGATGCTGGCGCTGGGCGTGATCCTCCTTTCGACGACACCTGCCTACGCGGGCACCCTGGCCACGGTCCTCTTCGGGGACACCCTCGGGGTGACCAGGGGGGACATCGCACTGCTCGCCGGCATCACCGCCGCGACGGTGGTGGCCGCGGTCGTGTTCCACCGGTCGTTCCTGGTCCTCTCGTTCAACGAGGACAAGGCCCGGCTCCTCGGTCTGCGTCCCCGGCTCGCCCACTTCGTGCTCCTCGCGCTGATCACGATGGTGATCGTCGGCTCGTTCCGGACGGTCGGGACGCTCCTCGTCTTCGGGCTGCTCGTCGGGCCCCCGGCCACCGCATCGCTGATCGCCCGGCGGGTCCCGATGATCATGGGACTGGCAACGGTTATCGGGGGACTGTCGGTCGTCGGTGGCCTCGTCGTCAGCTATCACGCCGGCACTGCCGGGTCGGCCTCGATCGCCCTCTTCGCCGTGGGCTTCTTCTTCCTCGTCCTGTTCACGAGGAGCATCACGGCGCGCTTGCGCACCGCGGCCTCGGCCGTCTGAGCGCGAATCCGCCATCATGGGCGCCATGACCAGCCGCCCGTTGCTCAAATGGAACTACTACGAGCCCGACGTCCTGGCCGCATGGGTGGCCGAGATGGACTTCGGCCTGGCCCCCGCCGTGACCGAGGCGCTGCACCGGGCCGTCGACCTGGGTGACACCGGGTACCCGTACCCCGCTCTGGAGCAGGCTGTGGCCGAGGCGGCGACCGGCTTCTGGAAGCGGCGGTTCGGCGTGGACATCGAGCCCCATCGGGTGTTCTCGGCCCCCGATGTGATCGAGGGCGGCCGCCGGGCGATCGTCCACCTCACCGAGCCCGGCAGCCCCGTGGTCCTCCACCCGCCGGTGTACTTTCCCTTCTACTCGATGGTGGAACGGGCCGGCCGCGAGGTCGTCGAGGTGCCGGCCATCCAGGATGAGGGCGGCTACAGGATCGACGTCGCCGGACTGGACCGCGCCTTCGCCGATGGCGCCGGGTCGGTGGTGTTGTGCAATCCGTGGAACCCTGTGGCCCGATCGCTGTCTGCGGACGAGGTCGCCGAAGTCGTCCGGGTGGCGGCGCGATATGGGGCGCGGGTCATCGCCGACGAGATCCACGCGGCGATCCTCTACGACGGCCGCAGTCACACCATGGCGGCTTCCATCGACCCCGACGTGGTCATCACCGTCACCTCCTCGTCCAAGGCGTACAACCTCCCGGGTCTGAAGGCGGCCCAGGTCGTCCTCACCAACGACCGTGACGTCGAGGTCTGGCAGGAGTACTTCACGCCGGACAAGGTCGGTGTGGGCACCTTCGGCCTCGTCGCCAATGCCGCCGCATACGCCGAGGGGGAGGAGTGGCTGGGCGAGGTCATGGAGCGTCTCCACCGCAACCGTGAGATCCTCGCCGGGTTCGTGGGCGAGCGTCTGCCCCGGGTGAAGATGCGTCTTCCTGAGGCGACCTTCCTCGCCTGGCTCGACTTCACCGATTACGGATGGGACGACCCGGCGACCGTTCTGTTGGAACAGGCGAGAGTCGCCCTGACCGGCGGGATCCCGTTCGGCCCCGGAGGCGAAGGCCACGCCCGGTTCAACTTCGCCACCACCGAGGAGATCCTCGTCGAGATCCTGGAGCGGATGGAAGAGACGATCTAGGGCTACTTGCTGCGGAGCTTGGGATCGAGGGCGTCACGCAGACCGTCGCCGACGAAATTCACCGAGATCACGGTCAGCGAGATCATCACGCCGGGCCAGATCACACGCCACGGGTTGGTGGGCAGGTAGTCCTTGGCGTCGAAGAGGAGACGACCCCAGGTGGGGAAGTCGGGCGGGAAGCCCAGACCCAGGAAGGACAGGGCCGACTCGGTGATGATCGCCGAGGCCACACCCAGCGCCGCCGCCACCATGACCGGGCTGAGCACGTTGGGGAGGATGTGGCGGAACACGATGTTCCGCTGTCTCGTGCCGATGCTGTTGGCGGCCAGCACGAACTCCTTCTCCTTGACCGTCAGCACCTGGCCCCGCACCACACGGGCGGTCGTCATCCACGAGGTGGCCCCGATGATTCCGACCACCAGGATGAAGATCCCCGCACGGAGACCGAACGTCTTGGTGAGTGGCTCCCGGAAGAGCATCATCACCACCAGGAGCAGGGGTAGCACGGGCAGCGCGAGGAACAGGTCGGTCAGACGCATCAGCGGTCCATCGAGCTTGCGGAAGAAGCCCGAGAGCACGCCGATGCCGGTCCCCAGCGTGATGCTGACCACCATCGCTGTGACACCGACCGCTAGTGAGATTCGCCCACCCATGAAGACCCGGGCCATGACGTCCCGGCCGATGTTGTCGGTCCCCATGGGATGCTCCCAGGAAGGCGTCTGGTTGGCATTCGGGGTGTCCGGGGTGGTTCCGTCACCGGGCCAGAGCACCGGGCCGGCGAGGACGGCGATCACGATGATCGCCATCAGAACGAGACCGGTGATGGCTCCCTTGTGGCGACGGAACTGGCGCCACACGTCGGACCCGAGGGAACGGTGCTTCTCGTGGCCTGCGGCGGGCGCCGGCTCGATGTCGAGACGCTCTTGTGTTGTCGACATGGCTCCCTCCCTCAGTCGTACCTGATCCTCGGATCCAGGAGGCCGTACGTCACGTCGGCGATCAGATTGAACGCCACGATCAGGACGGCGAACATGAACGTCAGGGTCTGCACCATCGGCACGTCGGCCTGGCCTATGGCGGTGATCAACAGAGCCCCCATCCCGTTGATGCGGAAGATCTGCTCGGTGATGATCGCCCCGGCGAAGATGC
>JAGFIR010000156.1 GCA_024103415.1 Acidimicrobiales bacterium
ACGCGAATGTGGGTGATCGTGGCGTTGTAGTGCTCCGCCCTGAGCTCCTCGGGGTCACGAGCCCCGTAGTGGACGAACATCGTGGCGATCGTGTCCCGGGCCGCATTGAGCGGGCCGATGTCCCATCCGCCTTCGCGGGAAACCGTCACCACGTTGGAGAGGACCTGCACATGGGTGACGGCAGGGTCGGAGAAGAGCCGGTGTGCCAGACGCTCGACGGGGTCCTCCTCGCCGGGTGGGCGCTCGTCGAAGATGCGAGGGTCCTGTCCGGTCAGGGACCGATCCAGGGTGAATATGGCAACGTCCCCGACCGCCGCGGGTTGCACCGAGATGACCTGGCCCATGCCAGGACGCTAACGCGTGTCCGCCGGCCCTGGTGGCCGGCGGACACGATGGAGGAGGGGTTGGCGAAGCCTCAGGGCGAGGCGGCTCGCTCCAGCTCTCCGGACTTCTCGGCGACGTCCTTCATCCCGAGGCCGATGAGCACGAACAGGACACCGGCCAGGGCCGCCAGGCCCGAAACGCCGAACGCGAGCACCGAGGTGAACAGCGACGCCTGGAGGAACGAGGAGTTCATGGCCGTCTGACGTCTCGGGTCGTCCCGGTCCAGTTCGGCATACGTCAGGCCGTCGGTGATGTCGAGAGTGTGCTTCTCGATGACCCGTGCCTGGCAGTACGCACTGAGCGGTCCTCGCACCCGGGCGCCGGCGAGACAGTCTGCGTCCTCGGCGACCGTGATCTTCTGATTGGACAGGGTCGTGGACACCATCACCCAGGTGCCGATCGCACCCAGCACCAGCACGACCCCGAAAACGATGGTGGCTATCCAGGCCCACCTCTTCATGTCACGTCCTTTCGAAACGTTGGGTGAACCTTATCCAGGGATGGCATTGGGAACAGAGAGTCCTTGGTCCTTTTCGGGAAGGGCGGTCAGTCGGCGCAGAGCGGGTCGCCGAGACCGTCGAGCACCGCGTCGGAGATTGTGGTCAGTTGATCGAGCTGATCGTCTCCGAGACGACTGAACACGAGGTCGTCGAGCAGGGCGTCGTGGGCCACCGACGCGCGCCGCCACGCCTCGCGGCCGGCAGCGGTGATGGATACCCAGAGGCCGCGCCCGTCGCTCTCGCACACCTTCCGGGAGACGAGGCCCCGGTTTTCCATGCGCTTGAGATGATGGGACAGACGACTCTTCTCCCACTGCACCTCGGCCCCCAACTCGAAGGCGCGGAGGATGCCGTCCTCGGTGTTGACGAGGGCGGTCAGGACCTCGTAGTCGGACAGAGACAGGCCGGCGTCGCCGACCAGGCGCTGGTTGAGACGCGAGGCGAGGCCCACGGCCATGCGCTGGAAGCCGCGCCAGGCCGCGCGCTGATCACTGTTGATGTCGACCTTGGTGTCCACCCTCGAGAGTCTAACGAGCGGATCGGGATCTAGTTGACATATCATCTTTCTGCTGGCATACTTGTTGATACGTCAACCAAGAAGAGGAAGGAACGAAGGTCATGACGACAGAAGTGCAGGGTCTCGATCTCGGCCAACTCACGGGCGAGTACGTGATCGACGCCGGCCACAGCCGCGTCGGGTTTGTCGCCCGTCACGCCATGGTCACCAAGGTCCGCGGGCAGTTCACCGAGTTCGAGGGCAAGCTCGTCATCGACGGCGACAACCCCGCCAACTCGTCAGGTGAGATCGTCATCCAGGCGAAGAGCATCGACACCCGCAATGCGGATCGGGACAACCACATCCGCTCCAACGACTTCCTGGCGATGGACGAGTTCCCCACGATCTCGTTCAAGACCACGAAGATCGAGGGTGGCCCCGAGGAGTGGAAGGTCACCGGTGACCTCACCGTCCGCGGCGTCACCAAGCCGGTGACTTTCGACGTCACCTATCTCGGCGCCGGCCAGGACCCGTGGGGCAACACCCGGGTCGGGTTCGAGGGCTCCACGGTCATCAACCGCAAGGACTGGGGCGTGAGTTGGAACCTCGCCATCGAGGCGGGTGGCGTCCTGGTCTCCGAGAAGGTGACCCTCGAGTTCGAGTTCGCCGCCGTCAAGCAGTAGCCCGGTTCGGGGTCCAGGCACCCGGAACAGGGCGCCAAGTACAGAGCCTACGAGCGCAACGCTCGTAGGCTTTGTCGCGCAATGGCCCGTCAGAGCTTTGGCCGCACCGTCCGCTACCGCCGCACCAAACTCGGCCTCAGCCAGACGCGTCTCGCCGAACTGGTTGGGCGGTCGCCGGGCACGATCCGCTCCTGGGAGGCCGAACGCTCGATCCCGCGAGACCCTGCCGTCCTCACCACCCTGGCTGCGATTCTCGGAGTCGACGAGGCACTCCTGTTCGAAAGAGCCGGCGTCGAGCGACCCGCAGGCCCCGCTCTCGAGACCACCCCGACCCTGGAACAGGCTCTGGCTTCTATCTCCCCGGACGGGACGGCCGAAGTCGAGACCAGTCCCACGGTTGAGGAGGTGGCGGCGTCGTTCGAGGAAGAGTGGAGGGAGCAGGCGGCCGGGGACGACGGCGAGGAACCGCCACCGCCCCCACGGCGTTTGCATGCGGTGCCCCGCCCCGCGCCCCCGCGACCCATCCCCGAGCCGACGACCACCGCCACGATGACCCCGGTCCTCGTGCGGGAGGCGTCCTACATCGAAGACGCCAATCAGAGGCAGTTCTATCAAGTCAGGACACTGGCCTCGATCGTGGGCCTTGCGGTCCTGGCCATCGGCATGATGTGGGCGGTGGGCAATGGTCTCGAAGCCCTCGGTCGTTGGTGGGACGACCTGTTCTCTCTCCTTCGTCTCTGAAAATCCCGCTCCGCATCGGCGCGTCCGTGCCAGACTGTGAGCACCAGAGAAAGGAGGTGGTCCCAAGTTGTGTGAAAGTTTGAGGACTCTGGAGGTGGCCGGCCGCTGAGCGGCGACCGCTTCTTGCGCCGCTCCCCCTCGGGGATGGTGGCGACTACAAGCCGGACCACCGAACTCCTATCACCACGGGATTCGTCCACCCGTGGCCTGTGTCTCACAGGAGAGCGATAGGGGTCCCAATCAACCGGCAGGGCCCCGTCTCGACGGGGCCCTGCCGCGTCACAGCTCGAAGCCGTGCTCGGTCATCCAGTTGTCGTCGAACATCTTGGACAGGTACCCGCGTCCCGAGTCGGGCACGATGACCACCACCAGCTTCCCGGGGTCCTCGGCCGCCACGACCCGGGCGGCGTGGACCGCCATCCCGCCTGAGCCCCCGGTGAGGATGCCCTCGGTCCGGGCCAGCTCACGGCCGGCCCGGAACGACTCGGCGTCGGTCACCTCGATGAACCTGTCGATGATGTCGAGATCGACGGTCTCCGGGTAGAAGTCCTCGCCGACCCCCTCGACCAGGTACTGATGGATGTCGCCGTCTGCGCCCGCCGTGTAGATCGACCCTTCGGGATCCGCTCCGACGACCTGGATGCCCGGGTTCTTCGATTTCAGGTACTTCGCCGCCCCGGTGATGGTGCCACCGGTCCCCACCCCGGCCACATAGACGTCGATGGCCCCGTCGGTCTGCTCCCATATCTCCGGGCCCGTGGTCTCGAAGTGCGCCTGCGGGTTGGCCATGTTCGAGTACTGGTTCGGATGGAACGCACCGTCGATCTCCGAGGCGATGCGCCGGGCCACCCCGTAGTAGGAATCCGGATGCTCCGGGAGGAGCTCGGTCGGGGTGACTATCACCTCCACGCCGTACGCCTTGAGGAGGTCCTGTTTCTCCTTGGACACCTTGTCGGGGACGGTGCAGATGACGCGGTAGCCGCGCACCGCCCCCACGATCGCCAGGCCTACGCCGGTGTTGCCGGAGGTCGGCTCGACAATGGTGCCCCCGGGGCGGAGAAGCCCGTCCTTTTCCGCTTGCTCGATCATCGCGATGGCGATCCGGTCCTTGACCGAGCCGCCCGGATTGAGCATCTCCATCTTGGCCACGAGGTTCCCCGGTGGGTGGAACCGGGAGAGGCGGACGAGGGGAGTGCCGCCGATCAGATCTATCACGGAGTCATGGATCACGGAGCCAACGATAAGTCCCCCGTGCGAAGCATGGGCAAGGCACCCGGACCGGTGCCGCGTCTTTCGCTTCCCGGTGGCCGTTCCGTAATCTCGCAGGGACATGCTCCCCCGGTCACTGACCCGTTACGCATGGTTCGTCCTCGTCTTCAACGTCGTGGTCATCCTGCTGGGCGCCGTGGTGAGGGCGACCGGGAGCGGCGCCGGATGCGGACGCTCCTGGCCGGGGTGCCACGGCACCTTCGTTCCCCCGCTGGAGGGTGACACGGCAATCGAGTACAGCCACCGGGCGGTGAGCGGCGTCGCCCTCGTCCTCGTTCTCGTGCTCGTGGTCCTCGTCTGGCGCGTCACGCAGAAGGGACACCCGGCCCGGCTCGGGGCGGGCCTCTCGATGATCGCCATCGTGGGCGAGGCCCTGATCGGGGCGATGATCGTGCTCGCCGAGTGGGTGGCCCACGACGACTCCACCGCCCGGGTGGTGGCCGTTCCCCTCCACCTGGTCAACACCCTGTTCCTCCTCGCGGTGCTGACCCTCACCGTGTTCTGGATCGGAGGCGGACCGAGGCTCCGCTGGAGCGAGGCCGCGTCGACGATCCGCCGTTGGGTCACCGGTGCCGGCATCGGTCTCGTCGCCCTCGCCGCCACCGGCGCCGTGACTGCGCTCGCCGACACCCTCTTCCCCAAGGGCGGCGATCTCTCGGGCGAGGAGCACTTCCTGACCACGCTCCGGGTGGTCCATCCCATCCTGGCCCTCGGCCTGCTCGCCCTGGCGTGGTTCGTGGTGAGCCGTGATCCGGACTCGAGGAAGTTGCTCGGGTCGGTGCCTCTCCTGGTCGGGCTCCTCGCCGTCAGCGGTGTCGTCAACGTGATGCTGGGCGTCCCCCTCTGGACACAGCTCCTGCACCTGGCACTGGCAGATCTGGTGTGGATCACCTTCGTGTGGCTGTCGGCCCGGGCCCTGACCCTGCCGGCGCGCGCCGCGACCCCGGAGCCGGTCGGGGACTGATCAGAGCTGGCTGGCGAGTGCCGCCGGATCGGTGACCGGCAACTCGCAGACGAAGTCCCGGCAGACGAACGCCCGAGCCGACCCGTCGGCTGAAGCCGGCCGGTCGGCGAGGAGGGGTACGGCGTCGGTGGGTGTCTCCGCCGGTGCAAGGGCCACATGAGGACGGAACCGCCGGTAGTGGACCGCCGCCAGGTCTTCCCATCCCTCCCCGACGATGGCCAGCTCCAGGGAGCGCGACATCGCATCGGCCACGGAGAGATGGTGGGCGACCATCGTCGGTGCCCGCTCCACCACCGCGCCGATGGCCGCCACGGCGTTCCCGGCGCGATCTCGCAACGACGGGTCGCCCGTGTACAACGAGGCGAGGAACAGGGCCTCTGCGGCCATGGCATTCCCCGACGGGTGCGGGTTGTCGGTCAGGTCGAAGGGCCGCTTCAACAGCTCCGGGCCGTCGTCGGGCGTCGAGAAGAACCCGCCTTCCGGGCGGGCGAACCGGTCGAGCTCGCCGATCAGGTCCATCGCATGCCCGTACCAGGCCTCGTCGCCCGTGGCGGAGAAGAGGGAGAAGAAGGCGAGGGCCAGGGAGGCGTGGTCGTCGAGGAAGCCCGGCCCGGAGACGCGGCCGTCTCGCCATGAGCGGACCAGCCGTCCGTCCTGGTGGAGCTCCCGAAGAGCGAACCGTCCCGACTCGACGGCGACATCGAGCAGCGCCGTGTCGTCGAGGGCGCGGCCGGCCTCGGCGAACGCCCTGATCGCCATCCCGTGCCACGAGGTGACCACCTTGTCGTCGAGTTGGGGGCGCACGCGGCGCGATCGGGCGTCGAGGAGGGCGCGGTTGAGCTCGGCGAGGTCGTCGGGACGCGTGCCGATCCGGCTGAGGACGTTGGAGCCCTCGAAGTTCCCCCAGTCCGTGACGCCGTAATAGGCGATGACCTCGTCGGCGCGGTCGCCGAGGACCTCCCGGATCTCGTCGGGAGTCCAGACGTAGAACTTGCCCTCCACGCCGTCGGAGTCGGCGTCCTCGGCAGAGAAGAAGCCGCCCTCGGGATGGCGCAGGTCTCGCGTCAGGTAATCGAGTGTCGAACGCGACACGTCGATGAAGTCGGGGTGCTCCAGCTCGATGCCGGCCCACAGGTACAGGCGAGCCAGTTGGGCGTTGTCGTAGAGCATCTTCTCGAAGTGGGGCACCAGCCACTGGTCGTCCACCGAGTATCTCGAGAAGCCGCCGCCGATCTGGTCGTGGATCCCGCCCCAGGCCATCTCCATGAGCGTCTGGGTGAGCATGCGGTCGGCGTCGTCGGCCCAATCCCGCTCCCGGATCCGGAGCAGGAACTCGATGACCGGCTGCTGGGGGAACTTGGGCGCCCCTCCGAAGCCACCGTTGATCCGGTCGAACACCGCGCTGATGGCCTCGTATGCCCGTTCCAGCCGGTCCTCCCCGGGCAGGTCGCCAGCGGGGATCGTCGCCGAGACCGCTTCCACGACCCGGCGAGCCTGCTCCTCGACGTCGGCCCGGCTTCCTTCCCAGGCCTCCACGATTGCCTGGAGGAGTTGGGTGAACGATGGCATCCCGTGGCGGGGCGTCGGCGGGAAGTAGGTGCCGGCGAAGAACGGGCGCCCGTCATGGTCCAGGAAGACCGTCATCGGCCAGCCGCCGCGGCCGGTCATCGCCTGCACGGACTCCATGTAGACGGCGTCGACGTCGGGTCGTTCCTCCCGGTCGACCTTGATGTTCACGAAGTGGCGATTCATCAACTCGGCCGTGGCCTCGTCCTCGAACGACTCGTGCGCCATCACGTGGCACCAGTGACACGAGGCGTAGCCGACGCTGAGCAGGACGGGCACGTCGCGGGATCGGGCCTCCTCGAAGGCCTCGGGCCCCCACTCCCACCAGTCCACCGGGTTGTCCTTGTGTTGCAGGAGGTACGGGGACGTCGATCCGGCGAGACGGTTGGCCACCGCCCAAACCTAACCCCTCACCGCCTACTCTCGAACAGTGATGAGGACGCTTCTCGTGATGCGCCACGCCAGGGCGGCACCGCACCAGAGCGATCACGACCGCCCGCTCGATGACGAAGGCGTGGTCGCGGCTCGCCGGATCGGCCGGCTGCTCGCCGACCTCGATCTGGTCCCCCGTCTGGTCATCTCGTCATCGGCTCTCAGGGCCCGCAGCACCGCCGAGCAGGCGATCGACGCCGGAGGCTGGGATGCCCGGCTGGAGGTCGAGCCCGGGCTCTACCAGACATCGGTGGAGGACGTGATCACCACGCTTTCGCTGGCCCCCGAGGTCGATCGTCTGATGATCGTTGGCCATCAGCCCACCTGGGGGAGTCTGGTGGCCCATCTCACCGGCGAGCCGGTCGAGATGCGCACCGCGACGGTCGCCGTGGTGGGTCTGGCGATCGACTCGTGGGCCGACATACGGTCGGTCAGGGGGAGCCTCGTCGGGGTGCATTCTCCGCCTCCCGAGCCCCGCATCTGAGATTTTTCGTGTGATAGCGGGCCGAGAGCGGGAAAATTGGGGGGTTCACAAACGGAGCCTGATGCGTATATTTGGGGTTCCCGGGCTCACGCCCGATATCACCACTGCCTGCGGAGGACTTGGATTTATCTATGGCGACTGATGCGCGTTTCGACCGATCAGACAAGCCTCGCCGGGTTCGGCTTCAGTCGAAGCTGACCGACGAGCGGGGTCGTCTCACTACCGATCTCGTCTCTCAGTACCTGACTGCGATCGGCGAGTACGACCTGCTCACGGCGGAGCAGGAGGTCGAGCTGGCGCAGAAGATCGAGGCCGGTGAGGAGGCCGCGGAGCGGCTCGAGAAGGGCGACTTCTCCAACAAGCGCGAGGAGATGGAGCTCCGTCGCCAGGCCCGCCGGGGTGCGCAGGCCAAGGACGACTTCCTCACGGCCAACCTTCGTCTGGTGGTCGCCAACGCCCGCCGTTACGCCAACACCTCGGGGATCGACTTCCTCGACCTGATCCAGGAGGGCAACCTGGGTCTGATCCGCGCCGTCGAGAAGTTCGACTGGCGCAAGGGCTTCAAGTTCTCCACCTACGCCACCTGGTGGATCCGCCAGGCCATCACCCGCGCCATCGCCGACAAGTCCCGCACCGTGCGCATCCCGGTCCATCTCCACGACACGCTCGCCGCGGTTCGCGCCGCCCAGGCATCGCTCAAGGCGGAACTGGGCCGCGACCCCCGCCCCGACGAGATCGCCGAGGAGGCGGGTGTCACCGTGGACAAGGTGGAGCTGGCGTTGAGCGTCGCCGACACGGTCTCGCTCGAGCAGCCGATCGGCGAGGACGGCG
>JAGFIR010000173.1 GCA_024103415.1 Acidimicrobiales bacterium
GAACCTTCACGGTCGGTTTCCCGCCCGATCTGGTGCGTCTCCGGGTTGCCCCTTCGACGTGGGAGGGAAGGTAAACCATCCCCCGAAGGGGCACAAGCCGAATCGCCGATTTGTTTTCGCGACCTGCGACCTGCCCCCTGCCGCCGCCTCCGGCGGCGGTACCTTCCCCTGTCGCTAGCGCTCCAGGGGGACAAAGTGCGGCTCCAGGCGGAGCCGCGGAACATGGGAGACGCCGGCCCCACACCGCCGCCTCCGGCGGCGGTACCTTCCCCCTGTCGCTGACTCCAGGGGGACAAAGTACACAAAAGAGAAACCCCGAGGGAGCTGTGGCCGAGGCCTCAGCCCTCTCGGGGCTCTCGATGTCGTCTCCCCGGGAAAGCGGGCCCCCGGCGAGGCGACTCGTCTCCGGAGCCGAAGCCCCTTCGACGGGCGACCGGGGTTCCCCCCGATCACGAGGCGGAAAAGTAGAAGTGACCCCCCGAGCCGTCAACCGGAACCGCTTTCCAGTTTTCGCGTCCTTTTCAGAACTTTTCGCGACCGGGATCTGTCGGGGCCCCTACCTATGATCGCCAACATGACCGCTCCCGCGGCGATGCCAGTCGAGCCCATGGAGACACTCCAACTGGAGACCCTCTCCCCCAGCCGGGCCGGTGACTTCAAGACCTGTCCCCAGCTCTTCAAGTTCCGGGCCATCGACCGTCTGCCCGAGCCCGTCACGATTCATCAGGCCCGCGGAACCACCGCACACCTCGCCCTGCAGCGTCTCTTCGACCTCCCGACCACCAACAGGACCCCTGACACACTCTTTGACCTCTTCCGGCAGGCATGGACCGAGATCCGCGGTGACGAGGAGTTCACCGATCTGTTCCCGAGCACCGACGAAGAGCGCACCTGGGGGCTCGAGTCCCTGGAGCTCCTCGCCAACTACTTCGCCATCGAGGATCCCGCCACGTTCGAGCCGGTCGCCCGGGAGCTGGACATGACCGAGGAGATGAACGGAATCGTCATCAGGGGGATCCTCGACCGGATGGACCGAAGCCCCGACGGCTCCCTCGTCATCACCGACTACAAGACCGGCAAGGCGCCACCCGAGCCCTACGCCTTGCCCGCGTTCTTCGCCCTCAAGATCTACGCCCTGCTGATCAGGAACCGGCTCGGCGAGACGCCGTCGGAGCTCAGACTCCTCTATCTCAACGGGCCGACGCTCTATCGCCTGCCGGTCGACGATCGACAGTTGGACGCCATGGACAACCAGCTCCGGGCGTTGTGGGCTGCCATCGACCGGGCATTGGCGACCGGAAAGTTCCCACCGAGACCGGGCACCCTCTGCAACTGGTGCGCGTACCGCGACATCTGCCCGGCATGGGCAGAGGCACAGACCGACAGCGTCTGAGCGTCAGGCGGGCTGGGTCAGGGGAAGACGCCCCGGACCAGCTTGGCGTCGGCCACCCGGCGGATCCCCTTGATCAACGCGGCGGTGCGCATGTCCACGTTCTCGCTGATGGCGACCGAGTACACGTCGTCGAAGGCGCGGGTCATGATCTCCCGCAACCGGGCCACCACCTCGTTCTCCGTCCAGAAGTACTTCTGCACGTCCTGGACCCACTCGAAGTAGGAGACGGTGACGCCACCGGCGTTCGCCAGGATGTCGGGGACTATGAAGATCCCCCTCTCCCGGAGGATCTCGTCGCCCTCGATCGTCGTCGGGTTGTTGGCACCCTCGATGACGATCTTCGCCTTCACGTCCTTGGCGGTGTCGGCGTTGAGCACGCCCTGGACCGCGGCGGGGATGAGCACGTCGCACTCAAGGCCGAAGATGTCGTTGCCGGGAATGTGGTCGGCCTCGGGATAGCCCTCGAGGAAACGATGCTCCTGGATCCACTTCGAGGCCGACGACACGTCGATCCCGTCGGGGTTGTAGATGCCGCCGGAGATGTCCGAGACGGCGATCACCTTGTGGCCGGCTTGCTCGGCAGCAACGGCGGCGAACATGCCGACGTTTCCGAAGCCGTGGATGGCGATCCTCAGGCTCGAACCGTCGATGCCTGTGGCGTTCGCCGCCTGCGGGATGAGGAAGATGAGGCCGCGCCCGGTGGCTTCACGCCGGGCGACCGAGCCGCCCAGCGCCGGTGGCTTGCCGGTCACCACCGCCGGCACCGCATGGCCGACGTGCTGGCTGTAGGTGTCCATCAGCCAGGCCATCACCTGCTCGTTGGTGCCGAGGTCGGGCGCCGGGATGTCGGTCTCCGGCCCGATGACGTTGATGATCTCCATCGTGTAGCGACGCGTGACGCGCTGCAGTTCGGCGCGTGAAAGCTGCATCGGGTCGATCCGGACACCTCCCTTGGCCCCGCCGAACGGGACGCCGACGATGGCGCATTTCCAGGTCATCAGCATGGCCAGGGCCGTGACCTCGCCCAGGTCGACGTCGGGTGCGAAGCGGATGCCGCCCTTGGTCGGGCCCATCGTGTTCAGGTGCTGGACCCGGTAACCGAAGATGGTCTCCACCTCGTTGTAGGTGTCGTGCCGGAAGGGGAAGCTGACGACCGTGGAACGCTGGGGTACACGGAGCCTGTCGGCGACGTTCTTGTCCAGGCCCATGAGCGATGCCACCCGATCGAACTGGCCCACGGCGTCGTGGTACATCGGAGAATCGAACTCGTGCCCTACTTGCAACTCGATCCCTTCCTAGGTTCGCCTTCCATCCTATTGATGGCCCCGGGCGATGCCACTCCGCGGAATCTGTCACAGGCCGCCCGTAGGTTGAGGGTCATGAACACGAAGTTCGAACCAACCGAGGTCTTCGCCGATCCGGTGGCGTGGCTGGCCCGCTTCGGCATCGAAGCCGAGCTGATCGCGGTCCCGTCCACCGACACGCAGACTCTGGCGGAGGCGGCCTGAACCCTACGATCGCACCCGTGACCGAGTCACGGATCGGCCCCGAGGATTGGCCCGCCGCCATCGAGCGGACCGAAGGCCGACAGCTCATCGTCGCCGGGCCGGGGACGGGCAAGACCGAATTCGTCGCCAGACGGGTGGCCCACCTCGTCGAATCGGGCAAGGCGGGCCGGCACGAGATCGCCGTCCTGTGCTTCTCGAGACGGGCGGCGGGCATGCTGACCGATCGCATCGAGGACATGGTCGGCGCCGCCGGTCATCCCATCACCGTCACCACGTTCCACTCGTTGGCTCTGAGTCTCATGGAGGCCGCGCGCGACGGGGAGCCACCCACCGTCCTCACCACACCCGAGCAGATCGACTTCGTCGCCCGCACACTCGCCGACGAGGACCCTGACGACTGGCCCCTGACCTTCCGGGGCATCCTGGGAACGAGGCCGTTCGCAGTCGAGGTCGCCGACTTCGTCATGCGCTGCTCGGAGCGTCTCCTCACCCCGGAAGACCTCAGGGAGATGGCGAAGTTGCGCACCGACTGGCGGGCGTTGCCCGGGTTCTACGGGCGGTACCTGGAGCGGCTTCGCCAGGCAGGCCGCACCGACTACGGCGTCCTCCTCGCCGAAGTCGTCCAGGTGCTCTCCGCCGGCCATCAGACTCCGTACCGGTACGTCCTGGTCGACGAGTACCAGGACACGACACCGGCGCAGGCGGAGATGGCCCGGCTGCTCGCCCATCCGACGGGCAACCTCACGGTCACCGGAGACCCGTACCAGTCGATCTACTCGTTCCGCGGGGCCGAGCTCTCCAACATCGCCGATTTCGCAGATGCCGACCGGATCGTGCTCTCGGAGAGCTTCCGGGTCCCCGCCGAGATCATGGAGGCCGCACTGCGGGTGGCCGCCGGAGCCGACCTCCCGGGTGCGGCGGGGCCGGTCACCCCTGCACCCCACCGTGGATCCGCCGAGGCCTACGTTTTCGACCAGGAGACCGCCGAAGCCGAGTGGATCGCAGAACAGGTGGAGCGGGCGATCGTGGTCGAAGGGTTTGCTCCGTCCGACATCGCCATCCTGGTCAGGACCAAGCGCGAGTTGGCCACCGAACTGTCCCGGGCCCTCGACCGCCGGGGAATCCCGCACGAGCCTCCCCGGTCCCGACTCGTCGACCACCCCGCGGTGAGCATGGTGCGCGACATCGTCACCGCCGCAGTTCATGGAGGCTCTCTCCCTGCCACCGACGCCGTTGCCGCCGCCGACGCCGACCGCGCCATGCGTCGGGTCCTGCTCGGACCGGTGATCGGCCTCGACCTGGCCCAGGAGCGGGCGCTCCTGCGGGCCCGACGCCGCACCTGGGAGCCATGGCACCACGTGATCTCCGAGCGCCTCCCACACCTCACCGGTCTGGCGGCCCTGCTCGCCGACCCGGAGTGGGCCACCACCAAGCCGGCATCCGACGGCTTCTGGCACGTCTGGACCACGCTCGACGGCATCGACCGAATGGTCGCCGACCCCGATCGCGCCGACTGGCGTCGGGCCTGGCGGTCGTTCTCCCAGACGCTGGCCCGCCAGAGCGAACGCGACCCCTCGGTGACCCTGGAGCGCTACTTCGCGCTCACCGACGACGAGGACTTCGAGGCCCAGCCGATGTTGCCCGCCCACCTTCCCGACGAGCGCGTCACCCTCACCACCCTCCATCAGGCGAAAGGGCTCGAGTTCGAGTTGGTGTTCATCGGCAACGCGATCGAGGGTGTCTTCCCCGACCTCCGCCGCGGCCGCCGACTCCT
The DNA here is from genome assembly GCA_024103415.1 of Acidimicrobiales bacterium. Lineage (GTDB taxonomy): Bacteria > Actinomycetota > Acidimicrobiia > Spongiisociales > ZC4RG35 > ZC4RG35. The sequence goes on from JAGFIR010000173.1 coordinate 4,676, forward strand.
CAGGCCGGAGCTCCTGGCGCCCTCCCGTCTCACCGACTACGAGGCGCAGGGGGCATTCCAGCTGCAGGAGGAGGTCCGTCTCGCCTACACCGCCATGACGCGGGCCCGCTCCCGAGTCGTCTGGACGGCCACCCACGCAGGAGGCGACCTCGGGGAGCGGCGACCGTCGCGATTCCTCGTGGCGGCGTCCGGACGTTCCCTCGAGGAACTGGGCGCACCTGGCGAGAGTGAGGCCGCACCCGTCACGGTGGCCGGAGTCGAGCAGGCATTGAGACGGTGGCTCCTCGACCCGAACGCCCCCGCCCCCCAGCGGACCGGCGCTCTCTCGGTCCTCGTCAACCATGCCGGGGGTCGCTGGAACCCGGTCCGTTTCGCCGGAGTCCCCGCTCCCGGACCGGATTCGCCCGTCATCACCGGCCCGTTCCGGCTGTCGCCCAGTCAAGCGGAGTCCTACGCCGAGTGTCCTCGCCGCTACGTCCTGGAGCGTCGTCTCCGACTGGCCGAGACCGACAGCGGATACGCCGCGTCCGGGTCGCTCTTCCACCTGACGGTGGAGAAGGCAGAGTCGGAGATCCTGGGGACCGGTGCGATCCACGCACCCCTCGAGCGCGCTCTGGAGATCTTCGAGGAGGTCTGGGCCGAGCACGCCCGGTTCGGCAGCCCGGCGATCAACGATGCCTGGATGCGCCGGGCCCGCCCGGCGCTGATCAAGCTCTACACCCACTGGCCCACCACAGGCATCCCCGTCGCCCTCGAAAAGGAGGTCGAAGCGGAGATCGGCGGCGTCGCCTGGCGGGGCATCATCGACCGTCTCGAGCGCACCGATAAGGGTCTGCGCATCGTCGACCTGAAGACCTCGACGAGCGCTCCATCGGCGGCCGATGCCGCCCGGTCACTCCAGCTGGCGTTCTATGCGATCGCATTGCGCGACGCGGGGGAAAACGTGGTCGAAGCCCAGCTCTGGTATCCGGCGACCAAGCCCAAGAAGCCGTCGGTGCGTCGCCTGGACATGTCGGCCCTCGACGAGCTCCGCGCCGAGATGGAGCGCATCGTCGCCGGGATCACCTCGGAGAACTGGGAAGCGCGGCTCTCGGCGAAGGCCTGTGAGTATTGCGCGTTCAAGGCCACCTGCCCCCAGTGGCCGGAGGGAAGGGGGGCGTACCTGCCGTGAGCCTCGTGACCCCGTCTCCCGAGCAGCAGGCCATCCTCGACCTCGGTCTCACCTCGATCAAGGTGCGGGCCGGGGCCGGCACCGGCAAGACCACCACCGTCGCCCTCGTCATCGCCAACCTCGTCGCCAACCACGGCGTGGCGCCCGAGCAGGTGGTGGGCCTGACGTTCACCAACAAGGCCGCGGCTGAGCTCGCCGACCGGGTGCGGGTCTTCCTCGGCACCGACGACCCGGCTCGCCAGGCGGAGATCCACACCTATCACGGTTTCGCCGCACAACTCCTCTCCGAGTTCGGCGCCCTGGCCGGTCTCGACTCGCGCTATCAGGTGATCACCCCCACCTTCGCCCGTCAGATCCTCAAGGAGGTCGTGGACAGCGGCCCGCCGCTCCAGCACCTCGACGTCACCTGGGGGAAGCGTCTCGACCTGGTTCGAACACTCGGCGACCGACTCGGGGACCACCTCCTGACCCCGGAACTCCTCCTCGACTACCCCGACGACAGCCCCAAGGCGGACGAGCGGCGGGAGATGACGCTGCTGCTCGAGCGGTACGAGAAGGAGAAACGGGCGTTGGGGGTGGTCGACTTCTCCGACCTGGTCCGTCTCGCCGCCGGCCTGATGAGCGAGCACGAGGACCTCGCCAACCTGATCCGCAGCCGCTACCGGGTGGTGGTGCTCGACGAGTACCAGGACACCAACCCGGCCCAGAGGGTCCTGCTCCAGACGGTGTTCGGTCGGGGTTTCCCGGTCATCGCGGTCGGCGACGAGGACCAGACGATCTACGAGTGGCGTGGTGCGTCGATCGAGAATTTCGCCCGGTTCGACGAGCACTTCCCGACCCCGGAGGGCGACCGGGCCCACCTGAGGAGCCTCACCCGTAACCGACGCTCGACCTCGACGATCCTGGAGGTCGCCAACAGGGTCCGCCGACTCGCCAACCCCGAGTCCGAGTCGCTCGTCTCGGCCCTGCCTGACGACCCGGGCAGCATGATCCGGACACACTGGGCCCAGACGTCCATCGCCGAGGCCGATTGGATCGCCTCGCGGTTCGAGGAGCTCCACGACGCCGGTGTGGCGTGGAGGGACATGGCGATCCTGCTCCGAAAGAACAAGGACTTCACCGTGATCGTCGACGCCTTCGCCCGGCACGACATCCCGGTCGAGGTGGCCAACGTGGGCGGGTTGCTCTCAGTGCCCGAGGTCGCCGACCTCATCGCCTGGCTCCGGATCCTCGAACACCCGGACGACTCGGTGTCTCTGGCCACGATCCTCATGGGAAGCCGGTTCCGCTGGGGCATCGCCGACCTTGCCAGGCTCGCGGAACGGGCGAAACACGGCGACGAGGAGGACGCCGAGGGCAACCCGATGCCCGTCACCCTCCTCGAAGCCGTCGAGCAGGATGAGATATCGGGTCTGCGCGCCGAGGCGATGTCATCGCTCGCCGACTTCCGTCGGATGTACCGGCGCCTGCTCATCGAGTCCCAGGGCCTCAGCCTGGTGGAGACCTGTCGCCTCGTCCTCGACGTCACGGGTGCATGGCGGGACGTCGAGGCCCTGCCCGGCAGCGCCCGGCTCACGGCCCGGCTCAACCTCTACCGCTTGCTCGACCTGGCCCAGGACTGGAGCCCCCTCCACGGGCGCCCATCCCTCCCCGCCTTCCTCGATTACCTGTCCGCCACGGAGGAGGAACAGGTCGACGAGCTGGACCAGGCACGGGTCTCCGGCGAGGACGCGGTCACGCTGCTCACCGTGCACCGGGCCAAGGGCCTGGAGTGGGATGTGGTGGCGATCCCGGCCGTCTACGACCAGAACTTCCCATCCGGCTCCCAGGGGTTCGGCAACCCGATGTCGACCGCGCACGCCATCCCGATCGAACTGCGGAGGGACACCGTGATGGCGCATCTCCCCGAGGACTACGAAGTGATCCAGGACTTCCTCCGGGATGCCCACTTCCAGCAAGAGTGGCGAACCGCGTACGTGGCGGTCACCCGCGCCCGGCGCCACCTGTTCGTCACCGGGGCCTATTGGTACGGGTATCCGATGCCACGGTCGAAGCCGACAAAGCCGTCTCAGCTTTGGGAGGTGGTCAACGAGGTGAGTGGTGACGTGTCGGAGCTGCCCCCACCGATCGATGCTCCGGAACTGCTCAGGTTCGAGACCACCTTCGATCCGGACCCCCACTTCCCGGAGGGCTGGGACGGTGCGATCCGGGCGACTCTCGCCGACCCGTCGTGGCCCGAGAGGCTGTCGGAAGAGCTGAGTCTGCGCCAGGAGCACGAGCGCGTGGTGACCGAAGTCGAGCAACGGCTCTTTTCCATGGCGGAGCAGGCACCCGCACACCCAGCATCCGGACCGAAACCGGTGTCAGTGACCGGTCTCGTCACCTATGCCCAATGCCCGAAGCGCTTCTACTGGAGCGAGGTGGACCCGCTCCCCCGCCGCGCCAACCCGGCTGCCGTGAGGGGGACCGAGATCCACCGCCGAATCGAGCTCCACCACAGGGGCATCGTCCCGCTCCCCATCGGGGACGAGACACCGTCGTACGACCTGGTCACGGAAGAGCCGGCTGCGCCGGGCGCATTCGAGACGTTCCTCGGGTCGCGATTCGCCCGGCGGCCGGCCGATCTGGTCGAGCAGCCATTCAATCTCACCATCCGGAGCACCGTGGTGCGCGGGCGGATCGATGCCATCTACATCGACAACGGCAAATGGGAGATCGTCGACTTCAAGAGTGGTCGGCCCTCCGACGACCCGTCGCGGGTTGTCCAGCTCCAGGCCTACGCCGTGGCCGCCGGGTCATACGAGTTAGGACGACCCAAGCCGGAGAGCCTGGTGGTGACCTTCGCCTATCTCGGTGGTGGCGGCGCCGAGGAGAGCCATGTCGCCGACGAGGCGTGGCTCGAGGAGGCGGGGTCCACCATGGAGCGTCTCGTCGGGGGCATCGAGTCGGAGGCGTTCGGCGAGACCCCGGGACCGTGGTGCGGGAGTTGCGACTTCCTGAGATTCTGCGACGCGGGCCGGCGTTTCATGGGAGCATGAGCTCATGGAGATGCTGGGCGCGGCAGTCCTCGGTTATCTGATCGGATCCGTCCCCACCGCCGAGTGGATCGGTCGGTTCCGGAAGGTGGAGCTCCGTCGCGAAGGGACCGGGAACCCGGGCACCGCCAACGCGCTTCGGGTAGGCGGGCCGGGTCTGGCGGTCACCGTCCTCCTCGTCGAGATGGCCAAAGGCGCCGGTGCCGCCCTCATCGGCTCGTTCCTCGCCGGGGACCAGGGTGTCGTCGCTGCGGGTCTCGCGGCGGCCCTCGGCAACCTCTACAACGTCTGGTACCGGTTTGCCGGCGGCAAGGGCCTGGGAATCACCGCGGGCGTCCTCCTCGTGGCCTGGCCCTGGGTTTTCCCGGCGGTCATCGCCGTCATCGGCCTGTCGGCGTGGGCGACGCGCAATTCGGGCGGAGCCACGATCATCGCCATCGTCTTCCTCGTCGCGGCCTCGCTCCTCTGGGAGCCACTCGGGATGCCCGCGGGATGGGGCATCGACACCGGTCTGCTCCCGTTCCTGGGCATCGGTCTCGGTCTGGCCATCCTCCCCAAGCACATCGAGGGTGCCCGGTTCCGGCGAGTAGCCGCCTCCTGACCGTCAGAAGTCGAGGACGAGGGTCACCGGCCCGTCGTTGACCAATTCCACCTCCATGTGGGCACCGAACGACCCCGTCGAGGTGGGAACACCGCGGGCCTCGAGCTCGCGGGCGAACAGCTCCACCAGAGGCTCGGCCTCGGGGCCCGGGGCGGCTTCCGTGAAAGACGGCCTCCTACCCCGCCGGGCGTCGCCGAGCAGCGTGAACTGACTGACCACGAGGGCGCTTCCCCCGAGGTCGACGACGGAGCGATTCATGCGCCCCTCGTCGTCGGGGAAGATGCGCAGACCGGCCAGTTTGTCGGCGGCGGCCCGGACCACCTCCTCGGTGTCCCCGCGCGCCACCCCCGCCAGCAGCAACAGCCCGGGGCCGATCTCCCCCACGACCCGGCCGTCCACCGTGACCGAGGCACGGCTCACCCTCTGTGCGACCACCCGCATCGACCCGATTGTGGCACCGGCCGTAGAGTGTGGCCGTGCCCCGGAAGGCAGTCGACAACAACCTGCGCGGCCCGGCCGGCCTGCCCACCGTCCACCTCCTCGACGTCTCCACGGGTCTCGAGGAGCGCATCCTCAGATCGTGGCTCTCGAGAAAGGTCGGGCCGGGTGCCCGGACGGTTCGCATCTCTTCTTCTCGCCGCGGTCGTGGCGGCGACGACGACGCCCTGGAACAGGTCCTTGCCGGGGAAGCCTGGCTGATCCCCCTCCGGGTCGTGTGGATGGCCCCGGAGCGCAACGGGAATCGCTCGGTGGACTGGACGGACATCTTCAAGCCGGGCGACCCCCGCGACCCGAGGGGTCTTCGCGCTTGGTGGACGTTGATCTTCAAGCCCTCCCGTGTGGCCCGGATCGCCGGCGCCGGAGCGGCCGTGTCCGACCTGAGGCGGGCCTACGGGCAGGCCGACGACATCGACGGCCTCCCCGCTTTCGTGACCCGGCGAGCCTGGCGGGCCCTCGACGTCAGGGAGCGGGAGATCCTCGGGAACCGCTACAAGGTCCCGAGGTTCGTCCCGGAAGCGATCCTCTCGCGTCGCAGCTTCCGGGAGTCGATCGTCTCCGCTGCCCGGGAGCGGGGCGTCGACGACGAAGCGGCCATGCGTCTGGCCGAGCGGCACCTCGACGAGATCGCCGCCACGCACAGCCCTTACGTGATCGACATCATCGCCAACCTCATCCACGCCCTGTACCGGCAGGGGTACGGGCGGATCCGATACCACTCCGACGAGGTGCGTCGCATCGCGGAACTGGGCCGCGACCACCCGGTCGTGTTCCTCCCTTCACACCGGTCGAACCTGGACCGCCTCACCCTGCAATACCTCTTGTGGGAGAACGATCTCCCCGCCAACCACACCGCCGGGGGCAACAACCTCGACTTCTTCCCGGTGGGGCCGCTGATGCGGCGGACGGGCGTGTTCTTCATCCGCCGGTCGTTCAAGGACGACGAGATCTACAAACGCGTGCTCCGGGCGTACATCGACTTCCTCATCGAGAAGCGCTTCACTCTCGAGTGGTACATGGAGGGGGGGCGGTCGCGGTCGGGTCGTCTGGCGCCACCCCGGTTCGGGCTCCTCCATTACGTCAACGACTCCCTCAGCCGGGGGAAGGCCGACGACGTGATGCTCGTCCCCGTCTCGATCGCCTATGACCAGATCCAGGACGTGCCCGACTACACCCGGGAGGCACAGGGGCGAGCCAAGGAGAAGGAGTCGATCCGCTGGCTGTTCAAGGCAGTGCGGTCACTGCGCAAGCGGTACGGCGACATCCATGTGCGCTTTGGCGAGCCGATCTCGCTGAAGTCGATGACGTCGGGAGCGGAGACGGACGAGGAGTCGATCGTCCTCCAGAAGGTGGCCTTCGAGGCCATGCGCCGCATCGGCGAGGCCACCCCGATCACCCCGATCTCAGTGCTCTCGATCGCTCTCCTCGCCGAGCGCGGGACGGCGAGAGACGCAGACCACCTGGCGGCATCATGCTCCCGTCTCCTCGACTTCATCGAGAAGCGCAGCCTGGAGATGACCGAGGACACGGACCTCCGCGACCCGAAGGCCCTGGAAGGGCTTCTCGACTGGCTCGTGGAGACCGGCGGCGCCTCCTCCCACGAAGCGGGCGGCCGCCGGGTCTACTGGCTCGACGACACGCAGATGATCCAGCTGTCGTACTACCGGAACGTGGTTCTCCACTTCTTCGTGCCCCGGGCCATGGCGGAAATGGCCCTGGCGTCCGGGGCGAAGGATCCCGAGGACCTGGTCGACCGGATGTTGGCCTTGCGCGACCTGCTCAAGTTCGAGTTCTTCTTCGCCGAGCGGGAGCAGTTCGCCCGGGAGATCGACGCCGATCTCGCCCTGGACTGCCCGGACTGGCGAGCGGTGCTGGTCGACCGCGGGCCCGATGGGGTGCTCGAAGCGCTGGGGAAGCGGCTCTCTCCGTGGGCACTCCTCCCGATCCTCGATGCCTACCAGGTCGTGGGCAACGAGCTGGAGGAGTGGAAGGGCGAGGTGGTGGAGAAGAAGTTCCTCGCCGCGTGTCTCGCCCGCGCCCGGCTCTACCGGCTGGAGGGAAGGCTCATCCATGGTGAGAGCGTCAGCCAGGTGGCGTTCAAGTCGGCGTTGAAGCTGGCCGAGAATCGGGGTCTTCTCGATGACCCGTCAGGACGCGCCGCTTTCGCCGAGGAGCTGCGTCAGGCTCGACGGTCTGCCGCCGTCGATGTCTGATCCTTGCGCCGGAGGCGCTCCTTGGCTTCGGCCACCATCTCGGCCGACGTCTTGATCCCGGGAGCCGTGCGTCTCACCGCCGATGGCCTCCTGCTCATCTTCGCCGAGTAGGAGGGCCGGGCCGTCGAGAGCGAGGACATCGCAGTCGCCGGTGCAGTCGTCGTAGCTGCGATCTGCGTCGGAGCGGTTCGCAGCGGGACGCGGCGCGGCAGCGCCGACTCGCGGGTCGCCATCGGACGTAGCGGCGGCTCCCTCCTCACCGGCTCGGCCACCACCGGCGTCGGGCGGCTCTCCACCACCGGCTCGGGCCGGGCGGGCTCCTGAGAAACCGGGTCGGGCGCCGAAGCAGTCGTGACCGGCTTCGGCTGTTGCTGCCGACCGGGCGCCGGGGCGGTCATCGGAGGGACCATCAGGATCTCCCGCAACCGCTCCTCGATACCGCCCTTCCGACGCGATGCCTTGGGTTTCGACGGCTCCGGTTGTGGCAGGGTGATGGGACCGTTGCCGCCTCTGACCACGGTGCGTTGCTTCTGCCGTTTCTGTCGCTTGTTGGCGGCGGAGATGATCCGGCCGAAGAAGATGAGCATGATCGGTGCGATCAGGTTCGGCTCCCCGTCGGATCCCAACAGCGACAGGACGAAGAAGGCGACGCCGAGGATGATCAGCAGGCGACCCAGGGAAGGCTGTGGCATCAGCTCATTCAACCAGAGGTGAGCGTCCGCCGGAGCCGCCATGTGGCGAGGGCGAAGAGGACGAGCGCATACGCGGCGAGCACACCGATCTCGGGCAGGACGTCCATCAGGCCACCGTCGGCTCTCACCAGGTCGGCATAACCCTGCAGGGCCCACCCGTGCGGTGTCGCCATGGCAACCCGCCTCATGCCCGGCGGGAACAGCTCCAGAGGCAACATCGAGCCGCCCAGCGCCGCCAGACCGAGGGATACGAGGATCGATATGCCACCCGCCTGGTTCTCGTTGGAGAAGGTCGAGCCCATCAGCATGGCCGCCCCGGCCGCCACAGCAGTGAAGGCGGCCAGGAGGAGCAGGGCCGCCAGCGGGTCACCCCAATCGACCCCGAAGAGCAGCATCGTCGCCACCAGGATGTAGGTGCCCTGGAACATCCCCACGAAGGCCCGTCCGAGGCTCTCCCCCACGATGACGGTCCGCAAGGGCGTCGGTGTCGCCAGCATCCGGCTGGTGATCCCCAACTTGCGGGACAGGATCAGCGCCGCCGACCCGGACAGGGTCGTGATGAAGGTGAAGAGCACGAGCTGCTGGGGTGCGCCGAGGTCGAAGCGACCCATTCCCTCGGGGAACAGGGACTCGCCGAGACGGGACACCGAGACCTCCACGCCCGGGAAGCTCCCCACCGCCTCGCGCGCCACCTCGAGGGCCTCGTCGAACCCCGTCCCGGTCTCGGCGGCGGCGAAGCGAGCCGCCCCCGCCGGGGCGAGCACCCTGGAGACCGCCGAGGTGACGATGGTCTGCAACTCGGTCCCGAACCCGTCGGGCCGGGCCACGAACTCGATATGGGCCATCCCCCCACCCGAGATCGTCCCGTCCATATCGGCGGGCAGGAACACCCCGGCGTTGACCATGCCCCGCTCCACGGCGGTGATCAGGTCCTCTTCGGAGTCGAATCTCTCGGTCAGGAAGGCGGTCGACGCCTCCAGTTCGGCGACGACGGCATCCGACAGACCCCCGGCTCCGTCCTGGTAGATCCCGACCTCCGGGCGGACACCGCCACCGAACTGGATCCCGACGAGCAGGATGATGGCGATCGGGAATATGAAGACGAAGAAGATGCTGCTCCGGTCACGGAGCATCCGCCTCAGGTTCGAGTAGGCGATCGCGAGCGCCTTCATTCCGCGAACCTCCGGTTCAGGACCCATCCCGCCGCCAAGCCGAGCACCACCGCCATGCCGATCAGGACGGCGGCAGCGGGGAAGGCGTTGGTCCACGGGGCGCCCCCGGCCAGGTCGCCGAGACCCCGCAGGAACCAGTAGTGGGGGGTGATGACCGAGGCGGCGGCAAGGGCACCACCCGCGCTCTCGATCGGGAAGAACACGCCGCCGAGCATTCCCAGGATCACCGCCGTGATCGCCGCCAGGTTCTCTGCGCCCTCGGGTGACTTTGCCAGACCGGCGACCACGCCCATCAACGAGACGGCGGCTGCCACACCGGTGAGGATCATGATCGCCACTCCCAGCGGGTGGCCCCAACTCGCTCCCATGATGAGGCTGGACGCCACCACCAAAGTGGTCAGGGCGAACACCCCGAGGATCAGCGCCAGCAAGCCCTTGCCACCGATCACCGCCGCACGTGGCACGGGCGCCGCCATGAGCCGTCGCAGGGTTCCCTCGCGCTCCTCGTCGAGCAGGCCAAGGACTCCTGCCTGGACCGTGAAGAAGAGGAAGAAGATGGCCATCCCGGCCGTGATGTAGGTGACACCGTCCAGCTGGCGGATGTCGGCATCGAGACCGGTGATGTTGGCCGTGAACGCGGCCGTGGCGGGATCCTGCGTGAGCCCGGCGATGAGGTCGGGCGTCGGGGCCACGCCCATGATCGACGCGGTCGTGATGACCGCAAGGCGAGCCGCGTCGACACCCGTGCCGAACTGACGGGCGATTGCCGAAGCCACGTCGGTCGCCGTGCCGCTGTCGATGTC
>JAGFIR010000180.1 GCA_024103415.1 Acidimicrobiales bacterium
GGGCTTAATCCCCGGGGGCAGTGGCCGACCGTGAAGACGTGAGAACTCACCCGGCGTCCCGCGCCCTCCCCGACCTGGTCACGCAGCTCGGGAGACAGAGACAGCTCGTCGAGTACCTGCTCTTCAAGCTGCTGGAGGCCCAGCTTCTGCTCGCGTCCGACCAGGCGATGTTCGTGCCGTTCGCCATGGCGGAAATCGAGAGCGTCCTCGGCCGCATACGTGAGGAGGAGGAGTATCGGGAGGAACTCCTCTCGGAGCTCGCCGAAGAGTGGGAGATGCCGCCCGGGGATCTCAAGCTCGCCTATCTCGCCGAGCACGCACCGGAGCCACACCGCACTGCCTTCGCCGAGCATCGGGAGAGCTTCATGTCACTCGTGGACCAGGTGGAGAAAGTGACTCGCGACAACCGCCGACTCGCCACCGAGGGTTTGAGCCGCGTCCAGGCGGCGCTCTCCGGCCTCGTCGACGACCCCTCGACCTACAGCCCCGACGGCCGCGTCGAAAGGCCGATCACGCGCCCCGTGACCCACGACCAGGTGGTCTGAGGTGTCGGACCTCCTCTCCCTCCACACGGCGCTCTCCGGCATCCTGGCGGCGCGCGCAGGAGTGGAGACCACCTCGCACAATGTGGCTAACGCCCACAGCACGGGATACACCCGGCAGCGCGTTACCCAGCTGAGCCGTGAGCACGGGCATCGCGCGGCCTACGGCATCGTGGGCACCGGCACGACGATCGAGGGCGTCGACCGGCTTCGCAACGAGTTCCTGGACATGCGGGTCAGGGCCGGCCTGAGCCTGGCCGCCGGCCTCGACGTGCGGGCTTCGCTGCTGGCCAGCGTCGAGGAGACGCTCGCCGAGCCGGAACTGGGAATCAGCGCCGCTCTTGCCGACACCTGGAAGGCATTCGAGGACCTGTCACTCAGCCCGACCGACCCGGCCGCCCGACGGAACGTGATCGCCACCCTCCGGGCGCTCACCACACGGGTCAACACCGTCGCGGAAAGCTGGAACCGGGTCGAGTCCGACGCCCGGGTCTCGGCCCAACAGGACGTCAACGAAGTGAACCGGCTCCTCCACGAGGTGGCGGGCCTGAACGACGCCATCCGCCGGAGCAACGGGCTCGGAAGCACGCCGAACGATCTCCTCGACCGGCGCGACCAGGCCCTGGACCGGCTGGCCGAGCTGATCGGTGCCGGCTCCCGTGTTATGGACGACGGCTCTGTGAAGGTGTCGGTGAACGGTCTCACCCTGGTCCTCGGTATCGAGGTGAACGACCTCGAGTGGCAGGCCGGCACTCTCGACGTGATGCATCCGTCCAACGTCCCCGTCACGGCCGGCGGCACGATCGGCGAGTATCAGCAGTTCCTTGGCGTCGGGCTGCCGGCCCTCAGGTCCCAGTTCTCCGGGTTCGTCGAGCACCTCGCCCACAGCCTCAACCTTCGGCACGGCAACGGCGCGGACGTCGACGGAAACCCTGGCACCGACCTGTTCCACTTCGAGGACGCCTCCTTCACCTTCGAGCTCCTCGTCACCGATCCGGACCGCCTGGCGGCCTCGAAGATCCCCTTCGCACTTCACGACGGCACCAATGCGGCTTCGCTCGCGGCCCTTCGCGAGGAGGAGGAGGCTCTCGTCGGCGACCCGACCACCAGGGCGAATCTCGACAACATGTGGCGTGAGGTCGTCACCGACATCGGCGTCCGGGCCCGGACCGCCCGCGACGCAGCCACTGCCCAGGGGAAGCTGCACGACACGGCCGAGCTGGCCCGGTTGGGCGCCCACGGCGTGTCGATCGACGAGGAGATGGTGGCCCTCATCGAGTACCAGCACGCCTATCAAGCCTCGGCGCGGGTGATGACTGCCGTGGACGAACTGCTGGATCAACTGATCACCCGAACCGGCCTGGTCGGAAGGTGATGACATGAGGATCACCCAGCAGGCGATGACGTACCAGACGCTCCAGCGTCTGCAGGACCGGCTGACCCAGCTCACGAATGCTCAGAGCTCCCTCGGATCCGGCAAGCGGATCCACAAGCCATCGGACGACCCGTCGGCGATGAATCAGGCGATGTCCCTGCGGAGCCGCCAGGCGGCGTCCGACCAGGCGGCGCGAAACGCCAGTGACGGCCTCCTCTGGACGTCGCTCGCCGACAGCAAGCTTCAGACGCTGCTCGACCGCCTTCACCGTGCCAGGGAGCTCGCCATCCGGTCGGGCACCGTCACCAACGCCGCCGAACGATCGGCGTTCGTCGCCGAGCTGAGATCCATCCGGGACGAGGCCATCTCCATCGCCAATTCGAGGATCGGCGACCGGGCGTTGTTCGCGGGAACGGCGGACGGTGACGCCGTCGCGCTCCAGGATCCGCTGGACCCCTCCTCCCCCGTTCTGTACCTCGGCGACGACGGCGAGGTGGTGCGTCGGGTCGGGCCGAAGGATGAGATCAGGGTCAACGTCAACGGCGACCGGGTGTTCTTCGCCACCGACCCCGCCGACATGGATCTGTTCGCCGTCCTCCAGGGACTCGCCGACGAGATCGACGCCAACGATCACGCCCAGGTGCAGAACCTGATCGGCGAGGTCGACAAGTCCATGGACCGCATCCTCTCGGCGCTCGCCGGGTTGGGGGCAGCCAGCAATCGAATCGAGGCTGCCGAGCGCCGCAACGCCGATGAGAAGCTGTCACTGCAGGACCATTTGTCGCAAGTAGAGTCAGTCGACGTGGCCGAGGCGATCATGCAACTCCAGCTCCAGCAGGTGGCGTATGAAGCCACCCTCGGTGCATTGGCCCGAAGCATCCAGCCGTCGTTGATCGACTTCTTGCGGTGACGGTCGAAACATCCCCTGAGGCGAACACGATCCACTTCCCCAGTGGGATCCCGGGCTTCCCGCATCTCACCAGGTTCGCTCTCGTCGAGATCGTCGAGAACGGGGCGTTCCAGCTGCTTCAGTCCCTCGAGGACGAGGACGTGGCGATGGTCGTGTGTGTGCCGTGGCTCTTCTTCCCCGACTACGCCCCCAACCTGAGCGATGAGGACCAGGAGGCACTGGGTCTCGAGCGGCCGGAGGACGCCGTCGTGTTCTGCCCGGTGACCATCGAGCCCGAGTCGGACCTCGTCCACCTCAATCTCCTGGGTCCATTCGTCGTGCACCGAAAGACCCTGATCGGACGTCAGGTCGTCCTGGCCGACTCCGACTACCCGTTGCGTGCGACAGTCGACCCCGGTGCCGCCTGATGCTGATCCTGACCCGACGCGAAGGAGAGTCGATCCGCATCGGCCATGACGTGGTCATCACGGTCATGGAGATCCGGGGCAACCAGGTCCGGATCGGCGTCGAGGCACCCCGGTCGGTGCAGGTGCATCGGGCCGAGGTCTACGACCAGGTCGTCGAGCAGAATCGAGCAGCGGTCAGCACCCTCGACCGCGCCGCCGAGATCCTTCGCACCCAGGTTCCCACCAAGGAAACCTGACCGACTAGCGGAGCACCTGGATCGCCAGCCGGACGATCTCGGGATCGAAGGCCGTCCCGGCCTGAGCCTCGACCTCTACCAGTGAGGAACGGTCGATGGCATCGGCGACCGCGATGAGTCTGGCTTCGAGCGGGATGTCCTCACCGGCCAGCCCGTCGGGGAAGCCAGTACCGTCCCACCGCTCGTGATGATGGCGGATGGCGGAAACGACATCCCAGCCAGCGGCCCGCAATGCCTCCGCGCCCAACTCGGGGTGAGAGCGATAGGCGGCGACCGCCGTGGGGTCCCCTTCGCCCGCGGCGTAGGCATGCTCTTCGGGAAGGGAGACCTTGCCGACGTCGTGGAGTTCGGCCGCGAGACGTGCCCGGACGAGTTCCCGACCCTCGACTCCGAGATGCTCGGCCAAACGGCTCACGATCCCGGCGACCCGGGCTCCGTGGCCTTCGCCCGCCGGATCGTGATGCTCCACGAGACGCACGGCCTGGAATGTTGTGTCGAGCTCGGTGGAGGAAGCGAGTGCCCGGGAGAGGTCGTCAGCGTTGACGACATCGGGCCCATCGGGTCCGGCTGCGAGTTCGAGCGCCCGTCGTGCCAGTTCCATCAGCGTGGCCGAATCGGAGGTGACTTCGGGACCGACGTGACCCATGGCCAGACCGAGCGGGGCGGTGCGGTCGGGTGAGAAGGATGCCGCCACCGCCGCCAGCTTTCTCCCGAGATCGTCTGCATCTCGAGCCGACAGGTCGCGTCCGATGATCCCGTGCTCCCCCGGGCCTATCTGGTGAAGCTCGGCCCCGACGGCCCGACACAAGTCCTCGAACTGGACCTGCAGACGTCGCTCGAGGAGCGTCAGGGCCTCGGATGAGAGCCTGGCGGTTGCTCGCTGCCATTCGGGGATGCGGACCAATGCGATGCGCGAGATTCCCGCCTGCGTCAGCTCCCTGACCCTCGACTCGAACGGGGTGAGACCGATGACCACGCCCGCCGACCTTCGGTCGAGGTGCTGGTCGAACCGACGCTCGAAGGTCTCGACCAGCGGCTCGTCGGTGGGACGGTCAGCGAGCCACTCGAGGATCTGTGCCTCGTTGCCTTCGGCGACGACCGCTCTGGCACCGGCTCGCAGGAACTCGACGGCGAGCGGTTCGCCACCCGGATGCACCAGCACGAGGAGTGGGAGGTCCGGCGCCTGTTGGCCGATCTCGTCCACCAATGCGGCAACGGAGCGTCTCCGGGGGATCCTGGTGGAGGCGACGACCACGTCCGCTTCGCCCGGATCGTCGACCAGCCGGCACGTGCCGGCCATCTCGAAACGATGGACGGCGGCCGGATGCAGGCCGACGCCGAGGACGCCCGCAGGCGGGACCTCGGGCTGCAGCTCCTCCTCGACCGGAAGCTCTTCCAGGACCGTCGTCATCGATGCTTCCTCCACACCTCATAAGGTCGGCCGGAGGCAGGGACGATCAAGTGCCGTCGTCGCCGACCCCGGCTTCCACACCCGGCGGTCCCGGCTCGAGAGTGGCCAGCACTCCCCGGACGGCCTTGTCCCCCAGCCATCGGAGGAACATCACCACCACCAGCACGACAAGCGCCCGCACCCCGGCCTCGAAGAGTGTCAGGTCCGACTTGAAGAGCAGAACGGCGATCGGAACCAGGCCGATGAGGCCCCACACCGCCGGGAGCCGCTGGATCGGGCTCGCCCGCCTCATCGCCGCCTGCCCACCAGGTCCCGGACGGCCAGAGCCACGTCGATGGGGGTCGCCCGACAGGCGGCTCCATGGCGCCCTTCCATCCCGTAACCGAGGACCAGCCCCAGGGAGGAGGCGAGCCGAAGAGCCGATGCGATGCCCTTGCTCCCCACCCAGGAGACGGCGAGCACCTCTTCACCGAGAAGCCCCATCGCCGACGACCTGCCGTCGACCACCAGATTGAGCCAGCGTTCGCCGCGAACGGTGTCGACCCAGCCCCGGTCGGACGCCGTCACGGAGGCGGCGAAGTCGCCCGCATACGGCGCCAACGCCGACGGATCGACGACCTCGATCCCGAGGGCGCGGCCCAGACGGCCGGCGGACGGCCCGACCATGATCGACGACCCGCCGGGGAGCGGTCGGCACCACGGAGCGACCGCTCCGGCGATCGCGGCTATCCATCCCAGGTCGTCCCGGGGATCGAGACCCATCACCGAGTCGATCATCGGCCAGGGCAGGTCGTGTCGGGAGAGAGCGGTGACGCTCCAGTCGACGCTGCCGGTGAGACGCCAAGAGGCCGGCGCTTCGGGTTCCTGCGGCGGCGCGGCCGATGGCTCCAGGACCTTCGGCATCCCGTCGTGCACCGCCACGGCTGCCTTCGCTTCCTCCTCACGAGCCAGTGCCGTCTCGAGCACGCGCTCGAACGGCGCCCGGGTCTCGCCGTTGTGTCGGGAGCGGGCGGTGATCTGGACCAGCTCCTTGGCAAAAAAGCCGGCGATGCCGCCCTTTGGCACTTTGCGGGCGTCCAGGATCTCTGCGTCCGGCCCGAGTCGGGCGGAGATCTCGGAGAGGGCCTGCTCGGCAGTCCCGGCCTCGACGGTCAGGGCGTCAGTGTGCGAGTGCATGTGCGATCACTCCTTTGGTCTCGACGGTGATGGACGCGGGAATCTCCGGATAGGCGATGACGGGGACCTCGAGGCCCGCCGAGCGCATGGCGTTGCGAAGCGGGCGACGGAGGGCCTGTGAGCAGACGATGGCCGTGCGGGACGCGCCCTTCTCGGCGAGGAGGTTGCCGGTCTGTGCGACGAGATCGTGCATCGCCCTCGGGTCGGGAACGAGCAGGACCTCCCCGTCCACCTCGCGCAGGGCCTCGTGCAGGGATGTCTCCAGTTGCGGTTCCAGGGTGATCACCCCCAGAGTCCCGTCGGGAGCGATGCGGGAGACGATGGTCCGGCCCAGCGCCGCCCGGGCAGCATTCACCATGAGATCGACGGTTTGCAGACCGGGTCTGGACGTGAGCGCCTCGATGATCCGACCCAGGTCCCGGATGGGCACCCGCTCGTCGAGGAGGCTGCGAAGCACCTGGTGGAACATGCCGAGTTGAAGTCGCTCCGAACCGACCTCGGAAGCGAGGATCGGCTCGTCGTGACGCAGGCTCTCCACCAGTTCCTGGACGTCCTGACGGGAGAGGAGGAGGGCGGCATTGGAGCGCACGACCTCGGCCATGTGGGTGACGATGACCGACGACCGATCCACGACAGTGGCCCCGGCGGCGACTGCCGCCGACCGGGCACTCGCCGGAAGCCAGTAGGCGGTGAGACCGAAGACCGGTTCCGTCGTCTCTTCTCCCCCGAGGGCGGCGATCTCGGCGTCGTCCCCGGTCGGGATCGCAAGCAGCCGGTCCGGAGGCACGGTGCCCCGGGCAACCTCCACCCCGCGCAACAGGATCTGATAGGTGTTCGGCGGGAGCGTCACGTCGTCCCGGGTGCGCACGTACGGCATGACGAAGCCGAGCTCCTGGGCGATCTGGCCCCTCAGGGCGCGCACCCTGTCGAGCAGGTCACCACCGTGTTCGGTGTCGATCAGATCGAGGATGTCGTATGCGAGATGGAGCTCGAGAGGCTCGACGCGCATGCCAGGGAGGAGTGCCTCGGGCGAGTCCGGTGAGACACTGACGACCGGCTCGCTCGCCGGCTTGGCGGCCTCGGCCTGATCCTTCTTGCTCCGGCCGGAGGCGACGAACAGGACGCCGGCGATTCCAAGGAAGGACAAGGTCGGGAGGCCCGGAAGCAGCGACAGGCCGGCGACCATGTACGACGAGATCCGCATCGCCTTCGGACGATTGAAGAGCTGGTCGGCGAGCTCACCGCTCAGGTCCTCCTCGGACCGGACGCGGGTCACCAACAGACCCGTAGAAACCGAGATGAGGAGGGCCGGGAGCTGGCTGACGAGGCCGTCACCCACGGTCAGGAGGCTGAAGGTCTCGATTGCCTCCTGGAAGGACAGCCCCATCATGCCGGCACCGACGGCGAGACCACCGAAGAGGTTGATGGCGGTGATGATGAGGCCGGCGATCGCGTCTCCCTTGACGAACTTGGAGGCGCCGTCCATCGCCCCGTAGAAGTCCGCCTCCTTGGCGATCCGGGCCCGCAGCTCCCGGGCCTGTTCCTCGTTGATGAGCCCGGCGGTCAAGTCCGCATCGATCGCCATCTGCTTGCCGGGCATGGCGTCAAGCGTGAACCGGGCACCCACCTCGGCGACCCGGCTGGCGCCGCTGGTGATCACCACGAACTGGATGACGATGAGGATGAAGAACACGACGAGGCCGACCACGACCGATCCGCCGATCACGAAGTTGCCGAACGTCTCGATGACCTTGCCCGCATAGCCCTCGAGGAGGATGAGACGGGTCGACGAGACGTTGAGCGCCAGCCTGAGCAGGGTGGTGATGAGGAGCAGTGACGGGAACACCGAGAAGTCGAGGCTGTCCTTGAGAAGGATCGTGCCGAGCAGGATCAGTACGGCGAGTGCCAGGTTGGCGGCCAGCATGACGTCGAGGACCACCGGTGAGACCGGGACCACCATCATCAGGATGGCGGCCATCAGGAACGCCGGCACCGCGGCCCTGGTCATCCTCATGCCGCCCACCCCTTGCGACGGAAGGCGGTCGCCAGCACGATGGCGACTGCCTCGTACAAGCTCGCAGGGACGAACTGACCGGCCTTTGCGCTGCGATAGAGGGCGCGCGCCAATGGCTTGTTCTCGGTGACAAGCACACCGTGGCGGCGCGCCTCGGTCTTGATCCGCTCCGCCAGGAATCCGGCTCCCCTCGCCACCACTCTCGGCGCGGGCTCCTTGGGGTCGTAGCGCAGGGCGATGGCGATGTGGGTCGGGTTGGTCACCACGACATCGGCCTTCCCGACCTCGAAGATCATCCGATTGCGAGAGATCTCAGATGCCAGACGCCGGCGACGCATCTTCTGCATCGGGTCGCCCTCCTGGTCCTTCAGATCACGCTTGACCTCCGAGCGGGTCATCTTCAGGCTCTTCTGGGTGCGGTAGCGATTGATCGCGTAGTCGGCGATGGCAACGGCCACGGCGGTGAGGGCGGTGCGCGCCACGAGCCCCCATGCCTGGCTGGTCGTCGTCTCGATCGCCACCGACAGACCGTGCCGGGAGCCGACGAAGTCCAGCCACGCCTGGATGGAGGACCACGTGAGGGCCACCAGCAGCGCGGTCTTGACCCCGGCGCGGACGAGATCCCAGCCGACGCGACTGGGCCGGAGCCGCTCGAGGCCCCGACGCCAGCTGAGGTTCTCGAGCCGTGGCTTGGCGGCGGCGGGGACGAACACGATGCCGGTTTGGGCCACACCGGAGGCGACCGCGGCTATCACGGCCACCGCCAGGAACGGGATGAGAGCGCCGACCAGCATCGGTCCCATCCTTTCCGCGGCGAACCCGAGGGGATCGGCGGATCCGGCGGCGGCGAGGAACCGGCGAGTCTCGGTCAGGACTCCCCCTGCCACGTGCGGGGCGATGAGTCGGAGGGACAGGACAGCACCGAGGAGGGAGAATGCCACCGCAACCTCCTGGCTCCGGGTGAAGCCCTGGCCCTTGTTGCGGGCCTCGCGGAGGCGGCGTGGAGTTGGTTTCTCGGTACGCGTGTCGCTCACGATCGTTCAGCTCTGCTCTGCAGACGGCCCGATCCATGGGCGACTCGGTGCACCATCCTGGTGCCTCCTCTCACTGTCGGCCGTTTCCCTATGCGGATAAGCGCGCACCGATCACCCCGAGGTGAGGCCGGTGAGGGCGCGGGTCATGGTCCTCCAGGTCTCCGAGATCACGCCGTCCATCAGGGATGGGACGGCCAGCACCATCACGGCGACCACAAGCAGGGAGACGATGATCTTGATGGGCATGCCGACCAGGAAGGCGTTGAGTTGGGGCACCATGCGGTTGGCGAGACCGAGCGCCAACTCGACGAGGAAGACGGCGGCGACCGCCGGGAAGGCCAGTTCCACGGCCGCCAGCGTCATTTTCCCGAGCAGCGAGACCGCCAGGTCGGCCAGGCCGGCGTGGATCGATGGGACACCATCGAGAGGGATCGCGTCGACACTGCGGCCCAGGCCGACGATCAGCAGTTGGTCGCCACCGAGAGCGAGGAAGATCGCACCCGCAGCGACACCGAAGATTCGACCGAAGACGGTGTCCTGGTGCCCGGTCATCGGGTCGAGGACTCCGGAGACGGACAGGCCGGAGGAGAAGTCGAGGACGCCGCCTGCGACCTGGAAGACATGGAACAGGATGCCGGTGAGAAAGCCGAGCGCCACACCGATCACCGCGTTGATCAGCCCGGCCGCGATGAGGCCGTAGACGTCGGGGATCACCACCGGATGGGAGAAGAAGAGGCCCAGGACCAGGACGAGGGCGATGCGCCCGACGCCGGGCAGGATGCGGGTGTAGATCGGGGAGGCGACGGCGAACGCCGCGACCCGGGTGGAGGCCAGGGCGAGCCCGGTCGCCCAGCCCGGGTCTAGGGAGATCTCCATCGGCTCACAATCCCGGGATCGATGTCCACAGCGCCCTCACCCAGGACACCACCTCGCGCAACATCCACGATCCGGCCAGGAGGAGGATGAGGGCTGCCCCGATCAGCTTGGGGACGAAGGTGAGGGTCATCTCCTGCACCTGGGTGATCGTCTGCAGCAGCGACACGGCGATCCCGATGCCGGCGGCGGCAACGAGGAACGGCCCCGCGAGCTTGGCCGCGACCACGAGGGCGTCGACGAGGATGTCGAGGACCTGGGCATCCGTCATGCCACTGTCCCCTGCACCGATTTGACCAGCGACTGGATGATCAGGGACCAGCCGTCGACGAGCACGAAGAGCAACAGCTTGAGGGGAAGGCTGACGAAGACGGGCGGCAGCATCATCATGCCGAGCGACATCAGCACCGCGGACACGACCAGGTCGATGACCAGGAACGGGACGAACACCATGAACCCGATCAGGAACGCCGTCCGCAGTTCGGAGACCACATAAGCCGGGACGAGCACCGAGGCCGGGGTCTCCTGACGGTTCTCGGGGATCCCGGTGTCGGCGAGACCCATGAACAGCCGCAGGTCGTCGTCGGAGGTGTGGGCGAGCATGTGATCCCGGAAGGGGCCGAACCCGGTCTCGAGGGCCTCCTGCGCCTCGATCTCCCCCGCCATGAGCGGCTGGATCGCCCGCTCGTTCACCTCCGACAGGGTCGGGCCCATCGTGAAGATCGTCAGGAAGAGAGCGATGCCGATCAGGACCTGGGTCGGGGGGATGGTCTGCAGCCCGAGGGCGTTCTTGGTGATGCCCAGGACGATGACGTACCTGGTGAACGATGTCATCACCAGAAGAAGGCCGGGCAGCATGGCGCCGACGGTGAGGAGCAGCAGGACCGCCACGCTCCTGGTCACTCCCGAGTCGTCGTCCAGGTCGATCTGAACGGTGGGGACGTCAGGCACCGTCGGGACCGTGACCGGTCCCTCGACCACGGGGGTCGCGGGCTCATCGATCGTCTGGGCGGACGCGGGCGCGCCGCCACCAACGG